>JAAFJG010000033.1 GCA_013298075.1 Cytophagales bacterium | reverse complement strand
GATAAAGCACAAACTATTGTATTTCCTGTGATGTTTGGCGTTGGTAATTGATTGATAATTATATTGGTTGCACTAGGAATTGAAACGCAGCCATTTGCATTGGTTTCTGTAACTCTGACTATTGCCGCAGTTCCTGTTCCCCAAGTTACACTAACAGAATTTCCTGTAGATGTGGCTGGCGTTCCTCCTGTGATTGTCCAATTATAAGTACTTCCTACATTGATATTAGCTAAAGAATAAGTTTGAGTTGATGAAGCACAGACTGTTTGGTTTCCTGTGATGTTTGGTGTTGGTAATGGATTGATAATTATATTGGTTGCAATAGGAATTGAAACGCAGCCATTTGCATTGGTTTCTATAATACTAATTGTTCCTGCAGTACCTGTTCCCCAATCAACAGAAATAGAATTTCCTGTAGTTATATTTGGCGTTCCTCCTGTGATTGTCCAATTATAGGTACTTCCTACATTAATATTAATTAAAGAATAAGCTTGATTTGATGAGGCACAGACTATTTGGTTTCCTGAAATACTTGGTGTTGGTAATGGATTGATAATTATATTGGTTGTATTAGTTGTAGTAGTAGAACAACCAGTTGCTGTTATGGTTTCTATAACACTAATTGACCCTGTAGTTCCTGTTCCCCAATTTACAATAATAGAATTTCCTGTGGTTATATTTGGTGTTCCTCCTATAATTGTCCAATTATAAGTACTTCCCAGATTATTAGTTACAGCATAAGTTTGGGTTGATAAAGCACAAACTATTGTATTTCCTGTGATGTTTGGCGTTGGTAATTGATTGATAATTATATTGGTTGCACTAGGAATTGAAACGCAGCCATTTGCATTGGTTTCTGTAACTCTGACTATTCCCGCAGTTCCTGTTCCCCAAGTTACAACAATAGAATTTCCTGTAGATGTAGCTGGCGTTCCTCCTGTGATTGTCCAATTATAAGTACTTCCTACATTGATATTAGCTAAAGAATAAGTTTGAGTTGATGAAGCACAGACTGTTTGGTTTCCTGTAATACTTGGTGTTGGTAATGGATTTATAATTATATTGGTTGCAATAGGACTTGAAACGCAGCCATTTGCATTGGTTTCTATAATACTAATTGTTCCTGCAGTACCTGTTCCCCAATCAACAGAAATAGAATTTCCTGTAGATGTGGCTGGCGTTCCTCCTGTAATTGTCCAATTATAAGTACTTCCTACATTAATATTAGCTAAAGAATAAACTTGATTTGATGAGGCACAGACTGTTTGGTTTCCTGAAATATTTGGTGTTGGTAATGGATTTATTGTAATATTTAGTTCTGTAGCAGTACTTTTACAATTATTATCACTAATCACATATCTTGTAAAACTACCAGCATTAGTAGTAGAAATTCCTAAATTAGAAAGACTTGGATTTGCTCCTATTGCAACTTGTGTTGTTAATAATGCATCAATATACCAACGAATTGTACCAATACCTGTAGCTGGTAAAGCTGTGTTAGCATTTGTATTTACGCAAAATGCTTGTGAAACTCCATTTGTAATAGATGGTGGAGTTGGTTGTACTACTACTTGTATCCTCGCACTAAATTCAGAAGTATTATTAGTAGTATTGGTAGCAGTAGCCACTACATAATCACCAGCTATTAAGATAGCACCTGCATCAAAAGGAGAATTGATAGTCCAAGTTCCACCTGAAACCGTTGCTGTTCCTAAAAATACTTTTCCTTGTGGATTGAAATTAGTATTACAAGCACTATTATTCATTTTAAATAATTCTATTACCTCTCCATTTACGCCTGTCCCTGTGATTTGAGTAGTCAAAGCACAAGAATTGATAATTGGAACAGATTTATTATTATTTGCAGTACCATTTAGTTGTATTCCTTTCACTCCATTACAGCTCATTAGTACTTTTGAAATTTTATTGCTATTATTTAAACCAATTACATTTATTCCTTGATTTTGAAAACCCTGAATGGTGAGATTTTGAATAGTACAATTATTAGAAGATACTCTAAAAGCCTCAGAAATTGTTGGATTGAGGGGATTTATAATAATATTTTTTGTTTCCCCATTTATATTGGTTGGAGATTGTATCAATAAAGAAGTAGTTACAATAATAAAATCACCAGAGAAAGTAATATTATCTACATTAGAACCATTTCCGTTATTATTAGCAAAATTAATAGCATAACGCAAACTTCCAGGGACATTGAAATTAGTATTAGATGTAACCAATAAAGGATCAGCGATAAATCCTGCAATAAATTCTTTTTGAGTGCTATTTCCGCCTGCATTCATTATTTTAGAGGTTGCATTATTCAACGTCGTACTTTCCCAATTCCAATTTCCTATATTATTATTGCGTGTTGCTAAAGAAATCAAATTAGCATTAGGAATATTTGTATTACTTGTATAATCATAAGCAGCATTATAATTAGTAACTCCTATTGGAAATACGCCAAAATAACGACTTGTTTCTAAACCTGTCATATCTGTTGGTGTGGCAATATTATTAGGTATCTGTTTTACTTTGTATATTTGAATACCCTGTCCAGGAGCTAATGTAAATCCATTTGCAGTAAATGTATCTGTGTCTGTTAGAGAGATTGAAGTTCCTGAGTTATATACATTAGTAGAAATATCACCCAAGGCAGCTCCTGAAAGAGTTGAGGTAGCACTTAGGATTGTGGCATCAAAATTTGCTCCTATTGCTCTATTTTCTGTCATCGAAGCGGTGATATTAGGTTCATCAAATCTAAAATTTACGATTAGACCTGCTTCGTTACCTATGAGTTTTTTACACATATCAGTACGAATAGCGGTAATATCTTTTGCAGTATTGTAAATACGAACTTCGTCAATATCCCCAATAAATGGTGAAATTAAGCCTTGTTGTGCAAAAAGACCAATATCTAAATTATACGCATTACCAACCAAAGTTGTATATGGTGAAACTGAAGGAAATATATTATTTACTTTATATTGAACTCCTGCGTCTAAAACGCCATTCAAGTATAGTTTTAGATTGGCATTACTCAAAGTATTATCATAAGTAAAAGCAATATGTTGCCATATATTTGGAGCTAGAGAAAAAGAACCTTTTGCTGCATATTGGCTATCACCATTGATGCGTACCTCTAATATAGTATTTGTTAGATAAACCTCAAAATCTTGATTTTGTCCATTAATCCCTTTGGCTGCTATTGTTTGAACAGTGGTTAATGAATTTGGTTTTATCCAGGCCTCAAAAGTCATTCTTCCACCTACATTTAGGGCAGGATTATTATTTACTCTCACATATCTTGTTCCTGCGAATGTCAGTGCATTGCCACTTCCTGCAGGTAATGAAGTAGAAAATATTTTGATGTTAGAAATAGAGGAAGAAGGAGTAGTTCCATCTATAGAAGAAACTAATCGATATTGATATACTTGATTGAGAGATAATCCTGTAATAAGTTGCGAAGTTACTGTATTACTTATATTATTGTAACTGTTTGTAACTGTTGAAAAATTATCAGTAGATATTTGCAAAATATAAAATGGTGGTGCAGGTGTTGGATTTATCCAATTCGCCGTAAAACTTGTAGTAGTTACATTAGTAGCAGTTGTAACATTGGCTGTATTGAATGCAATATTTTTTCCAATAGAAAATTGAGAAGTTCCATTTGTTATGTCTGTAGCGGTGGCTGTAATGGTTTTACCAATCGTAAAAGTACCACTATACGTCCAGTTTGTGCCTGTTACAATACCAATTCCTAAATATGATCTGCCTTGATTTTCTCCGTTATTATTTTCAAAAACTTCTATGACATCACCTACTTGACACGTACCTGTGATTAAAGTAGTAGTTGCTGTGTTTATAATAGGAATAGATTTATTGTTGTTTCCATTGTTTATCAAATTAATACCTGCAGTTATATTACCAAAAATACTATTTTGAGAAATTTTATTTTGTATAGTATTATTTATTGTAATACCATTGGTGGCATTACGCAATATCAAACCTTTTATCATTGAGTTATTGGCATTAGCACCAACAATATTAATCGCATTCGTTCTGCCTGTAGCATTTATATCTACCCGTAAATTTGTATCATCACTACCAAAAGCTGACAAACCATCAATAAATATAGGTTGTGTAATATTAGGTAATTCTGAACTTGGTAATATTATACTCACCGTTGCTGCATTGCTTTGTTGAATACTAAAATCAATATAATCGTTATCAGTATCTGTATTGGCTTCATTGATAGCCTGACGCAACGAACCTAAACCTGCACCGCCGTTGTCTGTATCATCTGTTACACGTAAAGCCCATAAAGCACCATTTTGTAACGTACCATTATTTGAGCCTGCTATATCATTGGCGGTTGTACCTGTACTTTGGTCAAGATTCCAATAGCCTATTGCTCCGTTGGGTGTTGTGGTTGCCATGTCGGTTTGGATTTGAGACTGAGTTCGCATAGTATTAAAAATACGAACTTCATCCATTTGTCCTTTCATATACCCATTACCATTACCAGGTATTCCACCTTCTCCACCAATTCGCCATGGTGTATTGCAACCTATACCCGAAACAGACGGACTCCCCGTAATAGGAATAAGTGATTGTAAAACACCATTGACATAAATTTCTTTAGTGCCTCCATTATATGTACAAGCTATATGCACCCATTTGTTAGGAACTACCACCCCATTATTCGTTACTGCTGAATGCCAACCTATTGCATTAAAAACATTAGTAAAAAAACCAATCTCACCACTTGAGCCTATCGATATATAACTCTCATATTGAAAACCTCCCGAACAAGTTCCGCCTCTGCTTTTACTTGCAATATTATAAAAGGCATAATTTGGAATTTTTACCCAACTTTCAAATGTATAAGTACTCCCACCACCAAAATCCAAATCTGCATTTTGTGTGATAGAAATCTGATCATTCACACCATCAAAATATACTCCTTTATTTCCGAGTGGTTGTGTGGGAACAATTACTAATGTATAGGCTTGTGAACCTATACAACCATTGGCATCTGTAGCGGTTATCGTAAAATTATATGTTCCAGCCATAGTAGATGTACCTGATAATACACCTGTAGAGGTATTGAAAGTAATACCTATAGGTAATGTACCTGTCGTAAATGCATACGTATAAGGTGCTAGTCCTCCTGTGGCTGTGATTGTTTGGTTATAGGCTATATTAATGATAGCAGCAGGTATAGAATTTAGTGTAATCACAGGACAATTCAATAACACTGCAAAATTTTCAGTGGGTCCTAATCCTACAGAAGGATTTGTTTGATAATTCAGAGAATTAAATGTGGTCGGAATAATACCCCAATTAGTACCATTCCAACGCCTAATAACAGAAGTGGCATTAGTATTTCCGCCTGGGTTGTCTATTCGTACCGTAGAAACAATAACACCGCCTGTGATTTCCCATGTAGCATTTAATCCGTTTGTTGTGTATAATACCGATGGAATTATAGGATTGGTAGGATTATCTATATATCTAACTCCTGTATTGTTAACGGTTGATAATTGAATATTTTTGAGTGAAGTAGCATTTCCCACAGGAAAATTAAATGCGCCTGTACTATTTATACTTCTTTTAAATATACCTGTCCCATTGGTTTCTATCCAGCCGCCAGGATAAGTAAGATTTAGTTCTGTTCCTTGATATATGAGGTTATTCGCTCCTAATTGTAATCTACCCAACGTGAGGGTTAAGGCATTAGAAACAGTCATGGGGCTTAAATTTTGTAAAGTTACTATACTTGGATTAATTTGGTTGATAGTTAAATCATAAAAAGTTGTAGTTCCTGTGATATTTTGTGGACTTGTCCCTGAAAAAGTAACATTATTTGTGTTTGTTATAAAATTATTTCCTAAATTATTCGTAAAATCTCCATTGATACTTATATTACCTGCTGCAGTTTTTGTACCTGTACCCGATAAAATAAGGTGATTATAAGTAGTTGCAAGTATATCTTGAGAACCAGCACCGTTATAGGTTACTGTATTTCCAGAATTAGTAGCATTTAAAGTAGCATTAAAAGAGCCGCCTATATTTAGAACATTATTATTATTAAAATTAGCGCCATCACTTGTAGTTACATTTGATATTACTTTGATGGTCGCATTGTTGTTAATTGTAATGTCATCTATATCCATAGAAGAAGGCGATAAAGCATTAAAATTATATGTATTTGTTGCTCCATTAAAATTGATATTTGTTAAGCCTAAACCTATTACTTTAAATAAACCTGAGAAATCCATGTCTCCTTGAAAATTCAAAATAGAAGAACTTAAATTTCTGGTAAAAGATGAATTAAATTGCATAGGAATAGAATTTGTATTGCTAATATTTATAAGATTTAGACCTATAACTACAGGACTATTACTATTAAATATCCCAGCAGTACCTATTATTATGTTTCCATTAAAAGTATTTGTGCCTATTGGATCTGTATCTGTAAAATTTCCGTTTATAGTAGTTGTACCATTCACAGTAAGAACCGCATTATAAGAATCAAAAGTACCAACTACAGAAAGATTACCATTAATTACCATACCATCTTGCCCCAATTGAAAAGAGCCTCCAGTCAAGACTGTAAAATTATTATCTATCGTTGTTCCATTGCCTGAATAACTTATGTTTGTCCCTTCTATTTCTACATTTTGGAAGTTTTTATTATCAAGTGATAAATATTGACGAATAGCATAGCCTACTGTTCCATAAAACACTACTTTATTTGTATTATTATAAGTTCCTAATATCGCAATAGTAGGTATAGATATTTCAGCCCCTATTTTAATAGTGCTATTGCCTGCGGGTGCATTGAAAGTACCACTAACCGTTAGTCCTCCATCTGCTGAAATATCTAAGATTCCTCCTGATTGAATAGTGAGGTTATTGATAGTATATGGAAGACCAGTTATGTCTATTGTATGCCCTGCGCTAATTACTATATTATCTGTTGATAAATTTGGTACTGTACCCAAGTCCCAAGTACTACTGATGTTCCAAGCTCCGTTTTGTATGGAGGTGTAAGTTGAGGGAGTAAACAAAGAAAATTCACCATTTGTTAAATTTGTTGTTAGGCTATAATTAGGCGAAGTAAAATTGGTAGTACCTGAACTTACCCATGCAGGTGTAGAAGTCCAATTGTAGATAGATGGATTAGTACCAAGACTTCCTTGCGGATTGAGTAGAGTAATTATTCCTATAGGATTTAAACCACTATTTATATACCAAGAACCTAAACCTCCATTAGGTATGGTTAGGCTTGGACTGCCAAAACGAACCGAAGTATTATTGATATCTGCTATTTGTATCGCTTGTATTTTTGTACCATCTCCCACAGGAAAAATAACGTTTAATCCTGTACCTATACCAAATCTAATCAAATTCCCACCACTAAGTCCTATAGTTTTTATGTGATTTGCATCGGTAAATGGCGAACCTAATAACTGGTCATCAATTATATTATTAGTTAAAATCAAATTATTCTGTCCTAAATCTAAAATACCTAAACTAAGTGTAAAAATATTTTGAACGGTAACTGCACTGCTTAAGGTAAGCCCTGAATTATTATTGAGTATTAAATTATGAAAGGTAGAAGTTCCAGAACCGTTAATGCTTTGAGCAATTGTACCATTGAAGGTAACGGTGCTACCAGTTGGAGTAACTGTGAGACCATTAGAGGTTGTCCAATTCCTAAGAACATTAATATCACTTCCAAACGTTTTTGTACCAGAACTACCAGCGAGTATAATATCAAAGTAAGTTTGTCCAGCGACATTACTCAAAATAGTTTGGTTTCCACCATCATAACTTACTATATTTCCTATGGCAGTGGCATTAAGATTACAACCAAAAACTGCCCCTGCATAATTTAATTTAGTGTCTGCTCCTTGCAACCATGTGCCTGTGCCTGTCAAATTTCCTCCTA
Organism: Cytophagales bacterium; assembly: GCA_013298075.1. Taxonomy (GTDB): domain Bacteria; phylum Bacteroidota; class Bacteroidia; order Cytophagales; family Microscillaceae; genus RDXZ01. Next base: position 40,297 of record JAAFJG010000033.1, on the reverse strand, counting down.
TATTAATAGTTTTTATGGAACCTGTTCCTGTAGCATTTGTAATTGTAAAAGTATTTACATTTACATTGCCCAAAATAATGAGCGCACCATTAGCAGTAAGCGATTGGTTAGCCGTAAAATTACTATTACTATTAGCAATAGAAAAAGAATTTGTGCTATTGTTTGTAATACCACCCCCAAAATTATAGGTAGAAACAACACCAGAGAATAATGTACCTCCTGAGTCAAGCGTTACTAAACCATTAAAAGTATTTGTGCCTGACGCATTACCATCACTGAAAGTACCTGCTATATTAGTTGTTCCATTTACTATAAAATTATTTTCCATAACATCAAAAATACTACTTATAATTTTAAAATTTTGATTGACTGTACAAGTACCAGTTCCAGGAGGTAATCGGAGCTGATTAGCCAACATATTAATTTCTAAATTTGGATAGCTGTTATTCCCTGCTATTCCAAATAAATTAATTATAGGAATTTCATAATCAGTATTACCATAAAATTCAATGGTTGATCCCGTTTGATTAGTAAAATTATCATTAGTAACGGAAGGTAAAACAATCGTAGTAAACGAGGTAGTACTAAATCGCATTCTTCCATTGCCTTGTAAACTAGCTACAGCTTGACCTGTAAAAGTATTGAAATTTAAAGTACCATTTATTTGTAAACTATTTATACCACTGTTTGTTAGTTGCAAATTGGCAGTAAAGTTTACGGTTGTTCCATCTGAAATTACAAAGTTGTCTGTAGATAAAGGTGTCGTACCTGTTTGGTTTCCAAGTCCATTAGATAGAATAGTCCAAGTGTCATTTGAATTGAAATTAGAAGTTGGTATATTACCGATTGCACCTACTTTGCGACTATAATAAGTAGTCCCTGCCAAAGGTACAAATACCCCAAACTGAGTAGTAGTAGTATTTGTAGTAATAGTAGTACTATTAGTAATGGACGTTCCCGAAATCCAAGTACCTAAATTAGGGACAAGAAATCCTGTACCTGAACGTAAAACTGCAGAAGTGTTTATAGTCCCCGTAGCACTTCCCCAATTAAAAGACATTCCACCAACGTTGAAATTTTGTGAATTATTTGAGGATACTTCCCATACTGCATTAGCATACGCCATACCCGAAACATTTTGCATTCCATTCGTATTTGGGCTTGCTACTCTGAAATAGTAAATATCTGTAGGAGCTGAAGCAGCAAAATTAATAGGGTCATAACTTGTATTAGAACGACCAATAGGAAAAGTTTGTGCTGTTCCAGTGGTATAACTTGCCGTTAACATGCCTGAACCATTGGTAATAATATATTTTGTATTATTAAAACCTATAATTGAAGTTGTTACAATCAAGTTAGAGGTTGTTCCTAGTGCTAATTTGGCTGTACCTACAATGAACGCAAGTCCCTGAGCAGTGGTATTTCCTTGTATGGTTTTAATTCCAGTATTGCCTATTTGTAAAGTTCTATAATTAACAGAAGCAAAAACTTGTTGGTCACCTGCTCTGTTATAATTTACTACAGAGTTATTACCATCTGTTGTAAGTTTATCAATAGCATTATTTACTCCATTTAAAATCAAATTGTGTGCGGCACCTGACAAGTTTATTGTTCCACTTCCTGAGAGATTGCCACTTACAGTTGCAGTTCGGACGGTACCCCCAAAAAGCATGATTGTATTTACACCATTGACTGCTAAATTTTGAACTGCAATGCCGCTCAACAAATTTTTATTACCACTACCCGAAAGAGTTAGATTGCTATAATTTGCTAACGAAATATTTTGATCAGCCAAGGCATAATACTCTACCATAGAACTTCCTATAAAAGTGATATTTCCGAGAGGAAACGATGGAAAGTTATTTAATCCGCCCACTCTTAATAAGGAATTTGCACCTAAAGTTAGGATACCTGTCCCTGTAACTGCGCTTGTGCCTACATCTACTCCGCCTGCACTCGTATTAGAGATAGTCAAATTATTGAAATTAGTTGTCCCAATAATATTTTGAGTAGTTGTGCCATTCAAAACAACATTACCTGTACCTACTGCAAAGGTAGCCGTACCAGATCTACTCCAATCACCTGCTACATTGATAGTCCCTATCAGTGATTTAGTTCCAGAACCTGAAAAACTTAAATTATAGTAACTGCCTCCTACTATACTTTGGTTAGCACCACTATAATTCACAGTATTTCCGACGGCAAACACCGAAAAAGTTCCACTTGTTAAGATAGGAGTACTACTACTTACATAATTAAAAGTAGCATTCGTTGCATTGGTAAATGTATTAGCTAAATTACCTGTCAATGCCCCTGTTAAACTAAGTGTACCATTATTTGTAAAATTGGCATTATTATTTAAAGTTAAACTACCCGACATAGCAACTATACTTCCAGTATTGATACTTACCGTTTTTCCTATTGCAACGGTTACAGTGTTGGGTAATTGAATAGGATTTGTAGTGCCTGAAATAGTAACGCTTGTAGTTCCTGCTATAAAATTAAATGTACTTGTACTTGGAATAGTAAATATACCACTGACCGCCAAACTATTTGCTACATTAATAACGTTATGCTGTCCCGAATTAAAAGTGGTTCCTGAATTAACTTGTAAGTTTCCACCAATAGTTAAAGTTCGAGCAGTAGAAACCGCACTATTTAAAATTCCTGCAGTTACCGTTAAATTTTTACAGGTAAAATCACTATCAGGAAGGTTTTTTGTCCCTCCGTTTATTTGTACATCAGGATAGCCTGCTCCTGTATTACCAAAATTAGTAGGAATAGAATAAGTGCCTCCTCCATCAAATATAACTAATGTATTATTAGTAGCATTGGCATTTCTAAAATTGGTAGCATCTGTAATATTACTCGCACCACTCGCAGAGGACATACGAAAAGTATTTATTTGTTGTCCGTTGCTATTGAGTGCGGCAATAGTAGGATTATCTGTATTTACGTTGAATATACTTCCAAAATTTACATTCACCGTGTTGGCTATAAAGTTCACCGTAGCGTCTGCAATAGTCAAAGTACGTGCTTGCCCTGAACTACCTATGGTAATAATACCTGCATTGACAATAGTACTTGCAGGAATATTCACGTTATGTAAAATATTTACATTATCATTTATTTGTGGTATTATGCCACCTACCCAAGTAGTCGTAAGATTCCAATCACCATTTTGCGATGAAGCAATGGTTTGTGCTGTTTTATAAACAGTAAAAATACGCTCTGTGGTTGCTATCAAAGTAGCATTAGGGTTGGTGTTGATAGAGGTTAAAGTAGGAGTTCCACCAAGATTTAACCAGCTACCATCATGACTAGCCAAACTTGCATTTGTAATAGTACCTGTTACGTTGGAAGCAGTCCAATTGAGTACGATATTAGTTATTGTACAAGTTATGCTACCCACTACTCCCCATTGAACATTTAGATTGTTAGCACTAATTGGGAGAGTAGGTGTGCCTGTTGGATAAGCACGTACTGATACGTTAGTGCCAGTAGTATTCACTCGTATTGTAACAGGATTATAACTTCCTGCATTTCGACCTACAGGAAAAATATAATCGTTTCCTGAGAATAGATTATTTCTGATAAGGTAAGAAGTATTCAGATTGCTTATTACGTAAGAGGCATTAGTTGGAGTGGCAGGTGATATTTGAGATGCTACAGCTGCATTTGATAAAGTCAAATTTGCACCACTGCCCAAAGATACGATACCGCTGGTAAGAGTCAAGGTATTTTGTATTGTCATGGGATTATTAAAAATTACTACATTTGCATTGGTAGTTTTATCTATCACGACATTAAAAAGTGTTACAGGAGTAGTAGTAACATTTGCTGTATTTCCCCCCGTTCCTGTAAAATTAAAAATTCCGTTTCTATGCACAATAGAAGCACCACCAGAAACCACTAAATTTCCTTGTATATTGACCTGGTTGGCTGAACTGACAACATCAAAAGTGGCGTTACTCAAGAGTTCAAGATTACCAACTATCATAATAGATGTTGATAATGTAACCGTTCTTGAATTGGCTACTCGCAATGTATGATAAGTAGCAGGGCGAATAGCGTGATTGCCCGAACCATTATACCAGAAAGTGCTACCAGTGCCAGATGCATCAAAAGAAGCAAGGGTAGCAGCAGGCATAGCATTTCCTAGATAGTTCAAACAGGCATTCGGGTCATTGACAAACGAACCCATACCAATAATATCATTTGTGGTGGTCGAACTTCCTTGATTTGCATTCTGATTAATTAAAGTAGCGCCTCCATTGATATCGATACCAAGTCCAGCAAGTAATTCGACTGTACCACCCCCAGATGCCTCTGCAATAGTTACATTAGTAATAATTCTAGCGATTGTGCTTGTATTAAAAGACATAGTAGTAGTGCTATTGTTTGTAATAGTAACAGGAGAAGTCGTAAACGAATAATTAGAACCATTGATATTAAAGGTTTTATTATTGGTTATAGATCCTGTAAATACAAAAGAAGATACGCCTGATGCGGCGGTAAAACTTCCAGTACTCGTCACGGTTAAAGAACGAAAAGTATTTGTACCACCTGCGATATTATCTTGAAAAGAGCCATTTATGGTAGTTGAACCTGCTACGGTGAAATCATTAGTTCCACCTATTAAGGTTCCTCCTGTTCCTGTCAACACGAGATTATTGCAAAGAGCAGCAACATTAAGTGTTACAGTATGATTGTTTTGAATTTCAACATTATTAGAAAGAGTTGGCACCACAGTAGCTGTAAGCCAACTAGTACCATTATACCTTTGCCAACTACTCGCTGTACCCCAATTCATTGTAGTAAAATTAGAACGATAATCTCCTGCGACCTGCGACCAGACACTTTGATACATTCCAAAAAACATAAAAAGCCCTATGACAAAAACCTTGTTTATAGTAGTTATTTTTGGATTATAAGATGTAGAAAATAATTGTATAATGTTTTTCATTGTATTTTTAGATATATAGTTAGAAAAATGATTGTTTTGTGAAGTTTGTGTGTGCATAGTAATTTTAACGAAAAATTAGTTTTTATATTAGTATTTTTTAAATGAAAGAGATTTTAGCACACAGATAACACGGATTTAGCGGATTAATACGGATTTTTCTCGAATTTTTAATGATTTTTGTCAATTTTTGGCTACCATTTAAAAAACTCTATTTATGATATATTACACAAAGGTACGAAAAGTAATTAGTTTTTGTTCTATAAATGCAAAAAAATATATAATCGTTCAAAAAAGGCATTATAGTAAAAAAATCAAATAAAAAAAACCAAAAAAAGATTGTTACAAACAAGTCTTTTTTTGGTTTGATAAAAGTCCTTAAACAAAAATTAATATACCTAAAAAAACTCCCTCACCTTCGGGGAGGGCTGGGGTGGGGCAATATTTTTTATTGAAAAGTAAGCCCCACCCTAACCCTCTCCAGCGGTGAGGAAATTAAATATATAAAAGATATTTTTTTATTTTCCTTTTTTTTCATTGACAATCGTCATTTCATCGATTAGATTTTTTGCACCGCCTACTTTTTCAATCGTAAACAATACATAACGAATATCAACACAAATACAACGTTGTAAATTTGGCTCAAAAGCAATATTTCCACTCATTGCTTCCCAATTTCCATCAAAAGCACAACCAATAATTTCACCTTTGGCATTGATAACAGGACTACCAGAATTACCGCCTGTAATATCATTGTTAGTAATGAAAGCCAAAGGAATAGTGCCGTTTTCTGCGTATCTTCCAAAATCTTTTTTGTCATATACTTCACGCAATTTTTTAGGAACTACAAATTCAGGATTTGTATTGTCTTCTTTTTCCATTACGCCATCTAAAGTCGTAAAGAAATTGTATTTAACCGCATCGCGAGCCGTATAACTTCCTACATTGCCATACGTAAGGCGAATAGTTGAGTTAGCATTGGGAGAATAGAATTTTTTTGTGTCCATTTCACGTACCCCTGCAATAAACAAACGATTATTTTTATCTAATGATTCCATAAAATCAGTCGGATAAGTTTGTGATACTTTTCTGATGCTTGTAAACAAATTAAGAGCCACATCATTTTTGAGAACATCTAATGAAGGTTTATCTAAAAATGCTTCTAATTTGGCTTGACTGCTAAAAATTGATTCTTTAAATAATTCTTCTGCAAATTTTGCCATTGTGCCATATTTTGATTTTGCCTCTTTGACAGCGTCAGGGTGAAATTCAGATGGTACATCATTCATATATATGTCATATAAATTTGCCATTACTTTTTGGTCAGTTGACATATTATAATCTTTAAAATGTTCTTTTAAAGTTTCTTTGAAGGCAGTAATTTGTTTTTTGATGTCTGCTTCTTGTCCTTTTTCTAAGGCATTCATTACTCCTAATGATTGTACTGAAAAAGTAACAATTTCGGGAGCAAATAAGCCTTCGTTCATGTATTCTCTTGGGATAATATATTTCCCTCTTGATGTATATGCTTTGTCTAAATCAGTCAATACATTGCCATATTTTGCTTTGCGTGTATTGTCTGCGTCAGCCCATTTTTGAAAAGTATTTTCTAATGATTTTTTTTGTCCTGCTGTATTCAATCGTTTCAAAATCATTGCTTCGCCTTGAAAAAATTTCCAATAATTAGCAATAGATGCGTATTTTGATGAATAACGAAGGCGAATATCAGCACTTTTATCCATGTCTTCTTTCCAAGTTTGTAAACGTTTATCACGTAATTTTACTCTTGAAGGATTGATAGTAGAAATTACTTGATTCACGCCATAAGAAGTTAAAAATCTATCTGTACGACCAGGAAAGCCCATTACCATAGAAAAATCACCTTCTTTGATACCACCCAAAGAAACAGGCAAATGATGACGAGGTTTGAAAGGCATATTGTCTTTTGAATAATTAGCAGATTTGTTGTTTTTATCTGCATAAATTCTCAACATCGCAAAATCTCCTGTGTGACGTGGCCACATCCAGTTGTCAGTATCACCGCCAAATTTTCCGATTGATTCGTGAGGTGCGCCCACTAATCTCACATCTTTAAAAACTTCATACACCAACATATAATATTCATTTCCACCAAAAAAATCTCTTACAGTTGCTTCGTAATTGACGTTTCCTTTTGCTTTTTCTGCGTCTTCTGTTTCTTTTTTGATTTGTGCTAACACTTCGTTTGCTTTTCTAGTGCGTTCTTTTTCGGTCATGTTATCGTTCAGTTCTTTCAAAACTCTTGCCGTAACATCTTCCATTCTTACCAAAATAGAGGCTTCTAAACCGTCGTTTGCTAATTCTTCATTTTTGCTTTTTGCCCAAAATCCATTTGTTAATCTATCGTTTTGTGTAGAAGAATGAGATTGAATCGCATCATAAGCACAGTGGTGATTGGTTAAAACTAATCCTTCTTTTGAGATGATTTCGCCTGTGCAAAAACCACGTCCGCTGGTTCTTAACTGAATAATGGCATCTTTCAGACTCGCTTTATTTACATTATAAATGTCTTCGGCTTTGAGTTTTAGCCCTTGTTTTTTCATTTGCTCATAGTTTTTTCCAAGAAACATTAAGAGCCACATTCCTTCGTCTGCCATTGCTTTGAAAGACAAAAGAGAAATAAATACAAATATGAAAATTTTTTTCATGTTGAATATATAATTAAATAAAAATTAAACTTATAAAGTTAGTTGCAAATATAGTACTTTTTATTACAAATTAAAAGCAAAATCAATAAAAATATTTGAAAAAGGATAGTTTTTTTATAGATTTTAATATTTAAGTTTGGAGAGAGTTTTTCTTTATTCCCAAAAAAACAATAATCAATCTATATTTTTCGTTTTTTGAATAACAAAAAACACACAGAGAAAAATGAACCTAAAAAATTACCAAACTTTATTAGCCAAACTTTATACAGACAAAAAATTTAGGCTTTATTTTTGGGAAAATCCACAAAAAATAGGAAAAGAATTTGGTATTGATGAAAAAATTGCTTGCGAATTAGCCACTCAAAATAAAATTGATATTGAAAGATATGGACAAATTTTGGTTCGTAAACGTTTGAATGCTTTTGAAAATATTTGCCCAAAAACAGCCAAATGGTTGGGCAATAGATTGCTTACTTATTTTGAAAAATTTGCTACAAATTTAGAAGATACGCCTGACAGATACCAAAAAGATGCCTATCAATTTGCTAAATATATTAAAAAACAAGATATTTTTAAAAAAGAATTATTAGATTTTGAACAAAAAAATATTTTAATAGAATGGTTAGATATTCGTACAGATAATTTATTTTTTCGATATAAATTTTTATGGTTTAATCCGTATATTTACCAAAGAAAAATTGGTTTTTATATACATTTTGGTTTTAAAGGAAAATATTTTAGAAAATATTTGCATTTTTAATTGAATTATATTTACCTTTGTCTTATCAAAAACTAAAAAAAAATCACTTAAAAAAATCTATGCATATTTTGAGTGAAAACAATGTAAATGTAATAATTTACTTAACAATTTACCTAATTATTGAACCTAAAAAAATTTATGTATGTCATCTTCAAAATCAACTTTTGATGAAGACGAAGTATTACACGAACTCAAACATTATCTTCCTGCCCAAATGCCGCTAAAGGATTTTGTTCATCACAATACACTTCATTCTTTTCAAGATAAACCCTTTTATACTGCCCTGCAACAAGCCTCCGAAATATTTGGCTACAATACAACACTTTCCATCGAAGAGTATAGAGATATGTATCTACACGAACATATCGAAAAATCTATTTTAGATAAGATTATTATTGATGAAAAAGGAGAAGAAAATTTTCATATTTGGAAAGAAAAAGTTTTAAATCAATCTTATCAAAAACCCAACGAAACAAAAGTAGGAAGACTAAGAAACAAATGGAAAGATGCCTATCAAATTGACCTCAATGCAGGAACAAGACCAAGTCTGTTCCGAATTTTAAATGCTTATTTTGACCAAGGAATTTCAATTTGGCAATTCCCAACCGATGAATACGGTTTATTAGGTTCTATCAAAGCCGTAGAAAAAAATAGTTTTGTCAGTTTTTTCAAAACAAATAGAGCCAAAAAAATGCTTTTATCTGAAAAAATACCTACTATTACAGAACTTTTAAAAATATTGGTGGGAAATGACCAAACTTTATACAAACAATATTTATACGACCAACAATTTATGCACACAGGTTGGTCTGGAATGGTCTCTACATTAGAACAAAATCCGCACGGATTATTAGATAAAAAACCTGCCACGCTCAAAGATTTAATCATTTTAGAACTTTTATTAGAAATTGATGCCTTAGATGCTGAATTAGGTAAAAATTGGCTACCTTTATCTGAAAAAATAAATATTCCAACATTATCTGATATTCATGATTTTTCTACTGACAATCAAGAATATTATCAAATTATCAAAATTTGGCAAGACGCATTCGAATGGAGTTATTATGATGGCGTTTTGGGCGGATTGAAAGCACATAAAGAAAAGGAAGCAAAATCAAAAGAAAAATCTTTTCAAGCACTTTTTTGCATTGATGACAGAGAATGCTCCATGCGAAGATACTTAGAAACCGTTGACGAAAATTGTGAAACATTTGGCGTACCAGGATTTTTTGGCGTGCCATTTTGGTACAAACCATTGGGCGGAAAATCATACATAAAACTTTGTCCGGTGCCTATCAATCCAAAACATTTGATTTGCGAAATAGATGACCATCGTGAACGCAGGAAAAAAGACGTTTATTTATCTCAACACACGCATCGATTATTTAGAGGTTGGGTTATTGTCAATACATTTGGTTTTTTATCTATTTTCAAATTATTTTGGAATATGTTTAGACCTTCTTTGAAATTAGCCACCGTTTCTTCGCTTAAACATACTTCCCAAGTTTCGCATTATACTATCGAAAATAAAAATATATCAGACCAAGAAAATGGCTATCAAATCGGTTTTACGATTGATGAAATGGCGGTTCTGGTCGAAAATTTATTAAGAAATATTGGCTTTATTGAAAATTTTGCCAAACTCGTGTACATAGTCGGACACGGGGCAACCAGCGTCAATAATCCACATTATGCAGCCTATGATTGTGGTGCGTGTTCGGGGAGACCAGGTTCTATCAATGCAAGAGTTTTTTGTTATATGGCAAATCATTCAAAAGTAAGAGAAAAATTACTCGAAAAAAATATCATCATTCCTGATACAACCCAATTTATACCTGCCATTCACGATACCACGCGAGATGAATTTCAATTTTATGATGATGTAGTAGAATTATCAGAAGAAAATAAAAAATTACACCATCACAATAAAAAAATTTTTATGCAATCGAGTGATAAAAATTCGAAAGAAAGAGCGTGTTATTTTGATACGATTGATGTAAAACAAAAGGAAAAAAATATCCATAAAATCCTCAAAAAACGTTCTGTATCCTTATTTGAACCACGCCCTGAACTCAATCACGCCAATGATGCCTTGTGTATTGTGGCACGCAGACAGCTGAGCAAAGATTTATTTTTGAATAGACGTTCTTTTTTAAATTCATATAATTATAGCACCGATTTAGACGGAATTTATTTGTTTAATGTGTTGAGTGCAGCTATTCCTGTAATAGGCGGCATTAATCTCGAATATTATTTTTCAAAAGTGGATAATCATAAATTAGGCGTAGGCACAAAATTATCCTTGAATGTAATGGGTTTGATTGGCGTAGCCAACGGCATTGATGGCGATTTAAAAACAGGTTTACCAAGTCAAATGGTTGAACTACACGACCCAGTTCGATTGATGTTGATTATCGAACATAAGCCTGAAGTGATTTTGAATACTATCAATAAATCGAGTGTTTTACACGAATGGGTTTATAATCAATGGATAAATTTGGCTTGTTTCAATCCTTATAACAAACTTATTTATGTGTTTAAAAATGGACAATTTGAAGAATATCAACCGATTCAAACCATACAACACATCAAAAATATTGATGATTTTTTGGAGCATTCACACGACAATACGCACACACGTATTTTTGATTAAATACTGAAAGTGTTTGGTTATAAAAACATAACGAACTTTTTAAACTACTAACTTTTTAAAAAATTATAATGATATATTTAATTCCTATATTAGTTGTTTTACCTTTAATAGGACTAATATTTGGTTTGTTTACCTCCTCCAAAACAGAAAAACAAATTGGCTTGCTGGCTTTAATTATTACTTCTTTGCATATTATTTTAACTCCTATTACGATTGTTTATTGGTTTTTTGTAGGAAATATGAATTTGAAAGAAATAATTTTGTATAAATCAATAGAATACGAATTTTTCATAGATTTTTATTTTGACCACGTAACCGCAGTCTATTTATGGACAGGAAGTTTATTGACTTTTATGGTTACGATATATAGCAAATATTATTTACACTTAGAAAAAGGCTACAAACGATTTTTTAATAGTATGTTTTTGTTCTTTTTAGGGTATAATATTGTTGTTTTATCAGGCAATTTCGAAACGATGTTTATTGGCTGGGAAATTTTGGGAATTTCTTCTTTTTTGTTGATTGCTTTTTATAGAGATAGATATTTACCTATCAAAAATGCGATGAAAGTATTCTCCATTTATCGAATTGGTGATGTAGGTTTGATTTTGACAATGTGGTTAAGTCATCATTTATGGCACGAAAATATTACTTTTGCTAAAATGACAAACGAGGATATTGTGATTGGACATTTAACTTCTCACTCAATTTTAGGTACAAGTATTTCTATTTTTATCTTATTGGCTGCGATTGTAAAATCGGCTCAACTTCCTTTTTCGTCTTGGTTGGCAAGAGCAATGGAGGGACCTTCGCCATCGAGTGCTATTTTTTATGGCTCTCTTTCCGTACACATGGGAGCGTTTTTGTTGATGAGAACTTTTCCTTTTTGGGAAAATCAATTAGTAGTTCGAATTATAGTAGGCGTATTAGGTTTGACAACTGCTTTTATTTCTAATTATATTGCGAGAGTTCAGCCTTCTATCAAAGGGCAAATTGCTTATTCTTCGTCTTCCCAAATTGGTTTAATGTTTCTTGAAATTGCTTTGGGGCTTGAATATTTGGCTTTATTTCATTTTATGGGCAATGCTTTTTTAAGAACTTATCAGTTATTGATTGCACCTTCTACCGTCGCATATCTTATTAAAGAGCAGTTTTATACGTATAATGAAGAGATAAAACATCAAGAAAATTCATTGTATCAAAAAATAAAAAACTCTTTTTATGTGTTGAGCATCAAAGAATGGTATTTAGATTATTTTATGTATCGTTTTTTGTGGCTACCTCTCAAATGGGCAGGAAAAACTTTTCATTTCATAGGAAATCCTTTTATTTTATCGATATTATTGGCTATTTATATCATTTCCAGAATTTTGTTGCATAATAAAATAAGTTTTTTGCCAGCCGTTGAGCAGCAATTACCTATCGTTTATTCTTTGTTTGGTTTGATGTTTATTGTCCGTTCTTTTTCGGAGCGTTATAATGTATTTTTGGCTTTTGGTTTGATAGTCATGAGCCATTTATGGATTGATTTATCGGTTTCTTTCAATCAATATTTTACACTTGACCATACTTTGATTTATTTATCAGGAATTTTAGTTTCGGGTTTAGTGGGTTTTATTTGTTTATTTAATTTGAAAAATAAAAATGAAAAATTGGATCTAACAAATTTTCATGGTTATGCAGAAAATCATAAAAAAACAAATTTTATATTTTTATTAGCCACTTTAGGTTTAGCAGGATTTCCGATTACGACTGCTTTTTTAGGCAAAGATTTAATTTTTACACACATACAATCTGAACAAATTTTAATTACTTTTATTACTTCTGTCTGTTTTGTGGTTGATGGAATTGCTACGCTTCGAATTTATACTCGTTTATTTTTAGGCGAATATAAGAAAGAGTTAGTGTAATTTTTTTATTTGATTTTGTATTTTTATATTTGGACAAGGTTTGTACTTGTCCTTTTTTTGTTTATTTTTTTTGATATTTTTTGCATTTTTAATAAAAATTTTGTTTATTTGCATCAAAAAATAAACAAAAATGTTTATTTGCATCAAATATTATAAAATCATAAAAATTATTATTCTTTAAACATAAAAACTAAATTATAGATTAAGTTAATACTTAAATCGATTTTTTTTTATTTTTTATTTTTTAGGATATGAAAACTATTTTTTGTTAAAAAATTTTTACAATTATAAAATACAAATAATAAATGACACCAAAAGTAGAAACTAAGCAATTTCAATATGAAGTACAATCGTATCAAGAAGATTGTGTGAATAATATTACAAGCCTTTTTGAAAATTTACGTCAAAATGAAAATTTTGTTGATGTATTAAATACGCATCATCACAAACATAACTATAAATTTCCTATCCAAAATACCAAAAATATTGATATAATGATGGAAACAGGTACAGGAAAAACCTTTACTTTTATCAAAACTATTTTTGAATTGAATAAAAATTTTGGATATAAAAAATTTATTGTACTTATTCCAAGCGTTCCTATTCGTGAGGGAACAAAAACTAATTTAGAAGATACTAAATCATATTTTAAGGCTTTTTATGCCAATGAAAAAGAAAAAGAAATCGAAACTTTTGTGTATGAAGGCGGAAATATTGCAGCAGTAAAACAATTTATTGGTGCATCACATTTATCGGTTTTGGTGATGACTCCAAGTTCTTTTAATAGTCGTGATAATATTTTGAATAAACCATTACAACACGAAATTAATAATCCTGACTTATTTATTAACAATCAAGAATCGCCAAAATCTTATTTGGAATGTTTGAAACGCCTAAGTCCGATTGTGATAATGGACGAGCCACATCGATTTGAAGGCAATGCGTTTAAAACTTATTTTGAAGGTTTTGATAATTATTATTTGCGATTTGGGGCTACTTTTCCAAAGAAAAAAGATACTTTAATTTTGTCAAATGTGGCTTATGTATTAGATAGTATTTCTTCTTTTCGACAAAATTTAGTCAAAAAAATTGTGGTTTATACACAAGGAATATCCCAAAATATAGACACGCTCATCGATATAGAAAATAAAAAAGCAGTTATAAATACAATAACTAATGAAGTTGTAGTAAAAAGAGAAATAGGAATCGGTCAAAAATTCAATGGAAAAAGTATTAAAAAAATCAATAAAGATTCGATTATTTTGGTTGATGATAGCATCGAAAAAATAGATTATGCGTTGTCTGATGAAGCTTTGCGATTGATGATTAGGCAAACTATCGAGATACATTTTGAAAAAGAAAAAGAATTATTTGAGCAAGGCATAAAAGCAATTACTTTGTTTTTTATGACAAGTGATATAAGTTTATTTAGAGGAGAAAATCCAAAAATTAAAACTATTTTTGAGGAAGAATATAAATTGCAATATAATGAAATTATACAAAATAATGAACTTGCTTTGTCTGATTATTTAAAATATTTACAAGATGATTTTGATTCAGATGGGCATTTACAAGTGCATAAAGGCTATTTTTCAGGTGATAAAGGCAATACAGACGAAAAAGTAAAAGCAGGCGTAGATGAAATTTTGAAAGATAAAAAAAAATTATTATCTTTTGAAAGTCCAACCCGATTTGTTTTTTCTATCTGGGCATTGCAAGAAGGTTGGGATAATCCAAACGTTTTTACGATTTGTAAACTCTCTAATCAAGGTACTGAAATCTCAAAATTACAACAAATTGGGCGAGGTTTGAGAATATGCGTCAATCAAAATTTGCAACGCAAAACATTAAAAGCCTTAGCAGGAAATCAAGAAGAATTTTGGAAAATCAATAATCTTGATGTAGTTGTTTCGAGCAGAGAACACGGTTTTGTGGAGGCTATTCAAAACGAAATATTAAGTAACTCGTTTCTGATTGCCCAAATATTTACTGAACAAGAACTCAAAATAATTCTCAAAGCAAAAAGCGGTTTTGATGATTTTACTGTTCGTAAATTGTATAAAATAATTGAAAATAGCGAAATGATTGTTTTTAAGGCTATCGTTGCGGGAGTTGATGTATTTGAAAAATCTCCTGAATTTTCTAAAATCCTCAAAGAACAAAATTTACCTGAATTCCAAGTAAAAATTTTAGAAAATTTGTTTGCTAATGATGCCAACCAATATATTAAAAAAGCAGAAAATAAAAAAGAAAAAAAGAAAGTTTTTATCAAAACAACACATCTTCAAACTTTTCAAGATTTGTGGAATACTATCAACAAAAACGCTTTTTTTATGTTGGAAAATTTACACGAAAGCGAAGAAAATCAACTCATTCAAAACATAAAAACAGACATTGAATCGCTCAATATTGATGAAATTCTACTGCAATCTATTCGCTCAGAACTCAATATAAATAAAATAGGCAAAGAAGATGCTATTACAGAAAAATTGACGAGTGCTATTTCTTATAAAAGTAAAGTTGATTATTTGGAATTGGTACGTAGTTTAGCAAATAATAGCAAAACACCTATTACTTTTATTATCAAAATTTTTAATGCATTGAGTAGTGATTTTAAAAATAAAATACTTTGCAATAATCCCGCTCAAGCCCAACGTGAAATAACTGAAATTATCCGCAAACAATTAGTGTCAATGATTAAGGCAAATGTAAAATATGATGGCATCAATGGCAAAGTTTTACCCAATGTATTTAAAACTGACAACGAAAAAACTTATTTAGATACTGGAAGTGTTGGCAAGTTTCAAAAAGATATAACCAATGATTTTAATTTGAAAGAAAAATGGGTTTTTGAAGAAGTAATCGAATATGATAGTGATTTTGAATTGGAAATTATAGAACAAGACCCAAATATTGATAGCATAGAAATTTTTGGGAAATTGCCAAGACTCAAAATAAAAACGCCATTGGGCGAATATAATCCTGATTTTTGTTATGCTATCAAAAGTAAAGAAGGAAATAAAGTTTTTTTGGTGGTAGAAAGTAAAGGCTATAAAACTTCTACTGCAATACCTGAAGACGAAAAAGCCAAAATTGATTTTGCTAAAAAATATTTCGAAGCACTTAATCAATATTATAAAAACGAAAATAAAAACGAAAATATTAAAATTTCATTCAAAGAACGTATTAATAGTACGCAATTAGCAGCATTGATAAACAACTGACCACGATTTTTTACCACGATTTTTTTACCACGATTTTTTACCACGATTTTCAAGATGAATACAAGATTTACCACGATTTTCTACTATGATTTTCTACTATGATTTTCAAGATGAATACAAGATAATACACGATTTTTTACCACGATTTTTTACCACGATTTTCAAGATGAATACAAGATTTACCACGATTTTCTACTATGATTTTCTACTATGATTTTCAAGATGAATACAAGATAATACACGATTTTTTACCACGATTTTTTACCACGATTTTCAAGATGAATACAAGATTTACCACGATTTTTTTACCACGATTTTTTACCACGATTTTTTACCACGATTTTCAAGATAATACAAGATAATACAAATAATACAAGATTTTTTTTTTCGTTTTTTTGCAATTTTCAAGATTTTTTTTTTACAATTTTCATTTTTTTTTATAACTTTTAAATTTTTTATAACTTTTAAACAATATTGACTTATGACAAAGGAGGAACAGGACAAAATTACACACGCTATTATTGGGGCGGCAATGGAAGTTCATAATATAATTGGTAATGGCTTTCAAGAGGTTGTTTACCAACGCTCTTTATCTATTGAGATGAATTTGCGAAATATTATACACAAAAGAGAATTCGAAATACCTTTGTTTTATAAAGGTTTTGATGTGGGTAAAAGAAGAGTCGATTTTTTGATATTGGACGAAATTGCACTCGAAATTAAAGCAGTTATCAATTTGGAAGATGTGCATTTGGCACAAGGAAAAAATTATTTGGAAGCTTATAATTTAGAAACGGGCTTGCTTATTAATTTTGGCTCTACCAGCCTGCAATACAAAAGATTATTCAACAAAAAATATAAACCATAAGCCACTATCTGAATTTTCAGAAAATCTGCCTAAACTTTATTTTGATAGCAACCTTTTAATTTTGTAAATAAATATTTATTTTATTATTCCTTCAAGGTTTTAAAAACCTTGAAGGAATTTTATAACATTATTCTAAACATAAAAGAAATATCAGTATCAAATTTAACACAAATTATTAGAATATGAACCCAAAAGAACAATTTATAAATGCAGGTTTCAATACTATTGAAACTCCCGAAATGCCTTATTTTAATTCTCTCCGAGATTTACAAGATTATATCAGAAATAATAACCTCGATAATTTTGATAATAATCAAGACAAAAATATCGACAACAATCAAGGTAAAAATCAAGGTAATCCAGAAAATCTTGAAAATCGTGGTAAAAATATCGACAATAATCAAGGTAAAAATCGAGGTAAAAATCAAGGTAATCCAGAAAATCTTGAAAATCGTGGTAAAAATTTGGCTGAAATCTTGGTTAAGACGATTTTAACTTTACCCATCGACGAAAAAATAAATGGCTACGGACTCAACTTTGTAGGTAGAAATGTGGCACGTGCTAAATACGCCCAAAAAACCGAAAAAGAACTTAGCCTAAATACCAAATTGAGCAAAGATATTGACACAACGCAAAATCTCGTATTGAAAGGTGATAATCTCGATAGCCTTAAAATCCTAAAAAGCCATTATAACGGAAAAATAAAGTGTATTTATATAGACCCACCTTATAATACAACAAGTGATGAATTTATTTATCCCGATAAATTTAACAAAGAAGAAGCGGAAGTTTTGGGCTTGGCAAACCTAAATGATAACGATATGGAACGTATGGAATTTAGTTTTAAAAGTAAAAAAAGTCATAATGGTTGGCTCTCTTTTATGTATCCACGCTTATTGCTCGCCAGAGATTTATTAACAAAAGATGGCGTTATTTTTATAAGTATTGATGATAATGAACAGGCTAATTTGAAATTACTTTGCGATGAAGTTTTTGGAGAGGAGAATTTTGTGGCAGATTTTATAGTTGTTCGTTCGGAAGGAGGTGGTTTAGCAAAACAAGCTGTAATTGGACATGATTATTTATTGACTTATTGTAAGAATATATCTGATTTTAAACCACTAGCCAAACCGAAAGAAATAAGGGGAAAAATTATACAAATTAATAATGAAGATTATTGGATTGAAACAGATTGGTTACGTGAGGAATTTGGCAGATATGGAACTTGTTTTTATGAAGATATTATAAAATGGCATGGACAAGCAAAGAAAGATGATATTGATTTAGGATTGCAAAATGGTATCTATACTTTAATTAAAAAGGATGAAAAGTCTATTGTTGGCAGGTATAGAAAAATAAGCGAAGATACATCAAAATTTTATACAATTCTTAAACATTTAAACAAAAAAGGAACTGAAAATTTAAAAATAATTGGAATGAGTGACTTATTTGACTTCTCAAAACCTATTAATTTATTGAAAGAGATAGTTCTAGGAGCTACAATTAAAGATAAAAATGCCATCATCCTTGACTTTTTTGCAGGCAGTGGCACAACGGGTGATGCGGTGATGCGGTTGAATGAAGAAGATGGTGGCAATCGTAAATTTATTTTGTGTCAGATAGATGAGCCTATCAAAAAAGACAAACCTGCGTATAAATTTTGTATAGATAATAATTTACCACCTGTTATTTCGAGCATTACGATAGAGCGTTTGAGGAGAGCGGGGGAACATCTTTACCAAGATTTTAACAAGAAATTGCAAGATAATACACAAGATTTATTTCCTGAAAAAAATCAATCCATTTACCAAGATTTTAACAAGAAATTGCAAGATAATACACAAGATTTATTTCCTGAAAAAAATCAATCCATTTACCAAGATTTTAACAAGAAATTGCAAGATAATACACAAGATTTATTTCCTGAAAAAAATCTTGAAGAAAATCAAGGCAATCCAGAAAATCTTGAAAATCATGGTAAAAATAGTGGCAATCCAGAAAATCTTGAAAATCGTGGTAAAAATCGTGGTAAAAATCGTGGTAAAAATCGTGGTAAAGACATTGGTTTTAAGGTATTTGATAGTGTAGATGCACCGCAGTTAAAAATTGATGAAACGACACAACAAATTTCTATTACTGAAAACCAAATAGATGCCATAAGTCGCATTTACAATATGATTTTTAGCGTGGGTATTGATGAGCCTACACAAATACCTGAAATGGTAGTAGAAAATTGTATTTATAAAATTGGCACAAACTATTATTTCACTAATTCGGAGCAGATAAATAGTGATGATTTTTCAAATGCTATCAAAAATGGTAGCGTATTTATAGATGGCTGGACAGCGAGCCTGAACGGAACTTTACAAAATTTTAAAGAAGACGTAAAAATAGTATTTTAAAAAAAATAGCATAAATAGGAGAGAGAAGAACATTATTTTACATAAAAAATAATGTTCTTTTCTCTCCTTTATTTTTTTCAAATTTCGTTTAATTTTCGGTTGCCTGCATATTATTTTTATTTTCTTAATTGTTGTTTTGCAAAGTCTTTACGGTTTTTGGTTTGTGCATGAGAATTTATAAAGTTCAAGGCTTTTTCAAAAGTAGATTCTTTGATGTTGTCCCAGATTCATTGCAAATATATTTTTTTATTTTGATAAAATGTGTAATTAATTAATTAATTAATTTTTAAGCATCAAATTCCTTGTAATTAAATTAGGATATATTTGGATATACGTATCAAATCACACTATTTTAATCGTAAAAAAAAGAAAAATGATAAGTATTATCATAAAAATATAAAAAAAATTATAGTCATTATACTTTTATCTATTTATTAACGTTATTTATAAAATATAATTTTATCGCATTTTCAAAACAAATAAAAGTTTTTTAGCGTTATTTTGTTTGTATTAGATAAGTAAAATAGAATATTATTATACATTAATAAAATTTTTTTGAAAAAAAAGAACAAAAAGCGAATAAAATTTGTTCAATTTGGGAAGAGAGTAAAAAATAAGGCTTAATTTTAAACAAAAGCAAAGAATAATTATCAATTTATACTCTCAAATAAAAAAATTCAAAAAAATATTATTTATTTTTAATTAGTTGTTTCACCCCTAAAAAAACGCTTGTAAAAAAAATGCGTCAATTAAAAATCACTCAAACCATTACCAACCGTGAAAGTCAGTCGTTGGAACGTTACTTTAATGAAATCAATAAAGTAGATTTGCTTACTCCTGATGAAGAAGTTGAATTGGCACGCCGTATCAGACAAGGCGATGACCTAGCCTTAGAAAGACTCACAAAAGCAAACTTACGTTTTGTTGTTTCTGTTGCAAAACAATACCAAAATCGTAACTTATCTTTAAACGATTTAATCAACGAAGGGAATTTGGGTTTGGTGAAAGCAGCAAAGAAATTTGATGAAACGAGGGGTTTTAAATTCATTTCTTATGCTGTTTGGTGGATTCGTCAGTCTATTATGCAAGCCTTAGCTGACCAATCTCGTATCGTTAGACTCCCTCTTAATAAAACAGGTGCTTTGAATAAAATCAATCGTGCTTATTCAGAACTTGAACAAAAATATGAGAGAGAACCAACTCCCGAAGAATTATCTGAAATTTTGGATATGGAATTTGAAGAGATTTCAAGCACTTTAAGAGCAGGTACAAGACAAGTATCAGTAGATGCTCCTTTTTCAGACGAAGAAAGTAATTCTTTGTTAGATGTATTAGAAAATAAAGGAACTGTTGCTACTGATTATTCTATTTCTTATCAAGATTCTTTGCGTGTAGAGGCTTCAAGAGCATTAGCAGCGTTGAGCGAAAGAGAAAGACAAGTTATCGAACTATTTTTTGGAATCGGCTGTGCCAATCCAATGTCATTAGAACAAATCGGTGAAGAACTTGACTTAACTCGTGAACGTGTGAGACAAATTAAAGAAAAAGCAATACGTCGTTTGCGAAGCAGCCAACGTAGTAAATTTTTAGCAGAATATTTAGGCTAAAATTATCAATATTTTATTCAAAAAAAACTAGAACGCAGGCAAAATGCTTGCGTTTTTTTGTATATTTGTAAAAGTTAGACTTTGGACAAAATTTTAGATTCGGTTTTGAAAGAAGTCATTTTTTTGTTTTTCATTAATGTTTGTCTAATCTCTATTCATTTTTCTATTTTTCTCCAACATTTTGGCTTATGTTGGAAAAAAAATGCCCTTTCCGAGTTGGAAAGGGCATATAGTGACCTTGTTAGTATTCAAAACCAAAGGTTAAAACATTGATATTCAAATGATTATATATTTTTTTTTAGGTATGTTTACGATTTGTTCACTACTTTTTTTCAAAACTAAATATAAATGATAAACATATATATTTAGTTTTTTTTATTCTGTTCTATAAATAGAATTTTTATAGTATTCCTTTTGTTATTAAAGGTTAAGTACTTTTTAGGTATGTTTACGATATGTTCACTATTCTTTGGATATGTTCACTAAAAAAACGACTTATGTTCACAAAAAAATGCCCTTTCCGAGTTGGAAAGGGCATATAGTGACCTCGTTAGGATATGAAAAACAAGCCTAAACGCACTAAAAACGGCATTTTTTTAGTATATGTTACCTTTTCGTTACCTTTTTTTTTCAAAATTATACAAAACTACCTAAAAACGTTACCTTAATTATTGCGTATGTTTTTTAGGTAGTTTTCTATTTTCATAATATATTTTTTTTAGTGCTTTTTTTTACTAATTCTTTCTACTCTTTTAAGCATATATTTTTTTTTATTACTATATAAAAAAAAAAGACCCCCCCCCTCATTTTCGAATTTAGATAGTGTAAGCAGTGTAATCTTTGTTTGTAGTCTTTAAACACAGATTATGGTGTGTAAAATGGTATGTAAATAGTAAATAAGTGGTATGTAAGTGGTATGTAAATCAAGATTTAGAGATTATAAAAAACAGAAAAAGATTGTTTTTTTATAAAAAAGCCAAATTATATTTTGTTTCAAATTATAAATAAAAAAATATTTCATTTAGCTTGCGCCTTGGTACATAACCAACAAAATAAAAGTTCAAAAAGTATCTATTTTAAAACAAAATAAAGATATATGATTGATTTGTATTTACCTTTGTTTTATAATTTAATTTAAAACACAAAACAAGCAAACAAATTATGAAAAACATCAAAAAAAAAGTTTCAATTAGAAAAGGAACAGCACAGGAAAAAACTTTGATAAACTCAAAACCAAAAGACCTGACCACATTAAACGTAAAAAATACGAACGTGATTGCATTTAAAACAATCATAGATGAGGAACAGAAAAAAGAAACACACTTTTTAAAGGTTTGTAGTAATTGTGAAAAAAAATATACAACCACAAACAAAGAAAACAAAACGTGTTCAGATGAATGCCAACAGGCAAACCAAATTAGAGGTGGCGAAAAATATATCTACCAGCCAAAAAACAGCGAAATAAAAAGCGATTTTAATTTTTTACTATACGCAAAACGGAAAGCAAGAACAAACGAGGAACAGCCTATAATTGATTTAAGCACCGCACACAAATATATAACTGATTTATTGCCTAACAGCGAATTTATATATATTGAATTAGATTTGAATAAAATAATAAATTCAGACCCCTGCACTATGATTGCACGTTGTTTAATTTTGAAAGATATGACCAGAAAGAACAGCAAAGAAATGTATATTTATTTTATTGTGAAAAATGAATTTTATAGTTATGAGGATTTTTTGAATGAAAAAATAAACGAGTTATTAGATAGTGAGGACGGCGAGTATATAAGAAAGGAATTAAATATAAATGAACTTTCTTTTAACCCCGAAGTTAATTTTCAAAATTTTACATTCTATATAAATGAAAATTTAATCTTAACGGCAATAGATGAAAAACGAAACTATGTGAAGTTTAATGAATTAAAAGAACAAATCAATTATAATAATGCTTTGCCTTATCTAAATAAACAAAGTATTGAATTTAATCAGGCAATGAAAAAACAAAGTTTTGAATATAACCAAATAGTAAATAAAGCCATTGCTAAACTACCAACCATATAAATTATTAAAGTGATAAAAAAGCACCAAAAACTAAATTTTTTGAGTGCTTTTTTTGGTTAATCTGCGGAATGATACAAGAAAAATACTATAAAACTACCATAAAACCAGCCCAAACATAGCGCAAAGGTAACGCAAACATAGCGCAAAGGTAGCGCGAACATAGCGCAAAGGTAGCGCAAAGGTAGACCAAAAACGGAATAGACACAAAAAAAGCAAGGCGGTTAAACCTTGCTTTCTATGTATTTTGAAAGTTAAATATATTGTGGCTCTCTTTCAAAAGTTAAAAGCCCTTTGTATTCCATCAGGTGTCCTAATGTAATCCTTCCTTTGATATTGAATTTATTTTTAATTTCTCGTATCAAAGCGGTGGCAGTTGTTTTTTCGCATCCAACTTTTAAACTAACTTCTTTGGCAGTTAGTTCACGTAAATAAAGTTCAATTACTTCAATATTACTTAATTTTCTGTAATTGAATTTATTTTGTTTGTTTTTTAGTTCATTAAAGTTCATATTTTTTTGATTATTTGTTTTGAGGTTAAAACTACATTACATTTGCATATCATTATAAACAAATATATAAAATTAAAGTTCCAAACAAATGGCAAAAAAAACGTTGACAGTAGTAACCGCAACAAACTTGATGGACTACTTAGAAAAGAAAAAAGACCGAACACCCGAACGAGAAATTTTAATCGGTATCGTCCAAGCATTTGCAGATGATGGAGAAGTAGAAATCGGACAGGGCGATGTGATTGATAATAAATTTATTTTATTTTCTGATGAAAGCCACGATGCCGATGAAGACGAGGACGAAACGGAAGACGAAACAGACGAGGACGAGGACGAGGATAACGAGGAATAACATATTTTCATTTTTTTACATTGCTTGTGTAGGTATCAAACAAGCCTAAAATATTATTTTTTAGTGCTTGTTTTTCCGTTTCTATTATTCAAAAATACATATATTTTTTTATTCTATTTCATAAAAAACAAAAGCCAAAAGAAAAAATATAATCTTTTGGCTTTTGTTTTTATTTCTTTTTTTTCTTTTTATAATTTTCTATTTCCTTGATAATTATATCAGCGAAAAACATCATTTTTAATTCATCTTTTAACAATATAAATTTATTTTTAGAATCATCATGCCCATCTAAATTCATAATAAATATACCAACTAAAGCATATAAATCTATAATATTTTTTATTTGTTTGTTATAATCTAAATTCGATAGATCTTCTGCAATTTTTAATCTGTTTTCATATAATTCGATATTATATTTATAAAACTCAATAAAATCATCTTTTTTATTAAATTCTTTGTCATGGTATGATTTATCATCTTTATCTGGATTTTGTAAGCATAATTTATAAAATTCAATCTCTGATTTATAAAATTTTATATGATGATAATAATATTCATCAGAGTCAGGAGTAAAAAATCTTTCAAGTTCGATGGAAATAAATATAGTAAAATGTTTCTCAAATAAATATTTTATTTTTTTAATAAATATATTTTTATTTTCATACCCAAATAATGACATCTTATTGATGATTTGAGAAAAATGTGAGTTAATATGTTTCTTAGAATTATAATAATATAGAATTTCAATAGTTTCTTCTATTGTATTTATGTGTTGAGTTTCTTGAAAGTAAGTATCAAAAAAGACAAGCTCCCCATGATCTCCATTTTCGTAGCAATAAAAAATACCATTCTCACAAAATTCTTCCATTATATATAAATAATTTTTCAAATTTAATTCTTTTGATTTGTTTAATTGATTTAATAATTCATTTTCTTTTCTCAATAATTCATTTTCTTTCATTATTTTTTCTACTTCATTACTACTAACCACAGCAGTAGTAACAACCTCTCCCCCAAGCAATTCAAAAACGGAAATTCCAAAAATCCCTGATAACTTTTCAATTTTATCAATGGTTAATTTAGTCCTACCTTTTTCAATAGGTACATAGTTAGAATGAGTTAGTCCGAGTTTTTCGCTAACTTCTTTTTGAGTTAAATTTGCTTTTTTGCGAAACTCAATAATTTTGTTGTGTAAGTCTTTCATATATAAAAAATAATACAAAGTTATAAATAATATTAAATTTTTCCAAAAAAACATATATTTATATTATTGAAAATCAATAAATTATAAAAAATAATATAAATTTTATATTATTTTTTATAACTTTTGAAACTTTTTATATTGTTTTTAAGTTTAAGTTATAAGAAGTAATATAAAATTGTAAAACATAAAAATATGCAAACTAATATAACGAAGTATGTTTTAGAAATTCCTACTGAATTTTTAAACAAGGTGCGTAAAATTTCATTTGAAAGAAAGAATAACAATGCACCCAACAAAACGCAAAAAGCAATATTAAATGAATTGCTTGCCATTGGTTTAATGATGACTGAGCCAAGCACACAGGAAACAAGCGCACAGGGAACGAGCCAAGCAAAAGAGTTGGATAATCCGAAACAAATTAAATTAGTATAAACCCATAAAAAAAAGTCTTTTTTGCCCCCACCCTACGAAAGTGAAACAAAAAAGACTTACCAAAATTATGAAAATAACAAGACCGCCATAAACGGCAAATTTTATTAAAATCAAAAAGTGTGTTTATCAAGTAACCACATTTTTAAAACGAAATTTTTATAAAAAAAGTTTCCTTATTCTTTAAATAAATTTTCAATTTTAAAAAAACGATATGAAAACTAAATTTGATTTTACTGATTTTTTGGAAAGCAAACGAGCAATAAGTTCGTGTTTGTTGATTGGAGTGTTATTTTTGGTGAATACGTATCAAAAAATAATGTTTATGATTGACCCCGATAATGTAGATTTGTTTGTGTATCCTTATTTTTTGCGTGTGTTGTTAAGCCACGTAGATAGTTTATTTTTTGGCTTTGCGACTATTATTATTATGTTCCAAAGTAATAAAAAAAGTACTAAGGTTTTATATTGTTGTTTTGAGGGCTTAATGATATTTTTGAATTTCAATCGCAATTTTATTACAGAATTTGCGGGCATTAACTCGACTTTTTATATCGTAACTTATATATCAATTTTTGCAGGCTTTACTTTGTTTATCTTAGGTACTTTGGCAAAGGGACACAGAACGATACAGGCTAAAGAAAAAGCAATCGCACAGGATAAACAGGACGCGAAAGAAATGCGGGAGGAAAAGCAAAAATATAAGCAAACCAAAACAAATACAAATGCGGATATTGGTTTTAATTTTGGGAATTTGCCAAAGAATGAACAGGAGGATGAAAAGAATACAGGAGGACGACCACCTATTTCTAAGGAACAAAAAAAGATGATTTTAGAAGACTTAAAAAATGGTTTAAGTATTCGTAAAACGGCACAAAAAAATAAAGTGGCTTTTAGAAGTGTGCAATATATCAAAAAGGAAAACATTCAAAGCGGGCTTTAAATAGGTTTTTGCTACACTTTTTGCTACAAATTCAATAAATTTATTCACAATTTGACAAGTCTATTTTTGGACTTGTCAATATAAAAAAAATTTAAAATTATGCTTTTATCTAATGAATTACGAACCGAATTTAACCAAATTATGAAGTCAGAATGTATCACTGCGGTACAATTAAAACGGATTAACAAAATCATTGCTATTGGCAAACAGGCACAACAAACACAAACCAACGACTTAATAAAACATAGGAATTTAAACCAAAATTTGAATGATTTTTTGAAATATAAAAACTTACAAACAGACTTTTTACAATGGTGCAAAAATAAAAATGATAACAAACCTATAAACCAAAAACAAAATGAAAATTAATAAAAGTATTTTACGAAAAGAATTAGGCAATCTAATTCATAAACGAAAAATAAACGGATTATCAAAGGAGGAAAACGAAAAATTAAGATTGCTTAGTCTTCAATTATTTTCCAAAGGTTAAAAAAAAACCTTTGTATTTTAGCAAGTGCAAAGGTTTATTAAAAAAAAGCAATGTGGCAAGATTTACCACTTACCAAAAATAAAGTAAAAAAATGGGAATAAATATGAGTGCAAATATTGATTTAAAAACAATAGCACAGGAATTAGAGAGTAGGTTTGGTTATGAAATTTTACAAAATCTTTGTAATTATAAAGATTTAAAAAACGGCAAACTCACAAGGCTTTTTGATGATTCAAAAAATAGCAGTGAAATTTTTTACAATGATAATAACAAGCCAAAAATTTATGATTGTAAAAATGATATGATTTATTTTCCTATACAGGCATATATGAAAGCGTATCATCTGGAGTGGAAAGAAGCAGTTATTTCGTTGGCTAAAAATTATAATTTGTTGGCTTTTGATTACGAAAGTGAAATAATTTATAGAAATGATTACAAGCCAAAAATTATCATAACGGCAAAAGAACAAAAACAAGGACATAATTTTAATTTAAAAGAATTGATTTATAATGATACAAATTTGAATGCTTATCAATATTTTTCAGGCTTTGGAATTACGAATGATTATGTAGATAAATGTAATATCAAATCTTTATCAAGCTTTAAAAACAAAAATAATGAAGTCAAAAACTTTAATAATTTAGTGTTTAGTTTTGAGGTTGAGAAAGATGTTTATAAAATCTATCAACCCAATAACGAAAATAATAAGTGGCAATGGTATTTTAAAAATGGTGCAAAAAAACCAAGTGAAGTGGTTTATTATTTACAAAATTTACCTTATCAATGTGATGTTATTTTGATTGTGGAGGGCTTAAAAGATTGTTTAGCAGTGAATAGTGTTTTGAATAGTTTTAATATTTATGCGGTTGGTTTGGATAGTGCAGGCGTTGAGATTTCAGAAATTACGATAAATGCGTTAAAAGCTCGTTCTAATAACATTTTTTTGTGTTTGGACAATGATAAAACAGGCATTGAAAATAATCAAAAGAAAGCCAAAAAAACAGGCTTTCAAATACTTCCTTACATAGATAAGTTTAAAAACGATAAAGATTTTGCAGACCTTTGTAAAAATCAATCTACTAACGATATTTTGGAATGGATACAAAAAGCCAAAGAAACTACAAACAAAAAAGAAACTACAAACAAAAAAGAAACCACAAACACAAACGAAAAAGAAACTACAAACGAAAAAGAAAATAAAACGGAGGACGAGCAGGGACTAATATCACGTGGAGAATTTTATGAGTATTACAGGAATAAAAAAGGTGAGAAAGAAATAAATATTATTCGCACCGATTTATTAGATTTGTTAAAGTCATTAGGTTTTAGGCGTTTTGATATTGGTACACAGGGCGATTTTATATTTATTCAAATCATCAATAATGTTGTTAAAGAAGTTTCCAAACAATTTATTATAGATACATTTGGGGAATATTCTGAAAAAAATCATAATGATGAGAAATTAAGTTATAAAAAACTTTACGAAAAAATGTTGAGAGGTTTGGACACTTATTTTTCTAATATTTATTTAGCTCGTTTAACCTTAGAAAAGCCTTTGAATTTTATTACAGATACCAAAGATGATGCTTATTTTTACTATCAAAATGGCATTGCCATAGTCAATAAACAAGGCATTAGTTTTGGCAATTATTCCAATATGAAAGGCTATATTTGGGAAAGTCAAATAATTAAACGTAATTTTAAAATATGCGATGTGGACGAGATAGCCAAAGAAAATATATTTAAAGATTTTATTTTGTTGATTGCCAACAAAAATAAAGATAATTTTTATGCTTTAATGAGTTTAATCGGTTATTTATTGCACGATTATAAAAATGGTAAAAGAAAAGCGGTTAATTTTACAGATAGTAGTTTGGAGGAAGGGAATAATGGGAGGAGTGGAAAAACATTGCTTT
Organism: Cytophagales bacterium; assembly: GCA_013298075.1. Classification (GTDB taxonomy): domain Bacteria; phylum Bacteroidota; class Bacteroidia; order Cytophagales; family Microscillaceae; genus RDXZ01. The sequence goes on along the minus strand of JAAFJG010000033.1, from coordinate 11,313 downwards.
GTAAGTGTATCGGCAAATTGCGTGTATATGGAGAAGTAAATGGAAAAGATTTTAAACCTGATGACAAACATAAATATCAATCATTAAACATTGATACGCAAATTATGAATATCAATGATGTAAAAAATAGTTTTTCGTTGGAGTCCGTTTACAATGATATTACTGAATATGTGAGTATAGAAGGAAAAAATAAAAAACCTATTCATATTTTACCTAAAATGGTAATTTGCAGTAATAAACCTTTGTATTTGAGTGGGGCGAGTGATAGGGATAGAATAGTTGAATTTGAGTTTTCTAATTATTTTAATGAAAAACATCAGCCAAGTAACGAGTTTGGGCATTGGTTTTTTGATGGTTGGAATGATTTGCATTGGCTTTATTTTGATAACTTTATGCTAAGTTGTGCGCAAAGATATTTAGTTAAGGATATTATTGTGCCTGTGAATAGTAATTTGGCACAAAGGAAGTTAATAAATCTCACAAGTATAGATTTTATCGAGTTTTGTGATAGTAGGAATTTTGAAATAAATAAAGAGTATTCTTTAAAAGAATTGTATCTAAATTTTTGCGAAGATTACGATATTGATAAACTGAAATTTAATCAACAAAAATTTACAAAGTGGTTAAGGTTTTATGCTCAATGTAACACTAATTTAGGTCTTATGAAAGATAGAGTACAAAGAATATCAGGTTATGAAAAGTTGATATTTTTTGAAAATAGTGAAAAATAGTGAAAAAAAAGTAAAATTTACATACCACTTACATACCACTACACACCACTTACATACCACTTACATACCACTTTACACACCATAATCTGTGTTTAAAGGCTAAAAACAAAGATTACACTCTATACATACCACTTTTTCCATTTAGGGGGGGGGGGTATAAAAAAAAATTAAAAATTTAAAAAAAAATTAAATTAAAAATGAACAAAATAACTTATAGTTTTAATCTTGATAAAAACAGATTAAACACAAAAGATGAAACCAAAATTCAGTGTCGAATTGTAGTCAATGGCACAAGGATAAGCGTATCAACTAACATAGCGATAAGCCCTAAGAGTTGGGATACAAAAAAGAAAAAAATCAAAGGAAAAGATGACAGGACTAAATTAGATAATACGAAATTAGAAAATTTTACTATTCGTATTAGAGAGATTGTTCTTTTGTCTGATAAACAAAAAACTATTTTAACAACTGATAGATTTAAAAAACTATTTTTTCAGGAGGGAGAAGTTGAATATACAATTTTAGAACTATATGACAAATATATAGAACGGAAAATTTTGCAAGGTAAGGAAACAGGCACTATCCGAAATATTAGACAACGAAAAGGATATGTAGCAACTTACTTAAAAGAATATTGCAAAGTTGGTGATATGCTTTATGGTGAAGTAAGACCTAAAATGTTTGAGGAAATATATCTTTATCTTACAGCAGTAAGAAACCCCAAAGTAGAAAATAACACAGCAGGCAGAGTGCCAAATGAATTAAAAGCAGTTTTTGAATTTGCCAAAAAAGTGGACTTAATAGAAAAAAATATTTTTGAAAATTGTAATCCTTACCAACAAAAATATGAAAAAGATAATCAATTTTTGACACCTATTGAATTGGAAAAAATAGAAAAATTTGAATTTGCTAATAATTATTTACAAAAAGTAGCTGATTGTTTTTTATTTCAATGTTACACAGGCGTAGATTATGGAGATTTACAGGCATTGAATAGTAAACATTTTGTAAAAAAAGAGGGCGACACTCGTTGGTGGATTTCAAAACGGAGAGAGAAAACAAATAAATTATTTGAAGTTCCTATTAGACCGAAGGCACTTGCAATTACAGAAAAATACGGAGGTTTTGACAAAATACCTATTATTTCAAATGTGAATTATAATAAATATTTGAAAGAAGTTGCCAAAATTGTAGGAATAGACAAATCCATACATACGCACTTAGGTAGGAAAACATTTTGTAATAATGGTTTGAATTATGAGGGACTTGATTTTGAAGATTTAGCTTCAATGGTAGGTGATAAAATAGATACTATTTCAAAGCATTATGCCAATCCATCGAGTGTCAGAGTAATGAGAAAAACAAAGGAAAATTGGGGGTAAAAAATGCCCGAAAATGTCTATTTTTCCAACGTATTTTCCAACGTAATTTATGTTACCTTTTATGTTACCTTTTTTTAAAATATTGCTCAAATAACATAGTACGCATACATAGGTGTTGCCATTTTTACAAGCTAAAAATGGTAACATTTTTTGTTTTTTTTCTATTTTTCTCCAACATTTTGGCTTATGTTGGAAAAAAAATGCCCTTTCCGAGTTGGAAAGGGCATATAGTGACCTCGTTAGGAGTCAAACCTAAAACCTTCAGAGCCGTAATCTGATGCTCTATTCAATTGAGCTACGAAGCCTTGTTATTTTCTTTGTGCAAAGGTAGATAGATTATTTTTAACTTCCAAATTTTTTACAAAGTTTTTTTTATATTTTTATTTTAATTCCCAAAAAAGTGTTTTCTATGTACTTTAAAAAGGATTTTAAAATAAAGTTCAAAAAATAATTTTGTAAATTCATAAATTATTACATATCTTTGTAGTATCAATAAGAAAAATAAAAAATTATGATTATTTCCATTATCAATCACAAAGGAGGAGTTGGCAAAACTACTACTACTATCAATTTAGGAAAAGCGCTGAGTTTAGAAGATAAAAAAGTATTATTAGTCGACCTCGACCCACAGGCAAATCTTTCGCAATGTGCGGGCATAGACAGCCCAGATTTTAACACCTTTCACGTCTTGTGCGAAGATATTCCTTTGCCTATCAAAACATTGGACAAAAATTTTGACATTATTCCCGCAGATTTGGATTTATCAGAAGCAGAATTAAGATTACAAACCGATGTCAATGGCTATTTTCGACTGAAAAAAAGATTGAAAGAAGTGCAAGCAAAATATGATTATATCTTAATTGATTGCCCGCCAAGTTTGAGTATTTTGCCGTTAAATGCTTTGATTGCGTCTGATAGAGTGATTATTGCAGCGCAAGCCGAATTTTTAGCAGTCAAAGGTTTGCAAACTATTTTTGATTTGATAGAAAAATTAAAAGAAAATTTGAATACAGATCTTTCTATTTTGGGTATGTTAATCACACAACTTAACAATACAATTTTTAGAAAAGATGTAGCAGATAGTATTCGAAAAATATATGGTGGACAAGTATTTGAAACCGTTATCAAACAAAATATTACGTTAGCAGAAGCAACTGCCTCAGGAAAAGATATTTTTACTTATGATAAATCAAGCCAAGGAGCAAAAGATTATCAAGCATTAGCAAAAGAAGTTTTAACAATTTTCAAATAAAAAAAATGGCAAAAAGTAAAGTTTCTGTGTTTGATGCACTTATGAAAGGAGCAGAACATCAAAAAGAAAATATAAAAGAAGAAAAACATCTAAATACTTCTTCGAATATCACCCAAAAAATTGTTATTCAAGAAGAATTTAGAACGCTTATTCCACCTCTTTCACAAGAAGAATATCAAAAATTAGAACAAAATATTATCACAGATGGCTGTAGAGATAGTTTGATTTTATGGGATAATGATAGCGAATATATTTTGATTGATGGACACAATCGATTCAAAATTTGTACTGAAAATAATATCAAATTTAATGTTTATTTGGTTAAATTTGCCAATGCTGATGCTGCAAAAGATTGGATGTTAGACAATCAATTGGGCAAAAGAAATATATCCGACGAAACAAAATCTTATTTGCGCGGTATGCAATACACGCGTGAGAAAAAAAAATTGGGTGAAAATCAGTTTACAATGGAAAAAACAGCCAATACTCCCGCCAAATCTACCGCAGAAAGATTAGGAGAAGTACATAAAGTATCTGAACAAACCATCAAACGTGATGAAAAATATGCCATTATTCTCAATAAAGTTACGAAAGAAAATAAAAATTTGAGGTGGAATATTCTCAATAAAACTATTCCTATCAGTAAAAATATAATTATGAGCTGGGGAGAAGAATCAGACGAACAATTAGAAGAATTTGGTAGATTATTAGAAAATGGAGAACCACTCCACAAAATAAAACCTATCAAAGAAAAAATAAAAACCAACGAAGAAACAGAAGAAAAGGAAAGAAAAGCCAAAAAAGATGTTAATTTTTTTATATCAAAAGCCATCAAAAACAATAGCATTGTACATTTATTAGAGGCTGAAAAAATTTTGCAACAAGTCAGACGTGAACTCGAAACCAAAATGGGAAGTATAAAATAAAAATAATACTTTTTTAAAAATATTGATGAAAATAAATAACATTATGCGTATAAAAACGTATTGATTTATATAGTTTGATAATGACATTTCTTTTATGTTAATACTTGCCGAAATAAAAGTTACTAAGCTGTTTCGGTCTGTGTGCCACAGACCGAGGAGAAAGGAATAATAAAATAAATATTTATTGACAAAATTAAAAAGTCGTTATCAAAGTTATCAAATATTTTTCTACACATGTATTCTACTCAAGTCTAAATTTTATTGATTATGAAAAAACAACAATTTACTGCTATTTTTATTTTTGTAAATTTTTTGGGACATTTTTTATCTGCTCAAACTTATAACACAGGAATGAACTTTGATGATGAAGCTTACAAAAAACAACCTAAAAAAGCAACACTTTTGAGTCGAGATTATGCTATCGTTCCTGCGTCAGCGTCTGTTAAAAAATATTGTCCAACACCCAGAAATCAATCAGGTGGTACTTGTGTGGGTTGGTCGAGTTCATGGGGAGTAAGGACAATTTTGGAAGCAAAATCAAAAGGAATGACTGACCCTATTGAAATTACTAAACAAGCATTTTCGCCTAATTTTACTTATTTACACATCAAAAGTGAAAAAGATATTAATTGTGCAAATGGTGCTTTTGTGGACGAGGCACTCGAATTATTCATCACCAAAGGAGTTCCCAAAGAGGTAGATTATCCTTCAATTTGCGCCCAAACAATGCCCAATCAAGATATTTATGACAAAGCAGCCCAATATAAAATAAAAGGAAAAGCAAGGCTTTTTGATGCGAATGAAACGCCCCAATTTACACTCAAAGCCTGCAAAAAAACATTAGCAGCAGGCACACCAATTTTAATCGGTATGTTATGCCCTGATTCTTTTTTTGGTGCAAAAGATGTGTGGAAACCTACTGAAATTGCCAACAACAAAATGGGAGGACACGCTATGTGCGTAGTTGGATATGATGATAATAAACATGGTGGTGCTTTCGAAATTATGAATAGTTGGGGAACAGGCTGGGGAAATGGTGGATTTATTTGGATAAAATATAAAGATTTTACTGATTTTGTAAAATATGGATATGAACCAATAGATTTTCCAACAAATACACCTGCAAACGTACCAGATTTGGCGGGAAGTTTTAGGTTAGAAACTTCAGATAAAGAAGAAATGACCGCTAATTTTGTCAATAAAGTTGGTAATGTAGCCGTTTATCAAACCCAAAAACCTTATTTTTCGGGAACAAAATTTAGAATGTATATCACCAACGAACAGCCTGCTTTTGTGTATGCGTTGGGGTCAGATTTGGAAACTCAAAAAGTAAATGTTGTTTTTCCTTTTGATGAAACAATGAGTCCTGTCCTTAATTATAAAGGTTGTAGCGTGGCACTGCCAAGCGAAAAGCATTTTGTAAGAATGGATAATACACTTGGAAAAGATTATTTATGTTTATTATACAGCAAAGATAATTTAGATATTCAAGATATTAAAAATAAAATTGCTGAAGCAGAAGGAACTTTTGCGGAGAAAGTAAGTCAAGCGATTGGTGATGATTTGGTCGAGAAACCAACTTTCCAAAATGGAAAAATATCATTTTCTGCTAAAAGTAATAACAAAAAAATTGTGGCTATGATTTTAGAAGTAGAACATAAATAATATAAAAAAAAGCCTTTTTATTTTATTTAGAAAGGCTTTTTTTGGATAATACCTTGTTTGTGTATGATTACGAAAAAATAAATTAAATTTAAAATAATGACAGGCTGAAAAAATATTTCATACCTAAAAATACGGCACAAAAATATCTAAAAATACCACAAATATTATTTTTTTGCATAAATAATTAAAAATCTCTTTGATATTCTAAAAAAAAGATATAATTTTGCCTTTTAATCCCAAATAAAAGCAATGGCAAATCCATCTAACAACCCTCGAATCCTCTGGACAGGTTTATTTTTATACGTATTATTATTGATATTTAGCGTATTTATTCATAAATGGCAAATGAACGAAATAGGTTTTACAGCAGTTTTAGGCTTAGCAGGTTTGATGTTAGGTTGGGCAGTCGGTTTTTTAATTACCCCAAAAAATTGGCAAAATATCATTCTTTCAAAAGGAAGTTTAGGATTAACCGCTTTTGTAATCGGTTATTTATTCGCAAAAGTAGAAAGTACACTTTGGTTTTTTTTCGAGGGAAATATATTGATTCACAAACCAGAATACGGCGCAAGATTTTTAATTTTTTTAATTTGCGTTTTGATTTCTACGATGAATATGTATGTATATGGACAAACGCCTTTAGATGTATTAAATCAATTTGATAAAAAAGACAAAAAAGAAGAAGACTAATAGTAAATAATTTATCAAAATAAAAAACGATAAACCCTATTTATTTCAACTATAGCAAACCTACTTTCAAAATTTATTTTCAAAAACTCACAATTTACTCAAAAAAAATGGAATATTTATTAACAACTGAAGGAATGATTAGCCTTTTTACATTGACTTTTATGGAAATTATATTAGGCATAGACAATATAGTTTTTATTGCGATTGTAGCAGGAAAACTACCACCTGATGAACAAAAAAAAGCAAGAAATTGGGGCTTAGTTTTGGCAGTTCTACCAAGATTATTATTACTTCTGATTATTTCTTGGTTAGTAGGATTAAAAGATAAATTGATAGACATCACTATTTTTGAACAAAATATTTATATCACAGAAAAAGGTCTAATTTTATTGATTGGTGGTTTATTTTTATTGTATAAAGCCACAACAGAAATTCACGGAAAAATTGAAGGCCATTTAGAAGAAGGACATTCTTCGAAAAAAAGATTGACTTTATTGGGTGCAATTATGCAAATTGTGATCTTAAATATTGTATTTTCTTTAGATTCTGTTTTGACTGCGGTCGGTTTATCAAAACATATCGAGGTGATGATTGTGGCTATTATTTTATCTTTATTGATTACTTTGGCGGCTGCTTCGAGTGTTACTAATTTTGTAGATAAACACCCAACAGTCAAAATGTTGGCACTTTCTTTTTTATTGATGATAGGATTTTTATTGATTACAGAATCATTTATTATCAATGGACATCCTGTCGAAGTACCTAAAGGATATGTATATTTTGCGATGGCATTTTCATTATTCGTAGAAGTATTGAATTTAAAAATGAGAACAAAACACGAAGTTAAAAATCAACAACATTTAGATTTATGAGTGTTCTAAACTTATATAAAAACTATCAACAAAAACGTCCAATTTCTTGGGGATTAGATATTTTTACTTTATTGGTAGAATTTTTTCCTACGCTTGTGGTTATTTTTAGTGATGGTACTTATGACCAAAAAGAAAAAAGTTACTTAGAAAAACTAATTCAAAATTTAGGTTTTTATTTTGAGGAAGAAGGTTTTAGTGCTAAAAAAGTGAAAGAATTGCAATTATCTTTTTCACAAGAATTTGATTTTTTAGGAAAGAATTTATCAGAATGGCAAGAAAATTTTTTAGAAGCACTCAAAACGCATCTTCAAAATCATAACCATAAAAAAATGTTGATTAAAAATACGATTGCTTGGTTTGCCCAAATTTCTATTGATGTAACAGAAGACGAACAAAATGCGATGGATTTTTTAAGTGAAAAATTAGAATTGATATAAATACAAAAATATAATCAAAAAAAATTAGACCTACATTTTAAAAAAATGGTAGGTCTAAAATTTTGTTTTTTTTGATAATGATTATTTCATTTTATCATAAGCGTCCATTACTTCTTTCACTTTTTGGCGTGAAGTTTCTAATAATTGGCGTTCTGCGTCATCTAATTTAAGTTCGATAATTTTCTCCACTCCATTTTTACCCAACACCACAGGAACTCCTAAATAACAATCTTTGATACCATATTCGCCTTCCAAACTCATACAAACAGGCACCACTCTTTTTTGGTCTTTTACGATTGCTTCTACCATTTGAGCCGCAGCCGAACCTGGTGCATACCAAGCAGAAGTTCCCATTAATTTTACCAATTCGCCACCACCATTGATAGTACGATTAACAATCGCATCTAATTTATCTTTTTCGATTAATTCTGTTACAGGAATCCCGCCCACAGTCGTATAACGTGGCAAAGGCACCATTGTATCGCCATGTCCACCTAAAAGCATTGCTTGAATATCTTTGGGAGATACATTCAAAGCCTCTGCCAAAAAGGCACGATAACGAGCAGTATCCAAGATTCCAGCCATTCCAATCACTTTATTACGAGAAAGTTTCGATACAGAATGAGCCACATAAGTCATTACATCTAACGGATTTGAAACGATAATAATCACAGCATTAGGAGAATTAGCCACCACTTGTTCGGTAACACTTTTTACAATTCCTGCATTTGTACTAATTAAATCATCTCTTGACATACCCGGTTTGCGTGGAATACCCGAAGTAATCACCACTACGTCAGATTTGGCAGTTTTTGTATAGTCATTGGTTGAGCCGACAGTACGAGAGTCATACGAATCGATGGGTGCTTTTTGCCAAATATCTAAGGCTTTTCCTTCCGCCACGCCTTCTTTAATATCTAATAAAACGATTTCGTTCGCTATTTCGCGATACGCTAATACATCGGCACATGTTGCGCCCACATTGCCTGCACCTACTACGGTAATTTTCATATTTTGAGAATATTTTATAATTTGGCGTAAAATTATAAAAAAATTTTGAAAAAGTAATAAAAAAAAGAAAAATTAAAATCAAATTTATTTTTTTTTTAATTACAAAAAAAAGATTTAACTTTGCACTTGGAAACGAACTCTATTTTTAAACAATTTTTATTTTTCATAAAAATGCACATTTTTATTCATAAAACACATTTATACGTTTCGAAACCTGCAAAATTAGAGGCGGAAGAAAATTATCCAGTTATTATTGATTTAAAATTTACGCCCTTTAAACAAAGTTTATTGACTGAAAATTGTTTATTGAAAAATCCTTCTCAAAATAATGTTGGAGAATTGATAGAATTATTAATCAATGAAAAAATTGACCTCAAAAATATAAATATTTCTGCTGAAAATAGAGATGAATTGAAAAAATTTATAAAAAGTAAATTTCATATCATTAGTGCAGGCGGTGGCATAGTCCAAAAAAATAAAAAAATATTGTTGATTTATAGGCTCAATAAATGGGATTTACCGAAAGGAAAAATGGAATTAGGCGAAGATTTTCCAACCACTGCCCATAGAGAAGTCGAAGAAGAAACAGGCGTAAAAGTGCAATTAGGAGAAAGAATTACTTCTACTTGGCACTATTATAACAACGGAAAATTTAGACACTTAAAACAAACAAGATGGTTTAGAATGCTTTGTTTGGACGATAATGACCTAAAACCACAAACAGAAGAGGATATTCAGGAAGCAAAATGGATGAACGAAAAAAATGTAAAAGAAGCAATGAAAAATACATATCCTACCATTCAACACGTTATTAAAAAATTCCAACATAAATTTTTATTGAAATAACTGATTTTTAAGAAATCTGTGTGAAAAACAAAAATATTTTTTTATAATTTCTCAGGCAAATTTCCTAAAAACCAAAAAACATATTTATCATAAAAAAATGGAAAATATTATTTTCAAAGCCATCGTTGGAAGTCAATCGTATGGAACAAATATTGCCACTTCTGATATAGATTACAAAGGCGTTTATATGCAAAAAAATGACGAACTAATCACGTTTCATTACAAAGAACAAATTGATGTGTCAAAAGATGAATGTTATTATGAAACAAGACGTTTTTTGCAATTATTGCAATCAGCCAATCCAACAGTTTTAGAATTATTGTATTCGCCTGCCGATTGTATTATCGAAAAAAAACCTGTTTTTGATTTAATTGTGGCACATAGAGATAAATTTTTGACTAAAAAATGTTTACATTCTTTTGGTGGTTATGCCATTGCCCAAATCAAAAAAGCCAAAGGATTAGATAAAAAAATGAATTGGGAACGCGAAAGAATTACTCGAAAAACGCCTTTGGATTTTGTGTATGTATATGAAAATGGTAAAACAATTTTGATAGAAAAATGGCTCGAAAACAATCAATTACTCCAAGAATTTTGTGGTTTGGTAGCCCTCGATCATTTCAAAGATGGCTATGCTTTGTATTATGATAACACTAAAAATTTAGGTTTTAAAGGCATTGTAGTAGAAAATAGCAATCATATTCGCTTGAGTGCTATTCCTAAAAATATGAACGCTTTGGCTATCATTAATTTTAATAAAGATGGTTATTCGAAACATTGCAAAGACTATAATCAATATCAAGAATGGCTCGATAATAGAAATACGCAAAGATATATTGATACAGAAGAACACAATCAAAAAATTGATGGCAAAAATTTGATGCACTGCCGAAGATTGTTAGATATGGCAATCGAAATCGCTACCGAAAAAACAATCAAAGTCAGACGACCTAATGCAAAAGAATTATTAGACATCAGACAAGGAAAAATGAGCCTCGAAACCATTATCGAAAAGGCTGAAATCGATATTGAAAGGCTTGATAATTTGTTTGAAAATTCTGATTTACCTAATGATGTTGATGCTGATTTTGTGAATGATTTGTTGTTGTCTATGCGACATTTTTAAGGAGAATATTTTATTTTTTAAAAGAATTTTAGTAAATTAAATTTTGTATTATTGCTATAAACTTGAAAATCTATTTATACGCTCATTTTATATTCTAAAAATAAATTCTCTCAAAAAAAATAAAAAATAAATAAACTTTTTTCAGATAAATAACGTTATAAAATGGAGGTTGCTATTCTTCAAAATGGAGAAGTCGAGAAACTTCAGAAGTTATAGGTTTAAGTAACACTTCGCTTAATACTTTAGAGGTAGGCTGTTCAGAATGTGCTAAAAATACATTCGTTTTTTCATCCAAAATCAACCTAATTTTCTACCTTTTCAGGTTTGATTTTTTAGGTTTTTTTATTTTTTTCTGAAGGCATTTTTTTTGGCATT
>JAAFJG010000031.1 GCA_013298075.1 Cytophagales bacterium | reverse complement strand
TTATCCGTGTGCTAAAAATCTTCATCATTCAAAAAAATTATATTTTTCTCAAAATATACACTTTTAAAATTCCTGCTACACTCAAAGAATCTGTAATTTCGTTTCTCATCGCCATTTGATATGCTTCTTCGAGAGATATTTTTTTAACAATTAAATCTTCAGAGTCTTCGGGTTGTGCTTGTTTTTGTATTAAATTTTCTGCTAAAAAAATACAACCTTCTTCGTCTGTAACCGAGTTAGAAGTATGAATACGCATTATATTTGTCCATTTTTCTGCGACCAAACCTGTTTCTTCTTCTAATTCTCTTTTTGCTGATGCCAAAATATCATCACCAATTTTTCCACCGCCCATCGGAATTTCCCAAGAATATTCGTTGAGTGGATAACGATATTGTCCTACTAAATAAGTAAAACCATTACTATCGATTGGAATAATACCAATGGCTTTATTTTTGAAATGTACGGTGGTATAAATTCCTTCTTTTTCTGCGGGATTTAATACTTTATCTTCTCTTACTCTTATCCAATTATTGTCGTAAATGGTATTCGAAGATAATATTTGCCAAAGTTTTTTTTGTTTCATTTTTGTTGAATTATTTATTTTTTATTTCCATAACCACCAAACAATTCCTATCACAATTAAAATTACGTAAGTTAAATAATGTTGGAGTTGCCCATTTTGAAGTTGATTAAATTGTGAACCTAATTTTTTGGCAATCCAAGTAAATAAATGAATTATTCCATCAATAATATGTCTATCGAACCAAGCCAAAATATGCGCCAAAACGACTGGAGTTTGCCCTATTCTCAATAAAAAAAGGTCTAATTTTTTTTCAATTTGATGAATAAAATTTATTTTCCAGATAAATATTTTTTCGAAAAAATATAAAAAATCATCAATAAAAAATTCTTTTTTGGATAAATTCATCACAAAATTATTCGCAAAAACGCCTTCTTTGTATTTTACAATATAATATCCAAATAATATTCCCAAAAAATTGATGACTAAAATAAGTAATAATAAAAAGTAAGAATGATGAGCAACAATCGTATATCCAAAAGTTGTAGGAAAAAATATATACCCTGATAACAAAGCCAATATGCCCAAAAAACCTATCGAAAATTGTTCTGAAAAAGATAATTTATATTTATTTTCTGGCTGTTTTTCTTCCTTTTTTTCTTCGGATTGAGTATTTGAAAAATAGATTAAAAACCACATTCTACTCACATACAAAGAAGTAAAAAAAACGCTCACAATATTCATTCCTAACAAAAAAATATAATTGGAATGAAATACATTTTGTAAAATTTCTTCTTTGGAAAAAAAGCCACTCGTAAAAGGAAGTCCAATTAAACACGCACTAAAAATACTAAAAAACATAAACACAAAAGGCAAACGAGTAGATAAATTTCGCATATTACGTAAGTCTTGTGCGTGTTCGTTTGTGTGTATATGTGCGTTTGTGTGCGTGTGAGGTGGATTTTGATGCAAATAATGAATAAAACTTCCCGCACATAAAAATAAACCTGCTTTAAAAAAAGCGTGTGTAAATAAATGAAACATTGCGCCCCAACTTGCCCCCACCCCCACTCCTATCACCATAAAACCTAATTGCGAAATGGTAGAATAAGCTAATATTTTTTTTATATCCCATTGATTGATAGCCAAAAATCCACCAAAAAAGGCTGTTATTCCACCAAAATAAGCAATGATTGTCAATAATTCAGGCGATAAAAAAGGACTAATTCGAAGCAATAAATAAATTCCTGCGGCAACCATTGTGGCGGCGTGCAACAAAGCGGACACAGGCGTAGGACCTTGCATTGCTTTTGGCAACCAAAAATGTAAAGGAAATTGGGCTGATTTTCCTATCACTCCACAAAATAAAGCAAAGCCAATCCAAAAAGGAAAAATCAATTTTTGGCTCTGTAAAATATCTAAATTCGTTGTATTGGCAAATTGCCAAACACCTAAAATACCGATTAAAAAACCTATATCACCAATTCTATTGGTTAAAAATGCTAATTTTGCGGCATTGGTAGCAGCTTTTTTTTCTCTCCAAAAACCAATCAATAAATAAGAAACCAAACCCACTAATTCCCAAAAAATATAGATTTGAAGTAAATTAGAAGATAAAATTAAGGCGGTCATTGTGCCAATAAATAAGCATAAATAAGCAAAATATCGAGCTATATTTTTATCATTTTTCATATATTCTAATGAAAAAATAAATACACAACTCGAAATAAGATTGATAATTATCAGAAAAAAAACATTAAAATTATCCACAAAAAAAGAAAAATTTACTTCACTTTTTTCTATTTTGAAAGATAAAAAATGATATATAGCAGAAGGATTTTGTCTAAAATATAAACTAATGCTTACAACACTTAGAATCAAAATAGTGCCAATGGCGATATTTAAAACTACTTTTTTGAAAGATTGTAAGCATAAAATCAATAAAAAACTGCACAAAGGCAATAATAATAGGATAATAATTTGTTCCATATTTGCAAAATTAGTAATTAAAAATAAAAAAAAATAATTTTGAGGCTGATTTTGAAAAAAACGTATAAAATATTTATATTTGCAAAAAAATAAATCTATGAATATTTATTTGTTATTAGGCACAAATATTGGAAATTTATCCGAAAATTTGGCAACTGCACGCCATTTATTGACCCAAAAAAATTTATCTATCATCAAACAATCCAAAGAATATCAAACTAAACCTTGGGGAGTTTTAGACCAGCCTGATTTTTTGAATCAAGTATTAGAAATTGATACTCATTTTTCACCTTTTGAGTTGTTAGATTTTACACAAAGCATCGAGCAAAAAATGGGGCGTATCAAATTAAGAACTTGGGGCGAAAGAATTATTGATATTGATATTTTGGCTTTTGGTGATGAAATAATCACAGATGAAAAACTTACTTTACCGCATCCACACGCACATATACGAGATTTTACGATAATTCCTTGGGCTGAAATTGCTCCTGATTTTTTACATATCAAACTACAAAAAACAATTATAGAATTATTGAATGAATTATGATTTTTTTAATTATTTTTTTCTTTATTTTATGCAATAATTAAAATTTTTTTACTAATTTTGTGCTTTGATAAAAAAAATGTTATCATCTACATAGTAATAAAAAATATTTATCTCTAAAAAATTTAAAAAATGAAATTAAAACAAACGTTACTTTCTCTTTTATGCTGTATTATTTTTTTTAGTACAAAAGCACAAACCACTATTTGGTATCAAGATGATTTTTCAAAAGAAACACGAAAAATTGATAAAGATTCAAAGGTAAAATACTATTACCAAAATCAAAAATATGTGATAGAAAATCGAGATACAGTTGGAAAATATCGTTCGGTAAGGGAATATATTTATTTAGACAAAGACAAGGATTTTACTCTGGATGTAGATTTTACTTTTGAAGATTGTTATGATGACCAGTATGGTGCTGCGCTTGTCTTTGTGTTGAGTAATGGAAAAGTATTTTTTGCGAATATTAATCCCAAACAAGGAAAATTTTCTTTGGTAAGTCATATCAAAGCAGAGGGAATTAAAGATGTAATTGCTGCCAAAGAAGAATCTGCCATTAAAAAAGGGCTAAATGTTACCAATAAAATGACTTTGGGCGTGAAAAATAAAGAATTATTTATCAATATTAACAATAAACAAGTATATAAATCTGCCCAAAATCCTATGTTTGCAGATTTAAGCGGGAGATTTGGTTTTTCTACTTCTACCAATTTAAAATGTTTTATAGATAATTTTGTTTTGAAACAAGACAATAAAATAGAAGTTTTAAAAGGAATGGAAACATTAAATTTGGTTAAAGAAAATTTAGGCGATAAAATAAATACAGAATATCCGGAATTAATGCCTTTTATCTCACCTGACGGACTTACTTTGTATTATTGTATCGGAGGACATCCTGAAAATACAGGTGGAAAAGAAGACAAAGAGGATATTTGGTATAGCGAATCAAAAGATGGAGGCGAAACTTGGGAGCCAAAAAAAAGAATGGAAAAACCTTTGAATAATAACGGAGTCAATGCCGTTATTTCTTGTTCGCCTGATAATAATACGCTTTTATTGATGCACAAATATACTTCTACTGGAGAACAAGGTGCGGCTGGATTTTCTATCTCGCATAGAACAGATAATGGTTGGGAAATACCACAAGATCTTGATATGGAGGATTACTACACTACAAGTAACACTTCTTTTTGTCTTTCTGCAGATAAGAAATTTTTGTTGATGAGTGTAACAAGAGAAGAAAGTATAGGGCAAGGAGATTTGTGGGTAAGTATGCTTATCAAAGATAACAAATGGTCAAAACCAATCAATTTAGGAAAAGATATAAATACAATTCACAACGAAATAACTCCATTTTTGGCGGCTGATGGTGTAACTTTGTATTTTTCTTCTAATGGTTTTCCGGGTTATGGTAGTTCAGATATATTTGTAACACAAAGACTTGATGATAGCTGGACAAAATGGTCAGCACCAAAAAATTTGGGAAGTAGTATCAATGGAAAAGGCTGGGACGCATATTATAGTATTCCTGCCTCTGGAAAATATGCGTATATGACTAACGATGGAAAAAGTGGTTCGTCGGATATTGTTCGTATCAAATTACCGAATATAGCCAAACCAAAACCTCTTATTTTAGTATCAGGAAAAGTATATAACTCGAAAACAAAAGAACCTTTGTCGGCTAATATTAGTTATAATGACATCAAAAATGACAAAGAATTAGGTATTGCTATTTCGAATCCCAAAGATGGAAGTTATAAAATGGTATTGCCTGCAGGCAATAGTTATGGTTTTTTGGCAAGTAAAAATAATTTTATCGCGGTCAGTGAAAATGTTGATGCGTCAAAAATCACAGAATATAAAGAAATTGTAAGAGATTTATATTTGTCTCCAATAGAAGTTGGGCAAGTAATTCGGTTGAATAATATCTTTTTTGACTCAGGAATGTTCAAATTAAGAAATGAATCCTTTGGCGATTTGAATCGATTGGTAAAAGTATTGAATGATAATCCAACGTTAAAAATTGTGGTCTCAGGACACACAGATAACGTAGGTGCGAAGGTACAAAATTTATCTTTATCTCAAAATAGAGCAAAATCTGTTCAAGATTATTTAGTTTCAAAAGGAATTGCTGCCAATAGATTGTCTTCTGAAGGATTTGGTGATACAAAACCAACAGAAACAAACGCAACAGACATAGGAAAACAACGCAATAGACGTGTAGAATTTACGATTCAAAGCAAATAATTTGCATCTAAAATAAAAAATATAACAAGTTTTTTGAAATGTATTTGATATGTTTTGAAAGACTTGTTTTATCATTTATACAAAAAATAAAATTAAACAATCACAGAATATAATCTTTCGTAAATAATACTTTGCAATTCTAACATTATGCTCGCTCCTTCTAGTAAATCTTTTAAAGCCATAATTTCGGGAATAGATACAATAAAAACATTCTCGAAAAAAATAGGAGAAATAATTTCTATATCAGCCAAAGCATTATCTAATAACATCAATTCGACATCAATATTATTGACTAATTTTTGTAAAGTAAAAAAATCATTGATGCGTAAATATTCTATTTTGTTTTGAAACACAAAAACAATTTTACGTTTGCTCATACATTGATATATTTTGCCTTGTTCATTGACAAAAATTTCTTCCCAACACATCGCTTTTTCTATCATTATTGACATATTTTTTTTAATTTTTTACAAAGATAATTTTTATTTATAATTATTCCAAATAAATATAAAAATATTTTTCTAAAAAAAATACCTTTTATCTTTCATCAGATAGTACTTTTGAAATGATAAAGATTTTGGCACGCGGATAACGCGGATTGAGCAGATTAAAACAGATTTTTTATCAATTTTTGTTTTCCATTTTTAAAACTCTCATCTAATAAATTAAACAAAGTTTTAATTTTGACTATAAAAATTATTCAATTTATATTTTTTTTATTACCTTTGCACAAAAAATCTTAAAAACTTTTTCGAATGAAACTTGATTTTATAAAAATATCACTACATATAAGTATTATTTTTCTTTTTGCTATTTTGAGCATTATCTATTGTTATCCAATGTTCGAAGGCAAAAGATTGATACAAAATGACGTAATACAATCCAAAGGAGTTGCCCAAGAAACTATCAAAGAAATAGAAAAAACAGGCGAAAGACCACTTTGGACAAATTCACTTTTTAGTGGTATGCCCGCTTTTTTGGTCAGTATGGATTATCCTTTAAGCCTTACCACGCAATTAGGGCGTATAGTTGTTAATTTATTGCCAACTCCCGCCAATCTTTTGTTGATTTATTTTTTGGGTGCATATACAATGTTTACGATGTTGGGTTATAAACTATTGCCGAGTACTTTGGGTGCGATAGGTTTTGCGTTGGGTTCATACAATATTATCAATATAGAAGCAGGACACGTGTCAAAAGTGTGGGCTTTGGGTCTGACTCCGCCTTTGATTGGTGCGGTTGTGATGGCATATAAAGGAAAATGGTTGTTAGGAAGTGCGTTGGCTGGGCTTTTTGCAGGTTTGCAATTATACGCCAATCACGTACAAATCACATATTATGTAGCTTTAATTTTATTTATTTATGCTGTTTTTGTATTCGTTGAAACCATTGTTAAAAAACAAAATTTAAAACCATTTTTTATGGCTACTTTTGCGTTGATATTTGCAGGCGGTTTGGCGGCTGGCTCACACGCTTCAAGACTTTGGACAACTTACGAATATACGAAATATACAAATCGTGGAAAATCAGAATTAACTGAACCCAAAAAAACAGGCAAAGATGACGCTGATAAAGAATATGCGTTTCAATGGAGTTATGGAATTGGGGAAACTTTTACACTTTTGATGCCTAATTTTGTAGGGGGAGGAACGGGCGTAGGCAAAGAATTATCGGATAAATCGAATACGGTCAATGTTTTGAATGAATATCAAATTCGTGCTGATTTTAAAGATTCGATGCCAACTTATTGGGGTGATATGCCTTTCACGTCCGGTCCCGCTTATATGGGTGCGGTGATTATTTTTCTGATGATTTTTGGTTTATTGATTAGTAAAGATAATTTGAAATGGTGGTTATTGGGCATTATTATTTTTTGTTTGATGTTGTCTTGGGGCAAAAATTTTTCATCTTTTAATTATTTGATGTTCGATTTTATGCCTATGTATAGCAAATTTAGGGCGCATACAATGATTCTTTCGTTGGTACAAATTTTTGCGGTTTGGTTGGCTGTGTTAGGTTTACAAGAATTATTAAAAGGTGAAATTGATACTCAAAAAATATTATTTTCTTTAAAAGTAAGTGCGGGAAGTGTGGCAGGTTTTTGTTTATTGATATTGATGTTGGGCGGAAGTTTTATGGATTTCAAACCAACTGCTATGAAAGTTAAAACCAATGATGGACAAGAAATAAAAGTAAGTGCCGATGATGAATTTAGACAAAATCTAATCAAACAAATGGGCGGCAATGAACAAGCAAAAGAAGTATCGAATAGTCTTTTGAACGCCGTCAGAAAAGATAGAGTAGTTTTACAAAGTAACGATGCTTTTCGTTCTTTGATTTTTATTTTGTTGAGTGCTGGAGTAATTTGGTTGGCATTTTGGCAAAAATTTGATATGCAATATGCGGTCGCAGGCATAGCATTTTTGGTTTTGGTAGATTTATGGGCAGTAGATCAACGTTATTTAAACGCAGAATCTTTCAAACCTAATACAGATTTTGAAAATGTATTCGAAATGAACGATATAGATAAACAAATCAAAGCGGATAAAGATTTACATTATCGAATTTATAATGTAACTAATAGCCCTTTTAATGATGGAATTACTTCTTATAATCATAAACATATTGGTGGCTATCACGCAGCCAAATTACGCCGTTATCAAGATGTCATCGAAAATCATTTAGGACAAGGAAATATAGGTGTGATAAATATGTTGAATACAAAATATATTATGCAAGGCAACGAAAAAGGAGAATTATTGGCACAAAAAAATCCAAATGCTTGTGGCAATGCTTGGTTTGTTCCCAAATATGAATTAGTCAAAAATGCTGATGAAGAACTAAAAAAATTAGATAAAATTGAAGCGAAAAATATTGCTTTTATTGACAAAAAATTTGAGAATCAAGTCAAAGATTTAAAAACTGAATTTGATTCGAGTGCTTCTATTCGTTTGGTGAGATATTTTCCTGATAAAATGGAATATGAAAGTCAATCAAAACACACACAATTAGCCATTTTTTCTGAGATTTATTATGTAGATAAAAATAAAATAGAATGGAAAGCCTTTATTGATGGCAAAGAAGTGCCACATTTAAGAACAAATTATATTTTGCGTGGATTGGTAATTCCTGCGGGCAAACACAAAGTAGAATTTAAGTTTGATGTACCAATATATAGAACAGGCGAAACTATCAATTTAATTGCTTCTTTAGTTTTGTTTCTTTTTGTGGGATTTGCAGTGGTGAGTGAAACGGGGATTTTGAAAACAAAATAAAGTAAAAAAATAAAAAACTGCAAAATTTATTTTATTTTGCAGTTTTTTTTATGTTGATAAATGCTATAAAAATTTAGATATTTTCCTTTCTTATTTTTACTATTTCTTTAGCAGATAAACCTGTTAAATCTTGAATAGTTTGATTATCAAAACCTTTTTTAATAGCATTTAAAGCAATTTGTTTGGCTTTATTTTGCTCACCTTTGACTATTCCTGTTTTTTCACCTTCAATTTTCCCTTTGATTATTCCTGTTTTTTCGGCAGTATTCACGCTATTAACAAAATCAGTTAAATTTTTTAAACTGCTTTCATATTCATTTAATTCTTCACTTGTATAACTCGATACTTGTAATTTTGCAAATACTTTCATAAAAATTTCATCTTGTAATGTTGGAGGAAGACTTTGTAATTTTGGTATATTTTTTAAGATATATAACCATTTTTCATAATGAGTTGTCAATTCGTTAATACCCTTATTAAAATTGGGCATCTCTAAATAAATAAACTGCAATTTGTCATAAAATATTGTGTTATCTTCAATATCTTTTAACATAATATGATGTTTTACTTTTGTAATTGGACTAAATTCATCAAATCTAAAATTCATAATGGCTATAGAATAGACATTTTTCAATTCATAAGTCCAAACAACACCATCTTTTTTCGAGTCTCTTATGGCTTGATTTTGAATAGGAAAAGTAGCGTAATAAATAGTTCTATCTTTGAAAAATTCTTGCTTGGCGTTTTGCATTTCCACAATAAAAAATTCACCATTGATAGTTTTACAATGTATATCAAAAACTGCTTTTCTATCCAATTCTGTTCTACCTGCATGGTCATTTTTAAGATAAGTAATATCTGCAATTTTATCTTCTTTTTCTAATAAAAGCGTATCCAAAAAATCAATCAACAAGTCTTTACTTGCTTCTTGACCAAACAATTTTTTGAAACCAAAATCCGTAAAAGGATTGATGTATGTGCCTAAGTTTTTTTTCATTTTTTTGTATTGATAAATACTAAAAACATTTTTTTATTCAAAAGGATTTCTTTCTTTTTTTAGAATAGATGCTAAAATAAAACCAATAATACTTGAGATTATCAAAGACATAACCAAGCCAAAAATAAAGAAAATATGAGGTTGAAAAATATATTCCGAATAAGATACTGCTTGATCAATTTGATTTTCAGGCATATTAGGATACCTTTCTTCGATTTGTTTTCGAGCATTATTGAATATATGTTGTTTCCTTTCAGGCATCAATACATTAAAATAAATAATAGCAAAAGTATTAGAAATAAAACTTCCAAAAACTCCCTACCAAAAAACTCGTTAAAAAACCTTCTTGCATACTTAAAAATCCATCTTCCGTTTTTTTTCGTTCTTGCAAAGCAAAATATAAAACCAAAACAGGTATAAGCATAGAAAACCAACTAAAATTTGTTTGTGATAAATCTAATAAATCAAAAACAGTAAACACGACAATCATCACCAAACCATATATCAAACTTTGTCTTGTGATAAAATTCCAAAAAGGAAATACATTTTTTTCAGCCATTGTATCAATTAGAAAAATAAATTAAATAAATCATTCCCAATCGCAAAAACCATCAGACCCATAATCAAAACAAAGCCCACAGTCAAAGCAACTTCCATAAATTTGTCAGAAGGTTTACGTCCTGATATAATTTCATATAACAAAAACACGACATGCCCGCCATCTAAAATCGGAATTGGCAACATATTCATAAAAGCAATCCACATCGATAAAATACCTAAAATACGCCAAAAACGAACCCAATCCCATTTTGTTCCAAAAACTTGTGCAATTCCTATCGGTCCGCTTACTGCTCTGGTCGAAACTTCTCCTCTAAATAATTTGCCCATTCCTTGAATATTATACCAAACCGAACCAAAGGCTTGTTCTGTTCCTTTGCTAATAGATTCGGTAACGCTAAAATAATTTTGTTTATAATCCAAATTAAATTTAGGTCTAAATCCTACATTTCCATCTTTATCTGTGATAATTTTCAAATCAATTTCTTTATTTTCTCTTTTTATTTTGATATTGATTTGTTTTTCTTTTAGATTTTCTTTTGCCTTTTGAAATTGATGAAAATATTGTATTTTTTGACCATTTGCTTCTATAATTTCATCACCTTCTTTCAAACCTCCTTTTTCTGCCCCACTTTTGGGCAAAACCATACCGATTGTAAAAGGCATTTGAGGCTCAATAAATGGCTGTGGATTTTTAGAAGATAATTTTTCTACCAAATTTGTAGGCAATTCAATCGTAATTTCTTTGCCATTTCTATCTATGGTATAATTTCCTTTGGAAGCCAATAAAACTTCGGGACTTAATATATCATCAAATCTATCAAAAGATTTTCCATTGATTTTAATAATTTTATCGCCTGTTTCTAAGCCAATTCTTTGGGCAGATTCGTGAGCAACAATGCCATGTTTTACTTCTTTGGTAGGTAAATAACTTTCGCCTACAAAATAAGACAAACCAATAAACATCATAATTCCTGTAACAATATTGACAGTAACTCCCCCAATCATTACGATTAGACGTTGCCAAGCAGGTTTTGAGCGAAATTCATCAGGTTGAATAGGTTGTTCGAGTTGTTCTTTATCGAATGACTCGTCCATCATTCCTGCAATTTTTACAAATCCACCCAAAGGAATTAGTCCAAAAGAATATTCTGTATCGCCCCATTTTACGCCAAAAATTTTCGGTGGAAAACCAATAGAAAACTTTTCTACTCTGATGCCAAACCATTTAGCAGCCAATAAATGCCCCAATTCGTGTAAACCAACTATCAAAGATAAACCCAAAATAAGTTGAGTTATCATTATAAAATTACCCATTTATATTTTTTTATGTATTTACTTTTTATTATTATTTATTTTAAGTCTGTTATTTAATCCTTGGTCTGTGGCACACAGACCGAAATAGTTACTAAGCTGTTTCGGTCTGTGTGCCACAGACCAAGGAAAACACTTGTGTAACTTATTTTTATATACTCCCTAATTATTTTTTTTATATTTAAAAAAATATTCCAAATCGATTAAAATTTGGAATATTTATTTTATTTGTATCAAAATATAATTTTTCTTTCATAAAAAAAGAAAATTATATTTTATTCTTCGTCTTCAGTCTCAACTTCTTGTTCCTCCTCGTCTGCATCTTCATCTTCATCTTCTTCACCAGAATCATCATAGCTATCGTTGATTGTGCTGTTGATCATCACAGGCATTACCAGCATAATGGTATTTTCTTCAGGAGTTTTTTCTCTCGGAACAAGAATACAAGCACGATTTGGATTAGAAAAATTCAATTCTATTTCATCGCCAACGATATTTGTCAAGGCATCAATCATAAAAGTAGCATTAAAACCAACTTCCATATCTCTACCTTCGTATTCTGCAATGATTTGTTCTTGCGCTTCATTAGCAAAATCAGTATCTTCTGCCGAGATTGTTAGCACATCTTGTTGCATTGTGTAACGGATTTGATAGTTACTTCTGTTAGCATAAATAATCAAACGTTTCAATGAACTCAATAATTCGCTTCTATTCACACAAAGGCGTTTATCATTGTTCAAAGGAATTGCACTGTCATAATCTGGGTATTTTTCATCAATCAAACGACAAGCCATTACGGTATGATTAAATGAGAAAAACGCATTTGATTCGCTAAATTGAATTTCTACTTCAGTCGGATTAGATGGCAAACTTGCTTTCAATAGTTGCATTGCTTTTTTAGGAATAATCATAGTTGCTTCTACGTCATTATTCACGTCATTACGAATGTATCTTACCAAACGATTGGCATCAGTGGCGACAAAAGTCAATTTATCTTTTTCTAATTTTAGATAAACTCCTGTCATAGCAGGACGCATTTCATCTTTTCCTACCGAAAATAATGTATTACCAATAGCATCTAACAATAAATCAGACGAAACAGTGATTTTATTATCACCTGTAGGCGAAGGAATATTTGGAAAATCCGTTGCCAATTCGCCACCCAATTTGTAAGTACCTTTATAAGAGGTAATTTCTGTCATCGAATCTTCTGTATTGACAGAAAAAGAAACAGGTTGTTCGGGTAAGTTTTTGAGTGTGTCCAACAAAATTTTAGCAGGAATAGCAATTTTTCCCGGCACATCTGTATCTACACTGATTGAGGTAGTCATTGAAATTTGTAAATCTGAAGCACTTGCTACCAATTTACCTTTATCAAGTTCTAATAAAAAATTTTCTAAAATAGGTACTACAGGGTTACTAATTAACACCCCGCTAATTGAAGATAAACTCTTTTGCAATACCCCCGATGATATAATAAATTTCATAATATATTGAAAATTAAACAATTAAATATTTTATCACATATAAGAATACAAAGTTAGAGAAAAAAAAATATTTTTCATAATTTTTTTTAAAAATATTTTTAATTGCTAATATTATGAGCAATTAAAAATATTTTTATGAGATTTTTTTTGAATTTATTTTGATAGATTATCTCTTTTTATTCTTTTAATTTTTAAATACTTCCAAAACAGGCAAAGCCTTATTTTCAAAATTGTATAAAGCTTGATTTTCCCAGGAAGAACCCACTTGTGATTGATTGCCCTTAAAAGCAACCCATTCACCACCCCAATAACAAAAACCGCTCGCTTGTCCTGTCTTACAAATCTCTTTTATACGCAAAAGATAAGATTTTTGACCTGTAGGAGTTGCCGAATAAGTATCAATAATCTGATTATCAAGTCCAATTACATTGTTTGTCCAATCATTCCATAAAAACGTAAAAGGATAAGAAGTTTCGGCTATCAAAACTTCCTTTTGATATTTATTTTTAAGCATAACAAGCGTATTAGAAAGCGCCATTAAATCTTTTCCATGCCAAAGTGGATAATAAGAAAGTCCTATATAATCATAATCTAAGGTGGCTATTTGTTCAAAAAACCAATCTGCGTCATTGCCTAAACCTGCAAAATGCAACATAATTTTAGTACTTGGTTCGGTGTTTCTCACTGCTTGTATGCCACTCAAAAGTAAAGATTTAAAGTTATTAAGGTTGCTAATACTCCCCAAAGGATGCACAAATCCGCTGTTAATTTCATTCCCAATTTGTATAATTTCTGGCTTTATTTCGGTCATTATTTTTCGTGTATAAGCATAAATACTATCTTTTAAAGCGTTTAAAGGCGTATTTTGCCATATTTGCGGTATGATTTGATGTGCTGGGTCTGCCCAAGTATCCGAATAATGTACTGTCAACCAAACTTTCATATTTTTGGCTTTAATGCGTTGTGCAAAGGCTTTTACTTCCTCAAAACCTGAATGTGCATTGCTTGGATTTTTCCAAAGACGAACTCGAATAGTATTTACGCCTGCATTTTTGAGAGTTGTTAGCATATCTTCAGGTTGATTTTGGAGATTATAAAAAGTAATTGGATAAGTTTCTATCTCTGGAAGATACGAAATATCTACACCTTTAATAAAACTATCATTATTTTGTTGTATAATTTGCAAATTTTCTTCTGAATTATGACGTTTACAATCCAAAAAAGCAAATAAAATAAGTAAAAATATTATATAAACGTTCTTTTTCATTTATTGTTGAGTATTAAAATAAAGTATTAAAATAACAAAATTTGACA
Organism: Cytophagales bacterium; assembly: GCA_013298075.1. Taxonomy (GTDB): domain Bacteria; phylum Bacteroidota; class Bacteroidia; order Cytophagales; family Microscillaceae; genus RDXZ01. The sequence goes on along the minus strand of JAAFJG010000031.1, from coordinate 34,089 downwards.
AATATAAGCAATTTTTATCTTTCTTATTTAAAACTTATGATTTGATATTGATAATTTAGAAATAAAAATAAAATAATGATTCTTTAAAATAAAAATATCAAAATAAAAAATATATAGAATATCCTACAAATAAATTTGGTTTTATCATCGTTAAGAACATTAATTTTTAGCCTCTATTTTTTATTTTTAAGGAATAAAAATGCCTTTTTGTATTTATTTATATACATTCTTATAAAAAATCAGTTAAAAAAACAATGTTTTAACATTCATTTATTGTTTTTTTAAAATAAAAAATCTATTTTTGCACGTTAAAATCATAACATAAGTAATGAAAAAGTATATTATAAGCCTATTGATTGTTAGTTTATTTTCAATCATACATCTTTTTGGTCAAGACTTTATGGGCGATAAAATTATCGCTTCAGTAGATAATCATATCATTCTAAAATCTGAATTAGACGCAAGAATTATGGATTTATTGGCTCGAAAATCTATCACCACAGACGATGCTCAAGCCCGTTGTCAAGTGTTACAAGAGCTAATTATTCAAAAAATGATGTTAGCAAAAGCAGAAATTGACTCTGTAAATGTAGAAGAAAAAGTAGTCGAATCGCAAGTAGAAAGAAGAGTTCAATATCTTTTGCAAAGCTGTTGTGCGGGTGATGCCACCAAATTAGAAAAACTATACAACAAAACTATGTCTGACCTCAAAAGAGAAGTTCATGACTTAGTAAAAGAACAAATGGTTGGGCAAAAAATGGAAAACGAAATCATCAAAGACATTAAAATTACGCCCAAAGAAGTAAGAAAATTTTATAATAATATCCCCAAAGATAGTATTCCTGAATTTAAGTCAGAAGTGCAAGTGGCGCATTTGGTGCGTATTCCTGAGGTAAGTAAAGAACAAAAAAATGAAGCTCGCAAACGTTTGGATAGTTTGAAAAAAGTGATCGAAAGCGGTGAAAGTTTCGAAAAAGTAGCTAACGAAAATTCGGAAGATATTATGAGTGCTAAAGAAGGCGGAAAATTGGGCTGGATGTCAAGAGGAAAATTAGTTCCTGAATATGAAGCAGCCGTTTTCAAATTGAAACCGAACGAATTATCACCGATTGTCGAATCTCAATTTGGATTTCATTTGATAAAACTATATGAAAGACGTGGAAACGAGCAAAATTCATCACATATATTGATTAGACCTAATTTTGAAGCCGTAGATTTACAAGCAGAATCAAAATTTTTAGATAGTTTGCGATTGAAAGTAATCAAAGATAGTGCATCATTTGCCAAATTTGCCAAAGAATATTCTCACGACAAACAAACATCTTATTCAGGTGGAGATATAACCAGTCAAAGTGGAAGTTCTAAAATTTTTATTGATGAAATTGACCCTTTTATTTTTGGAGTAATTGATACAATGGAAGTAGGAAAAATCTCTCGACCTATTCCTTATCGAACTGACGATGGAAAATCAGCCGTTAGAATTTTATTCTATAAAAAACGTACTGCAGGGCATACTTGTACTTTTGAAAGTGATTATGATAAAGTATATACATTTGCTTTGAATAATAAAAAACAAAAAGCCATAGAAGAATGGTTTAAAAAAACGAAAGACCAATTATTCATCAAAGTTGACGATGAATTTAAAGATTGTCCTATTCTAAATAAATAAAAAAAGAAATTTAATATAAATAAAATGACAGAATTTCGTTCTGATGTAGAGGCAGCAGATGCTTTGGCTTCTACTTATAAAGCCTTAAAACAAGAAATTGCAAAAGTAATCGTTGGGCAAGATGAAGTAATTCATCAATTATTAACCGCTGTTTTTTGTCAAGGACATTGTTTGTTGGTAGGGGTGCCGGGTTTAGCCAAAACATTAACTATTCAAACCATTGCTTCTGCTTTAGATTTGAGTTTTAATCGTATTCAATTTACGCCTGATTTGATGCCTTCTGATATTTTGGGAGCAGAAACATTAGACCAAGAAAGAAATTTTAAATTTATCAAAGGAGCAATTTTTGCTAATATTATTTTAGCTGATGAAATTAACCGTACTCCACCCAAAACGCAGTCGGCTTTGTTGGAAGCTATGCAAGAATATGCGGTTACGATTGCAGGAAAAAGATACGATTTAGGAAGACCATTTTTTGTATTGGCAACCCAAAATCCAATCGAGCAGGAAGGTACATATCCGTTGCCAGAAGCACAATTAGACCGTTTTATGTTCAATATTAGTTTAGATTATCCAAGCTTTGAACAAGAAAAACAAGTCATCAAAAATACAACTTCTGATTATAAACCACAAGTCAATACGGTTATTTCAGGCGAAGAAATTTTATATTTTCAGCAATTAGTAAGGCGTGTGCCTGTGGCGGATAATGTGATTGATTATGCTGTAAGATTAGTTCATAAAACTCGCCCAAATTCAGAATTTGCTACCAAAGAAACGAATGATTTTTTAGAATGGGGTGCGGGACCGAGAGCGTCTCAAAATTTAATTTTGGCGGCAAAGTGTCAAACTTTATTAAGAGGAAAATATTCTCCTGATATAGAAGACATAAAATCTGTTGCTTTTCCTATTTTAAGACATAGAATTGTAAGAAATTTTAGAGCAGAAGCAGAAGGAATTTCGGCAGAAGATATTATCAAAAAACTAATGTAATTAATCGTACAGAATAAAAGCATAGTTTTTTAGGAAATTTGTGCAAAAAATGAAAATATTTTTTTGAAAAGTATTTTTTGAATATCCTCCAGATTTATTTGGAGGGTATCAAAAACTAATAATTATATTTTTATCTTATCAATAATTTTTAAACTATGCAATCAAATTTATTTAAAGAAGTAGAAATATTGGGTTTTACGATTGAAATTGCCTCTAAAAAAGCAAATGTTTCTACTGCAACTATTCGTAATTGGATAAAAACAGGTTATTTAGAAATGTTAAGCAAAGGCGTGATTACCAAAGATTCTTTTGATAATTTTATGACAAATATTGCAGGCAAAGAAAAGTTAAATTTAAGAGCAAATAAATCATTGAAAGAAGATAAATTACCAAAAGATAACCTTAATAATGAAAAAATCTCCAATAAAATAAATTCATTTATTGAAAATTTTAATCGTAAAAATATTGATGGTGAAAAACTTGGTATTGAATACGAAAACACTTTGTCAAATGCCTATCGCAACAAAGAAGGCATTTATTACACGCCTTCTTGGGTGGTGAAAGATATGTTTAAAAATATAATAATTGACAATAATATTGATAATCACTTTAAATTTTTAGACCCTTGTTGTGGTTCAGGCAATTTTATTATTGAAGCCATAAAATCGGGCATTTCTCCTGAAAATGTATATGGTTTTGATATAGACGAAAATGCAGTTTTTATCACAAAAGAACGTATAAAACAAGAATTTGGCTTTGAAACACCACATATAAAAGTAGGTGATTTTTTACAAGAGGCTTTTAAATTGAATGAAAAAGGATTATTTTTTGATTTAATACTTACAAATCCGCCTTGGGGCAAAAAAATTGACAAAGAAAATAAAGAAAAATTTGCGCTAAAATATGGTTGTGGTAATAGTTTGGATACTACATCTTTGTTTATGGGTGCAAGCCTACATATACTCAAACAAGTCGGTATTTTGGGTTTTTTGGTGCAAGAAGCATTTTTTAATATCACAACTTTTGAAGATATAAGAAAGAAAATAAGCACAAAAAAAATCTTGCGTTTTATAGATTATGACAAAGCATTTAAAGGTTTGGTAACGAAAGCACAAACCATTATTATTGAAAATACAAATTCAATATCAAATGAAATAGAATGTTGTTTGGGTGATGTAACTTTTAAAAGAAGTTTGGATTCTTTTAAACAAAATCCAAAAATGATTTTTAATTTTTGGGCAAATGAAAATGAAACAAAAGTAATAGAAAAATTATACGCAACAAAACATATTACATTAAAACAAAAGGCTACATGGGCGTTGGGTATTGTAACAGGAAATAACGAAAGATTTTGTAGTGATACAGAAAAAGAAAATTATGTTCCAATTTATAAAGGTTCTGATATTACAAAAAATGGCTTAAAAGAGCCTAAAACTTTTATATTAAATGATTTTTCAAATTTTCAGCAAGTTGCCCCATTAAAAATGTACCAAGCCAAAGAAAAACTTATTTATAAGTTTATTTCTTCTAATTTATGCTTTTTTTGTGATACTGCACAACGGTTTATTTTGAATAGTGCAAATGTATGTATTCCTATAAATATCAATATTACAAATAAACAACTTACTGATTTGCTCAATAGTGAAATTATTAATTGGCTTTTTAATAGATTATTTTCCACACATAAAGTATTGAGAAGTGATTTAGAATTATTGCCTATTCATACAGATTATTTTTCTGAGTATTCGGATTTTTCAGAAAATAATTATCTTGATTATTTACAAATAACAAAAACACACATCAAACAAAGTAACATTGCACAATTAAATCAATATGAATTAACAAGTGATAATTTGGAAAAAGTAATCAGAGAAGCATCAACAAGAAACTAAAAATAATATTGTTAATTACAGCTTTTTAATCCACGAATTAATTAAAAAACCCTCATTTTTGTTTAAAAATGAGGGTTTTTTTGTATAAAAATTTCTACTAAATTTATTTATTTTTTATGTTTCACACTTGCGTGCAATTTGTGATAGGTAACAAGTTTGAATTAAAAAAAATTATTTTTTAATACCTTTTACGACTGCAATACTATTTCCGTTACCATACGAAATAAACTTTGCTTCTACCTCTTTCATATTCATTTCCTCGAACCATTTTTTGACAGTAGAAAGTTTTTGTGGTTGATCATATTCAGGCGAAAACATATCAAATGTATCCAAAATTACCCATTCTCTTAATTCTTGTGGCGATAATTGTTGATAAGGTAATGTATTTTTTATATCACAAATAGGAATAAATCGATTTGTAATTTTTCCTACCCCAATTTTATCAAAAAAGCGTGAAAGTTTTATCATAAAATTAGCATTTTTTTCAATTTTTTTCAATAATTTTTCGTGGCTCATTTTTTTTGTAAATGGTCTAAAAATATATTTTGCATGAATTTTTGTCCACCAACCTTTAATAGGATAAAAATCTACAATCACTTCTGCATTTGGCTTTGCCATATCTATCAAGGCTTGCACAGATTTTTTAAAGTCAGGTGTATGTTGTAGAACGCCAAAACAAAAAACTTTATCAAAACTATTATTTTCAAAAGGCATTTCATAAATACTTGCTTGAAATAATTGTAGTCTTTCTCCATAATGTTCATTATTTTTAAAATTGGCTTCCACCGCATTAGAATAATCTACACTATATAAATTTCCATTTGTATTTGCCAATACTACTTCTGAAAAGCGTCCTGCACCTGAGCCAACTTCTAATATATTTTTATTTTTTAAGTCCTCTTTATCCCATTGAGTAACCGCTAAAAATCGTTCTGTACTTTGATTACTTTCAGAAAACTTATCAATTTGTGTTTTTGTAAATTTATTCCATTGAAATCCAAAATTTTCGGTATAATTATCGTCAGCAACAAATCTAAAGGCACCTTTGATTTTCAAAAAACGTTTCCCTTCTTTGTCTTCTAAAATTTCTTGTTCATTTCTTGTGATTTGAGTTAGTTTTTGTTTATTGTATGGATTTATAAATGTTATATTAGACATTTTATTATTAAATTAGGGTTTAAATTTGATAATGACATTTCTTTTATGTTAATCCTCGGTTTGTGGCACACAGACCGAAATAGTAACTTTTATTTCGGTCTGTGTGCCACAGACCGAGGAGAAAGAAATAATAAAATAAATATTTATTGACAAAATTAAAAAGTCGTTATCAAAATATAATTATTTTTTCAAAAAAACTTACGCAAAGTTACATCAAAATAAGTAATTAGATATGTTTTTAATTTAAAATTTATAAAAAATAAAAATATCAACATAAATTTACATCATTTTTTTTTGATTTTATTTATGTTGATAATATTTTTTTAAGAGAAATTATCTTAATGCTTGTTTTGTTTTTTCTACATAAGCACTCCAAGTGGTTGTAAAGTCCCATCGAGTGATTTGCATTTTATCAGCAATCCAAATAGCAGCCGCTAAATGGGCTAATTTATCTTGACCATTTTCTCCCACTATCAAATTAGAAGAAGAATTTAATTCTCCTATTTTATCGGCTTTGATAGATTCTACCAAATTTTGTATATAAGCAATGTTCATTGTACTCATAATTTTTACTTTTTATTTTTGATAGATTTAGTAAACCTAAGTTTAGCCTTTTGCCATTTGCATTTCTTTTTCCAATCTTTTTGTGAAATCTTTGGCAAGATTATCAATATCCATTGCCATTATTTCATCTTGCGTTGAGTTGCGAATAGTATCCGACATTCCAGAGAGAATTTCAATGAAAAATCTTTTCATTTCAAAAACTTCCATATCTTTTGTCCACAAATCTATTTTCAAAGTGCCTTGTTCTGAACTATCCCAAATTGATAACGAAAATGCTTTCGCTTCTTGTTTTCCTTCAGAGGGAGCATCGTCTGCTGTCCAATGAATTGTATCGGGAATTTCTTGGTTATCCAAGCCTACTTCGAGGTGAATATTTGATTTCTTCATAAAAGTACGTTTTTTTTGATGCAAAGTTACAAAATAAAAAATAAAATTGCAATTTTTAATGATTTATTAATATTGACTTGTTTATTTCAAAGATATAATTGCACTTTTTTTATATTTTGATGATTTTTCAAAAAAAATATTTTATTTTTTAAAAATAGAACAAAATCAAAATGTTTTTTGTTTTGTTATTAAAGAAAGAAAAATTCCTATTTAACTCTAAAGGAATTTGCATTAAAAAATATTTTTTTTAGTGTTATTAATCGAGATTCTAATTATATGTATCCAGAACATTTAGTTGCACCTATGCGTGCAGATTTAACTTCGGCAGGTTTTCAAGAATTGAAAACAAATACGGAAGTAGATAGTTTTATGAACAGTCAAAAAGGTACTGCTTTAGTAGTTGTAAATTCTGTTTGTGGTTGCGCGGCAGGGGCTGCTCGCCCGGGTGTGAAGTTAGCGTTGCAAAATTCTACACACAAACCTACTAATTTAGTTACTGTTTTTGCAGGCGTTGATACAGATGCGACCGCCAAAACAAGAGAATATTTGATGCCTTATCCTCCTTCTTCTCCTTCTATTGCTTTATTTAAAGATGGTGAATTGGTGCATTTTGTAGAAAGACATCATATCGAAGGTAGAAATGCCAATATGATTGCAGAACATTTGAAAATGGTTTTTGAAGAATTTTGTGCGTAGTCAATAAAAAAATTACATAAAAAGTCTTTATAAAAAATCTCAAAAAATATTTTTATTTTTTGAGATTTTTTTATTTATAACAAAAAAAATATAATTATTTTCATATTTTATATCATTATTTTAAGAAATATAACGATGTAGGGTATTTGTAGGGGTATGTTTTTTGGAAAAAATGAGAAATATTTTTACTTTTGCTTTATAATTTTTCTCAAAAGAATTAAAAAAATAAATCAAAAAAACAAATCGTCAGTTTTAAATTATAGCTACAAAAATAAAAAATGAATTATCGTTCTTAGTTGAATCTACAAAAGCAAAAAATATATTTGAGAAAAAATATAAATGCTGCACTCTAAATCGTCACCAGTTTATCATAAAAAAGAAACATTAAATTTCGTTTGTATTGTATGATAAATTGATGACTTTTTTTACTTTATTCCTCTATTTTTGCTAATCTTATCAAAGATTCTAACTCCAAATATCCTCCACGTTTTGCTTTTCCGGGCGCATATACAAAACCTTCTACATAATAAAAACGTTTATTTTTTTCATCAACAAAAGCATAACTCACAAATCCGCCACCACCATTTTTGTTGTGAAAACACCACAAACCACGATATTCGTTTGTATATTTTTTATTCAAAGTCATTACTTTATTTTGAATAGGTGCTTCAGGCGTGATTTGTGTGTCCATATAAGAATCTTTGATAGTTGTGTCATTCATCAATCGAAACCCAAAATCATTTCTCCATTTGATAATATTATTGATTTCGAACATATTTTTATCTTTGTATTCGCCATAAGAAATAGTAATATTTTTATCTACTTCACCGGGCGACCTCAACCACAAAAAATTCTCTTTTTGTTTCACTAATTGATATCCAGACGGAACAGGAATAGAAATATTTGTTTTTTCTTTGATGAGTTTTTCTAATTTTTTTTGTTGTTTTTCACCTCTTTGTAAAAGTTGTGCCAATAATCTCTCCCTTTCTGCTTGCCTAAAAAACTCAATTACTCTTGGCATTTCTTTATCTAAATGCACCAATAAATCGTCATAATTTCGAGCAATTAAATACAAGATATGCTGTCCATTCGCAAATTTATCTTTTTGAGTAAGCGAAACAATCGGTCTATCTTTCAATGCTTTTTCTAACGTTTCTTTGGTAAACATTTTGGTTAATAAATCTCCTATCACAGTTTTATCGGACATATCCACCAAAAACATCAAATTATTATGTCCTTTTAAAAATTTACCTAAACCTTCTGGGTGCGTTTTGATAACATTAAAATAAGGTTCATCTTGTGGTAAAACGGCAGTGGGAGCGCCCAAAGCATTTTTTACGGCTAAACCAAGTGTATCATTCAAATATTTAGGATTCATCACAACGACCATTTCGAGTGGTGCGCCCTTGCTTCCTATCAGTTGATTAGGATTAGTTCCATCTCCTGTATTTGAATTTTCTAGATTCCCTGTGCAGTTTATTAACAAGGTGCTAAAAAAAATCGCACAAATTATAAAAATATTTTTTTTCATATAAAATTAACTAAATTTTTAGGCAAAATTAAGCTAAAAATATTAGAAATTAAAATAAATACGACTTTTTTTTGAAAAATAATATAGATTTGGAATATTTTTTATCTCCAAAAAAAGCAATTTTTAGTTCATTTTATTCAAAATTATATTGATAAATTTTTATTTAGAGGTAGGTTATTTTTAGTTTCAAAATATTTGTATTAGTTTTGCAAATAAATTATTAAAAACATTATTTCTTAACTCAAAAATATGTCTTGGATTGAGGCTATTATTTTAGCAATTATAGAAGGTTTAACCGAATTTTTACCTATTTCTTCTACAGGTCACATGATTATTGCCTCTGCTTTGATGGGCATCAATCAAGAAAATTTTACAAAAATATTCGAAGTAAATATTCAATTGGGGGCGATTTTGTCTGTGGTTGTTTTGTATTGGAAACGTTTTTTTCAAAGTGTTGATTTTTATTTTAAATTGATTGTGGCAGTTATTCCAGCCGTTTTTTTTGGTCTTTTGTTAAATGATTTCATAGAGGCAGCCTTAGAAAGAGTGTGGGTAATTGCTTTAAATTTGTTATTAGGTGGCATTATTTTATTGTTTATTGACAAATGGTTTCAAAAAAATGAACAAGATAACGAAAAAAGTAACGAAAAAAACACTACAGAAAATAAAGAAATTTCTTATAAAACTTCGTTTATTATCGGACTTTTTCAATGTTTAGCAATGATTTTTCCGGGGCTTTCTCGCTCTGCCTCTACGATTATTGGTGGATTGACCCAAAAACTTTCTCGTTTGAATGCGGCTGAATTTTCATTCTTTTTGGCTGTTCCGACTATGTTTTTGGCTTCGAGTTACCAATTATTAAAATCGTATAAAACTATCACCACTGAGCAATGGAAAATATTGGCTTTGGGCAATGTAGTGGCGTTTATTGTGGCGATGATTGCGATTAAATTTTTCATTGGATTTTTAGCAAAATATGGTTTTAAATGGTTTGGATATTACCGAATTATTTTGGGAATGACCATATTAATTTTGTTAGCAATGGGCGTAAATATCAAATTATAAAAATAAAAAAACAATTAGAAAAAAATAATTAATAACACAAAAAAATAATGATAGAACTTAAAAATATAGAAGTCAAAAAAACGGCAAGATATGCTACGTATGGCAATTTAGATGAAAACACGACTGATGTTTGGTTTGTCATTCATGGATATGGACAATTAGTGGAATTTTTTATGAAAAAATTTACTTTTTTAAATCCTGAAACTAATTTTGTAGTCGCACCTGAAGCGTTGTCAAGGCATTATTTACCCGAAAAAAATAATAAAGTTGGAGCAGTTTGGATGACCAAAGAAGACAGAGAAAACGAAGTAAAAGATTATGTCAATTATTTAGAAACTTTACAAAATACGCTTTTATCTTCGCATACGCACCCATATCGCTTGCATATCTTGGCATTTTCGCAAGGTTGTTCTACGGCTTGGCGTTGGGTAAATGCGGGCAATACAAAAGCCGATAATTTGATTTTATGGGCGGGAGATTTTGCTCACGAAATAGATTATTCACAAATTCCTATCCGATTTCCTTTGATGAAAATTTTATATGTGTATGGTTTGCAAGATGAGGTGTTGGCAGAATGGCAAACGTTTGAAGTATTGGAACAAAAACTAAAAGCAATGGATTTTTTATTGTCTGACGTGATTACTTTTGAGGGAAAACACGAATTAAATCAAGAAATTTTGAAAGAAGTAGAAAATATTGTTACCAAAAAAATCAGCATAAAAAAATGATAACATTACTAATTATTTGGCTCATTTCGAGTATTTGGATAATGATTTTATGGCGTAAAAATGTAAAAGATTTATCATTACGCCAAAAACGGTATCAATTATTGATGTTGGCTTTGCCTGTTTTATTTTTGGGAAATTATTTGATATTGACATATTTTAAAAATATTTCAGAACTCAATCGATTTTTACTATTGATAAGTTTTTGTTTGTTGATTACGCCTTTGAATTATTTTTTGGTAAAAATATTGCACCAAATTACATTAAAAATAAAGAAATAAAAATGGCAAATTTATACGAGATTTTAGAAGTTCCATTGACTGCTACGTCTTCACAAATCAAAACATCTTACAAAAAACTAGCCCTAAAATATCACCCTGACCGAAATCCAAACAATAAGGCTTCAGAGGAATATTTTAAAGTGATTTTGCAAGCGTATCAAATTTTGGGCAATGAAAACACACGCAGACAATACGATTATCAACAAAATACAACGCAAATATATACAAATAACACTAATAGTCAAACGCAAACTTATACAAATCCGTATTATCAACCGCCTATTTCTTACCAACCTTATGAAAATGGATATGATCCTGTCAATCACATCACACGCAGAGGACAAAAGAGAATTTTGTTAGGAACGGTAATTGTTTTGAGCATTTTTATTATTATTGCGTTGGTTTTTGCGTATCGAGTAGAGAGTTCGAAAGCCTACGAACAATATAAATCTGCCTTAAAATTTTATCAAAATGGAGAAATAAAAAATGCTTTGATACAAGTTAATTCTGCTATCAAATTCAAACCTTATTCTGAAGAAGCAAGACTTTTAAGAGCAAAAATATACCGCGAAAATTATTTAAACCCCATTAATGCTGTTGAAGATTATTCTAAATTGATCGAAAATAATCCGAACAAGGAAAATTATTATGTGTTGAGAGCCGAAACCTATATAGAAGCATTTGAGCCAAAAAAAGCCTCAGAAGACATCAAAAAAGCAAAAAACTTGAACGCAAAAGGAAATTATCAAACATTAGAAAATGAAATTGAGAAAATAAAATAAAAAAATATTCTCAAAAAAAATGTTACTGTAATTTTTCGTGTGGTAAACAAATAATAGGAAATTTACCTGTAATTTTATACAAATAAATTGACTTTATTTGTATAAAATTTGTGATTATTTTAGCATAAAATAATTTTCCATACTTTTATTACAGTAACAAAAAAATTTACGTTTAGGGACTAAGTAGAAAATATTATACCCAAAAAAACTCCCTCACCTTTGGGGAGGGCTGGGGGCAGTGTTGTTAAATTCTTTTTTTTTAACAAATAAAATAGAAATTAACTTGTATAATATTCTGTAAAAAATCTATAATTTTTTGAAAATGTTATAGATTTGGCAAATTATATTTTGATTTGTAAAATAATTTACCTGACAAATATTAGAACTTAACAACACTGACCCTAACCCTCCCCAGCGGTGAGGGAACTAAAAATAGGTTTTTTTGAGTGGGTAGTTTATTTTTTATATGCTCCCCTTACTGCGTTTTTAATGAAGCTTATTTCCAATTAAAAGTGCAGTAAATCTTTTCAAAGGATATAACCGACTTTCCGCACCCCTGTTTTAGTTTAGAGCATTTACTCAAAAAAATATAAATATTTAAAAATTTACATATAAAATATATTTAATTTATCTGAAAATTTACTCGATTTATTAATTTTTATTCAGATTATTGTTAAAATAAAATTTATTAGATAATTTTGCTAATAAATTCTCGAATTTTAACGGTAATACTGATTTTTAAAATAGAATGCGGAAAGTCGTATCCACGCTACCAAATGCACAAAAAATGGACAGAAGAAAAATAACCTGCTCTTCATCTAAAACAGCATCTTTTAAAAAAGCTGGTAAACGTCTTTCGTTAGAAGAACTCAAAGCATTATCATTGAGTTTAAGGACTAATTCGTTTAATTGAACTCTTTTTCTTTCTATCATGGCTAAAATCATAGACATAGCACATTTTTGTCGAGATAAATGTTTGAATATAATAAAATTTGTCAATATTTTCTGTATCTTTGCAGTATGAAAATCGTTCATAAAAAAAGTAGTTTTTGTCTTAGTAAAATAAATTTTTACTTTTTTAACGATTTTCTTTTTAAATAATTGCCTTTTTTACCAATAAATTTTTGGCACGATTTTTATCAATACGTTTAACAAAAAATAAGACGTAAACGATTGATTATCAATAAATTAAAAAAAACATTGGGTAGTGTACAGCAACTGTTAAAGTTTGTGTAAGTTTTATGTAGCGCCTGCTTATTTTCAACAAATTTTAGCTTCGCCTTATCAAACTCCACCTACTTTAGAAGATGCAAATGGTTATTTATTGCCTTTTAAAATTGAAGGAACAACGCAAGCAATTTTGAGGTCGTTTAGGTATGCACGCAATCCAAATCAAAATACAAAAAAAACGAAAATTCAAGTGCCAATTACGATGATTGGGGGAGAAAAAGATACTTGGGTTCCCCTTAAAAATGGACAAAATTTTATCAAAGAAAATCCATCAACACAATTATTTATCATCGATAAAGTGGGACATAATCCCAATGGAAACTCATTTTGAAAAATTCAATACATTGATTATCAATGTATTGAATAATCATAAAAATAAAAAATAAATTATATTTTTTTATTATCTCCTCTATACGAAACTCCTCCAAACCAATGCAACATCAATAGTCGAGAATATCTAAATGCAAAAGGCAAAGTAAATAAAGTAAGGATAACAATGGCAACAATATAATACCAAAGTGGCGTTTTTTCGCCTAAAAAAATAAAAATACTAAGCGAAACGGCTACGAAAATGGCTGTTTGAAACGCATAACTAATATACATTGCGCCAAAATAAAAACCGGGTTCTATATCAAATTTTTGATGACAAGTTTCGCAATATTCATTCATAATCATAAATTTAGAATGAACTGCAGGATATTTGAAAACTTTGCCTTCTCTACATCGAGGGCATTTTCCCTGCATGATTGCTTGTTTCTTTGATACGTTGGGCATAATTTTTTTTGCTGTTTTTGTACCAAAAATAAATAACAACTACAATGGCTAAATATGGAGCAGATGCCAAATAAATAATGCCATAGTTAATTCCTCGAATTAAATTATCTCCATTGCTCATCGAGTTTTCAAGGCTTGCACGACACATCGCACATTGAGCCGAAAGATTATTACCTACAAAAAACAATCCTACAAAGAAAAGAAAATATTTTTGAAATTTCATGTTAAATACTTTTGTTGATTTTTGCAAATATATATATTTCTAAGATAAAAACAAAAAAATTAACAAGTTTAAAACATCTTTTTTTAAAGTATTGTTCTTGTCCAAGTTTTGAAAAGAAATAGAATTTATTGCATTTATTTTGAAATATTAAAAACATAAATCCAAAAAAGATGAAAATTTTGGCTAAAGCCAACTATTCAATTATCTATTACCCTCCAGATAAATCTGGAGACAATTCAAAAAAATAATATACCTTTTAAAATGGGAAACAAAAATTGATAAAAAACACTAAAAATTTAAAAAAAAAAGAAAAAAATCCGTTTTAATCCATTAAATCCGCATTATCCGCGTGCTAAAATCTTTGTCATTTTAAAAAGTCTAATAAATACACTCGAATAAAAAGCAAATTTATTGCACTAAAAAACAAATAAATTATCAAATTCAAAAAAAAATATTTTTTTTAACCATTTTATAAAAATTGGCACATATTTCGTAATTTATATAATCAAAAATAGTGATATTTTTTGTACTAAAAAAAATTGATACGCACAATAAAAAGAACACCGTCAAAAAATTATCAAATTTTAAAATACTTTATAAAAATTGTGAATAGACCACTTTTTGAAGTTTCAACACTTATACGTCCTACTTTATTTGAAAATATGCTTACTCGTCGACCTCGTAGAAATCGTAAATCGGCTATCATTCGTGAATTAGCCCAAGAAAATTATATCCAAAAAGAACAACTTATTTTTCCTTTATTTTTGATTGAAGGAGATTCGAAAAGAATAGAAGTAAGTAGTATGCCAAATATTTATAGATATTCTTTAGATTTTTTATTAGAAGAAATCGCTGAATGTGTAGAATTGGGTATCCAAACTTTCGCTCCTTTTCCTTCTGTCAAAGAAGATTTGAAAGATGAATATGCGTCTGAATCTTATAATGAAAATAGTTTTTATTTGGAAGCAATCAGAGAAATCAAAAGACAATTTACTGATGTTTGTTTGGTAACTGATGTGGCAATGGATCCATATAGCTCTGCGGGGCATGATGGTTTGGTAGAAAATGGAAAAATTTTGAATGATGAAACACTCGAAATTTTAGGAAAAATGGCTGTCGCACAAGCAGAAGCGGGTGCAGATATAGTCGCTCCCTCAGATATGATGGACGGAAGAATTGGTTATATTCGTTCAGAACTCGATCAAGCAGGTTTTACTGATGTGTCGATTATGGCTTATACGGCTAAATATGCGAGTGCTTTTTATGGTCCGTTTAGAGATGCGTTAGAATCTGCTCCTAAATTTGGCGATAAAAAAACCTATCAAATGAATCCTGCGAATATACGTGAGGCATTGATAGAAGCCGAATTAGACTTTCAAGAAGGGGCTGATTTTATGATGGTAAAACCTGCCTTGCCTTATTTAGATGTAATTCAAACTTTGAAACATAATTTTAATGTGCCAATTGCCGCTTATAATGTAAGTGGAGAATATGCGATGATAAAAGCGGCTGCTCAACGTCGTTGGATTGATGGCGAAAAAGCAATGTTAGAAACTTTGATGAGCATCAAAAGAGCAGGAGCAGATGTTACTTTGACTTATTTTGCGAAAGAATTTGCTAAATTAACACAATATTAGTGAAAAAAAATCCTCTAAAAAAATAATTTAGAGGATTTTTTTATAAGATTTACTTTTTAGAAAATTTGTGCGGAAAATAAAAATATTTTTTTTGAAATATGTTTTTTGAATTGCCTCCAGATTTATCTGGAGGATAATAAAAAATTCAATCATTGGCTTTAGCCAAAATCTCTGCATTTTTCAAATTGATATTTTTATATTTTTAAATAAATGGCATAAATGCCATTTCTATTCATACAAAATAAAATTATATCCGCAATATTTCCCATGAACCTAAAATTTATTCTCCTCTTTGTCTTACTGCTTCAAACAAAGCAATGCCCGCCGAAACCGACACATTCAAAGATTCGATATTGCCCAATAAAGGAATTGCTCCTTTAAAATCTGCTAAATTTAAAATCTCTTGAGAAATTCCGTCTTCTTCCGAACCCAAAACCAACGCAGTCGGCACAGAAAAATCAGCAGTAAAAATAGAATTTTTTGTTTTTTCGGTACAAGCCACAATTTGCAAACCACAGTTTTTTAAATATTCTACGGTGGCTGTCAAATTAAATTCTCGACAAATTTGCATATAATGTAACGCTCCCGATGACGTTTTCATCGCATCACTCGTAACTTGTGAGCCACCTCGCAAAGGTAAAATAATCGCATCTACGCCTGCACATTCGGCTGTACGAGCAATCGCCCCAAAATTTCTAACATCAGTAATTCTATCTAAAACCAAAATCAAAGGATTTTTTCCGTTTTCGAATAGACTTTGTATTACGTTTGAAGTATCTAAATAAGTAACAGAAGACAACAAAGCCAACACGCCTTGATGATTTTTTCTGGTATAATAATCTATTTTTTGAATAGGAACTTTTTGAAAAAGTACGTTACTTTTGTGGGCTAATGTAATAATTTCTTGAAATTGTTGTCCGTTGGCTATGTCTTTATTCAAAAATATTTTTTCAATATTTTTACCTGATTTAAGGGCTTCAGTAACAGACTGAATTCCAAAAACCATTTCTTTTTCACTCATCATAAAAAGTAAAGGGGAGAATTATGTATATAATTTTTTCGCAAAATTAGGTAAATTATCACAGAAAAACAATTTTTTTCGAATTATAAACAAATTTCTTCTCCTTCGATAGCCAAAAAACTATTTTCAAAAATGGTTTTTGTTTCTTCTAATAAAAAATCTAAATGATTGCTATATCGAGATGAAAAATGACTAATTACCAATTTTTTTACTTGTCCATTTTTTGCCAACATTCCCGCTTGTTTGGTAGTAGAATGAAAAGTTTTTTCGGCTTTTTCTGCCAAAGCATCTTCAAAAGTCGTTTCGTGATATAAAATATCTGCGTCTTTTATTTTTTCAGCCAAATGTGGTAAATATCTCGTATCCGCACACAAAGCGATTTTTACTTTTTTAGAAAGATACGTATATTTTTCAAATTCATACAAAATATTTCCTTGTTCATCTTTTACGTCTAATCCATTTTTTAAATCGATATATGTTTGTGGCGGTGTGTTCGGTGGCAATTTCTGTTCATAAATATTGCGTCTGTTTTGTTTTTCTTGTATCAAAAAACCATTACAGGGCTTTATTCTGTGTTGCATTTGCATATTTTCAATCGTAATCCAATCATCTTCATAAAAAATTTCTTCGTTTTCATCGGGCAAAGCCTTAAAATCAATATAATAATTTAATTCTGTTTGACTTACTTTCAAATTTAATCTCAATAAATCTAATAAATCAGCGGGCGCAAATAATTCTAAAGTTTTAGTTCTTTGGTTCGAATTCATAGAATTAATCAAACTAAAAATACCTAAATAATGGTCAGGGTGAAGATGAGAAATCAAAATCATATCTAATTTTGAGGCTTTTACGCCATATTTTAACATCTGAATTTGTGTATTTTCTCCACAATCTACCAAAATTTGTTTGTGTGGAAATACTACTGAAATCGCAGAGGGAGAACGATTTAAAGTAGGAGTAGATGAGCCTGTCCCTAATATTTTTAATGTCGGCATATAAAAAATGTTTAAAAAATCTATGTATTCAGACTACAAAAGTAATAAATTTATTGAAATAAAACAATTTTTTGAAGGAATAAAAAATATTTTGTGGTGTTTATTTAATTTATTTACACTTTCAAAGTAGCCAAAATTATATCTTTTTCTTGTTCATTTACATCATACATTTTAAAAACCAACGCATCTAATTCGTTTTTGAGTTGATAAAATGGTGGAGTATTTTTTTGTTTTTGGTTGGTGAGTTCGATTAGTTTTTCTGTTATTTCTGTCATTTTTTGATATAAATGTTGATTTAAATCAGATAAAATTGGCAAAGGAATATTTTCCATATATTGTTTTGAATATTGAAAACCTGTTTTTCCCAAAGTTCGTATTTCTTTTTTCAAATACCAATCCATCAAAGAAGAAGTTAAAATGCCGTTTAAAAAAGTTAAATGTTCGCCTGTCATCATAAAACAAGTTTTATCAATATAAATTCCTTCTTTATCCAAATAAAAATCAAAACCTCGACTCGTAGTTTCGGGATAAATAATTTTTTCTTCCAAAAATTTATCATAATAACTACAAGCCCGCAAATTCCACCAATTTTCGCCTTGGTCTGAACGATTTTTAATACTTTCTCCAAATGTTTTTAAATGTTCAAAAATTGCTTTATAATTTTGAATATTCACTCCATTTTTGGTGAGAATTAAATATAAATTTGCCCATTTTTTTTCGTATTGATGCACATCACGCCCACGCAAAAGTGGCATAAGTAGTTCTGCACTTTTTTTGTCTTTTTTTATCAATTCATTTTTTTTATTTTCATCAATAATAAAAGCCTCGTTTAAACCTGTTTTTATACCATAATTAATTTTTATATCCCAATCTTTGAAAAAAGAGCCAATATTTTTTATTTTTTGTTGTAGATTTAATACATTTTCTTGGGCGATAGTCCATTTTTCTGCTTTCAAATCTTTCAACCATATCAAATTTGCGTCTGCATATTCTTTGATATTATTTTCTTTGAGATTAAAATCATTGGGCAACGAACACGCGCGCATTTGAAAAGTACATTTTTCTTGTTTGATAATCAAAATCGAAGAATCAACAGTCGCATCTTTAAAAATTTTGATGCCATTAAAATCAATAAAAAGCGTTGGATTGGCATTTTCTACTAAAAAATTTCTTAGTTTTTTGCCATAATTTGTATTCGTCCATTGTTTCGAGGTGATATAACCCAAAACGCCGTTTGGTTTTAATAATTGTAATGCTTTCTCAAAAAATAAGCAATAAATATCTGTCGTTCTTTCAAAAACTTTAAAGTTTTTTTGATAATAATTCAAAAAATAATCATCTTGAATAGAAATCGAAAAATAAGGTGGATTGCCAATAATCACGTCAAATTGTTGATTTTTCCAGTCAAAAGCCCTTTTATCTATATTTTTATCTTCGATTAATGAATTTCCTTGTTGAATATTATTTTGCAAATTTGCCAACGTAACTCCGTATCTATTGGCGGTTTTGAGCCAAAGCGAAAGTTTAGTAATTTCGATACTTTCTCTATTGATGTCTGTTCCAAAAATATTATTGAGCAAAATTTGGCGACCTATATTTGCCATTTTTTTCTTTTCTGTGTTGATTTTTATTTCTTCTTCAAAAAATAAAGCATTTGCTTGTGATTTATTGAGTTTTATTTTTGGTTTTTTGATAGTTGTATTGCTATTTTTATGCTCAAAAAATTGTTCATACATTTTATTTTCAAATTTGTTTAATTCTTTTTCTATGATTAAATTTTCTTTTAATAAATAATCAAAAATTTTAGTCAAAAAAGCACCTGAACCACAAGCAGGGTCTAAAATTTTTATATTTTGCAATACATTTTTATATTTTTGAAAAAAATCGGCGTATATTTCTATCGCTTGTGTGTGCGTAAAATTAAAATTTTCTTCTTTCCATCTATCAAAATCCTGCTCGATTTCACTCAAAAAATCTATGCATAAATCTTGATAAATTTTTTCTTTTTCTTCTTGCAAATATTTAACTAATGTTTCTTGAATAATAAAATCCGTAATGTGTTCGGGAGTATAAAATACGCCATCTTTTGTTCTTAGATTTTGGGTAGATATATTTTCAAAATGCGCTACATCAGCAATAGATTGTTCAAAAATATGTCCCAAAATATCGACTTTTAGTTCGTCTTTAAAGTCATACTTTTCTAAAAAATCTGTAATTTCTGTTAAAATATCATTTTGAACTTCTATTTGTTCTAAAATGTCAATAGGTTTAAAAAGTTCGCCATTAAAAGGTGGAATATCATTTTTGTATCCTTCATCAAAAGACTTAAAAATTGCCTTTATATTTGTCCAAAACATAGGCAAATTAGAAGGTAAATTTTTGACTAATAAAACAAAATCTTTTAAAACTTTGCGATTGACAATTTCAGTTTCTTGTGCAAATTGCATAAAAATCAATCTATCAAAAATTTTATACGCCAAATAAAAACAATTTTCTTCGTCTAAATTAAGTGTTTTATTTTGTTTTTTGATATGTAAATATAGTTTTTGCCTATATTGTTTGTATTCATTATAAAAAGCGGTAGAAATATCTTCGAGTCTTTTGATTCGATATTGATACAATTTTTTGGTAATTGGCATCGATTCTAAATCTGTATTGCTCGTAACATTGTATAGATTTCCGTAGGATAATAAGAAGAAAAATTTAGATAGATTGGGAAATCTTTTGCCTATATTTTTTTCTTGACTATCCATATCTAACAACAATTCGTGAAATAAAAAACTTTCATATCGATTATAATCTTTGGCATAATACAATCGAATTTCGTCCAGATTACTCACAATTACCCAATCACAAGTCGCGGGTGTTTGTTGTGCGTAATGAAAACCTTGTTGGACGGGCGTAAATTTATCGAATCTTTGATTTTGTGCTTTATCCAAATCGATGTGTAATCTTTTTATTTCGATAGCAACTTTTATCAAAGGTTTTTTTTGCACTCCAAAAAATCCTAATAAACTATCTGCTATTGAGCCATCAGGTAATTTATATTCTTTTTCTAATTTCCAATCGTTTGCATTGCCTTGATAATCAAGCACTTGTACAAATATTTTTTCTAAAAATTCGCTTTTTTGTTGTTCTTCTGTCCGTTGTGCTACTTTTCCGCTTTTTAGTTCGTTGTACCAATCGAGTAATATTTTTACTTTATTTTCTAAGTTTTGTATTTTAGAAAAAAATTGTTTAATTTCGATTCTATTTTCTTGTAAAAATTTAGAAGAAAAAATATTATTTTGTGCAAACATTTGAACTATTTTTTTGATGATTTATTTTTGGCAAAAATAACAAAAAAACATTACTTTTTAAAATAAAATGAGTAAAAATTTGAAAAATATGTAAAAGGCGAAAAATTATGATGCTGTTCCAAACTCGTTACAACTTTATTTATCATAAAATATTTTTATACTTTTATTTTGTACGATTACTATTTTACACTTTCAAACTCGCTAAAATTATTTCTTTTTCTTGTTCATTTACATCATACATTTTAAAAACCAACGCATCTAATTCATTTTTGAGTTGATAAAATGGTGGAGTATTTTTTTGTTTTTGGTTGGTGAGTTCGATTAATTTTTCTGTTATTTCTGTCATTTTTTGATATAAATGTTGATTCAAATCAGATAAAATTGGCAAAGGAATATTTTCCATATATTGTTTTGAATATTGAAAACCTGTTTTTCCCAAAGTTCGTATTTCTTTTTTCAAATACCAATCCATCAAAGAAGAAGTTAAAATGCCGTTTAAAAAAGTTAAATGTTCGCCTGTGATCATAAAACAAGTTTTATCGATATAAATTCCTTCTTTATCCAAATAAAAATCAAAACCTCGACTCGTGGTTTCGGGATAAATAATTTTTGGCGATGAAAAATGTACCCAATAACCTGTTGCGTCTTGAGTTTCAAACCATTTATTAGTAGTTTTTTTTCTACTTCCTTCTTCACCTGTTTGTTCTAATTTATGTTTCCCAAAATCTATAAAATGCTGTTTAATCGCTTTATAATCATCTATATTGATTTTTTTTGCTGGAAAAGTACAAATTACCCATAAATTTGCACATTTTTTTTCGTATTGATGCACATCACGCCCACGCAAAAGTGGCATCAGTAATTCTGCACTTTTTTTGTCTTTTTTTATCAATTCATTTTTTTTATTTTCATCAATAATAAAAGCCTCGTTCAGACCTGTTTTTATACCATAATTAATTTTTGCATCCCAATCTTTGAAAAAAGAGCCAATATTTTTTATTTTTTGTTGTAGATTTAATACATTTTCTTGGGCGATAGTCCATTTTTCTGCTTTCAAATCTTTCAACCATATCAAATTTGCGTCTGCATATTCTTTGATATTATTTTCTTTGAGATTAAAATCATTGGGCAACGAACACGCGCGCATTTGAAAAGTACATTTTTCTTGTTTGATAATCAAAATCGAAGAATCAACAGTCGCATCTTTAAAAATTTTGATGCCATTAAAATCAATAAAAAGCGTTGGATTGGCATTTTCTACTAAAAAATTTCTTAGTTTTTTGCCATAATTTGTATTCGTCCATTGTTTCGAGGTGATATAACCCAAAACGCCGTTTGGTTTTAATAATTGTAATGCTTTCTCAAAAAATAAGCAATAAATATCTGTCGTTCTTTCAAAAACTTTAAAGTTTTTTTGATAATAATTCAAAAAATAATCATCTTGAATAGAAATCGAAAAATAAGGTGGATTGCCAATAATCACGTCAAATTGTTGATTTTTCCAGTCAAAAGCCCTTTTATCTATATTTTTATCTTCGATTAATGAATTTCCTTGTTGAATATTATTTTGCAAATTTGCCAACGTAACTCCGTATCTATTGGCGGTTTTGAGCCAAAGCGAAAGTTTAGTAATTTCGATACTTTCTCTATTGATGTCTGTTCCAAAAATATTATTGAGCAAAATTTGGCGACCTATATTTGCCATTTTTTTCTTTTCTGTGTTGATTTTTATTTCTTCTTCAAAAAATAAAGCATTTGCTTGTGATTTATTGAGTTTTATTTTTGGTTTTTTGATAGTTGTATTGCTATTTTTATGCTCAAAAAATTGTTCATACATTTTATTTTCAAATTTGTTTAATTCTTTTTCTATGATTAAATTTTCTTTTAATAAATAATCAAAAATTTTAGTCAAAAAAGCACCTGAACCACAAGCAGGGTCTAAAATTTTTATATTTTGCAATACATTTTTATATTTTTGAAAAAAATCGGCGTATATTTCTATCGCTTGTGTGTGCGTAAAATTAAAATTTTCTTCTTTCCATCTATCAAAATCCTGCTCGATTTCACTCAAAAAATCTATGCATAAATCTTGATAAATTTTTTCTTTTTCTTCTTGCAAATATTTAACTAATGTTTCTTGAATAATAAAATCCGTAATGTGTTCGGGAGTATAAAATACGCCATCTTTTGTTCTTAGATTTTGGGTAGATATATTTTCAAAATGCGCTACATCAGCAATAGATTGTTCAAAAATATGTCCCAAAATATCGACTTTTAGTTCGTCTTTAAAGTCATACTTTTCTAAAAAATCTGTAATTTCTGTTAAAATATCATTTTGAACTTCTATTTGTTCTAAAATGTCAATAGGTTTAAAAAGTTCGCCATTAAAAGGTGGAATATCATTTTTGTATCCTTCATCAAAAGACTTAAAAATTGCCTTTATATTTGTCCAAAACATAGGCAAATTAGAAGGTAAATTTTTGACTAATAAAACAAAATCTTTTAAAACTTTGCGATTGACAATTTCAGTTTCTTGTGCAAATTGCATAAAAATCAATCTATCAAAAATTTTATACGCCAAATAAAAACAATTTTCTTCGTCTAAATTAAGTGTTTTATTTTGTTTTTTGATATGTAAATATAGTTTTTGCCTATATTGTTTGTATTCATTATAAAAAGCGGTAGAAATATCTTCGAGTCTTTTGATTCGATATTGATACAATTTTTTGGTAATTGGCATCGATTCTAAATCTGTATTGCTCGTAACATTATATAGATTTCCGTAAGATAATAAGAAGAAAAATTTAGATAGATTGGGAAATCTTTTGCCTATATTTTTTTCTTGACTATCCATATCTAACAACAATTCGTGGAACAAAAAACTTTCATATCGATTATAATCTTTGGCATAATACAACCGAATTTCGTCCAGATTACTCACAATTACCCAATCACAACTCGCAGGTGCTTGTTGTGCGTAATGAAAACCTTGTTGGACAGGCGTAAATTTATCGAATCTTTGATTTTGTGCTTTATCCAAATCGATGTGTAATCTTTTTATTTCGATAGCAACTTTTATCAAAGGTTTTTTTTGCACTCCAAAAAAACCCAATAAACTATCTGCGATTGAGCCATCAGGTAATTTATATTCTTTTTCTAATTTCCAATCGTTTGCATTGCCTTGATAATCAAGCACTTGTACAAATATTTTTTCTAAAAATTCGCTTTTTTGTTGTTCTTCTGTGCGTTGTGCTACTTTTCCGCTTTTTAGTTCGTTGTACCAATCGAGTAATATTTTTACTTTATTTTCTAAATTTTGTATTTTAGAAAAAAATTGTTTAATTTCGATTCTATTTTCTTGTAAAAATTTAGAAGAAAAAATATTATTTTGTGCAAACATTTGAACTATTTTTTTGATGATTTATTTTTGGCAAAAATAACAAAAAAATATTACTTTTTAAAATAAAATGAGCAAAAAAAATATAAAAATATGTAAAAGATAAAAAAATTGTTTTTATTTTTAAAATCACAGATATTTATTTTTTGAAGATATATAAAATATTTGAAGATGAACAATAGAACTATGCTAAAAAATGAGAATTAATTTTGCATAACTATTTGGTTAAGGAGCATCTAAAAAATAAACTACCTACTCAAAAAAACCTATTTTTAGTTCTCTCACCGCTGGGGAGGGTTAGGGCAGTGTTGTTAAGTTCTAATATTTGTCAGGTAAATTATTTTACAAATCAAAATATAATTTGCCAAATCTATAAGATTTTCAAAAAATTATAGATTTTTTACAGAATATTATACAAGTTAATTTCTATTTTACTTGTTAAAAAAAAAGAATTTAACAACACTGACCCCAGCCCAGCCCAAAGGTGAGGGAGTTTTTTTGGGTATAATATTTTCTACTTAGTCCCTTAATATTTTTTTGGTTAAATTTTTATAATTATTTACAAATTATTATAAAATTATTTTTAAAAACTAACGAAAACCCTGTAAAAATTTAGCATAACTTTTTCGTGGAGTTTCAAAAATAAAGATTTTTATCGAATTAAATGAATGATTTTTTAACATTCAAATTTTGTTTTGTATTTCTTATCGTTAAAAATACCAAAAAATATTATTTTTTATCAATTATGCTTTATATTTGCAGAAAAAAAGTCATGAAAAATCGTATATTTATTTATTATTGTTTCTATTTATTTGCTTTTTATTTATCTTCTTGCACAGACGCACCCAAAGAAAGTAGCCTCAATACAGAAGAAGAAAAAATAGTTTTAAAACCTGCTCCCGAATTTAATGCAGATTCTTCTTATCTATTTATTCAAAAACAAGTAGATTTTGGCGCAAGAACTCCTAACTCTATTCCACATCAAAAATGTGCCGAATATCTAGCCAAAACTTTAGAAAAATATGGTTTCGAAACAGAAATTCAAAAATTTGATGCCAAAAGATATGATGGTTTAGTATTAAAATCGAGCAATATTATAGGAAGTTTTAATCCAAAAGCAGCCAAAAGAATTTTATTAGCAGCCCACTGGGACGCAAGAGCATTCAACGACAAAGAACAAAAAGATACGACCAAATACAAAGCCATCGATGGTGCAAATGACGGTGGAAGTGGCGTAGGAATTTTATTAGAAATAGCAAGAGTATTAAAAAATACAGACAAAAAATTGGATATTGGTGTTGATATTATTTTCTTTGATAGTGAAGACCAAGGACAACCCGAAGGAAGCAAAAATGGCAAACAAGATACGTGGTGTTTAGGCTCACAATATTGGGCAAAAAACAAACATAAAGCCGATTATAATGCTTATTATGGTATTTTATTAGATATGGTTGGGGCAAAAAATGCCAAATTTTTTAAAGAAGGAACTTCTTTGAAATATGCGGGAGACTTAACCGAAAAGTTTTGGAAAGTTGCCAATAAAGCTGGTTTTCAAAAATATTTTATACAAAAAAATAGTCCTGCTATCACAGACGACCATAGTTATGTGAATGAAATTGCAAAAATTCCGATGCTTGATATTATTCAATTTGATGAAAATAATCAAGAGTCATTTTTTGCTCCTTATCATCACACTTCTGATGATAATATGAAAATTATTGACAAAGAAACTTTGAAAGCAGTCGGACAAAGTCTTTTACAATTTTTATATCAAGAGGAAAAAAATTTGTAATTCAATAAAAAATACTTTAAATTTGCACTCAGTTTTATATTTATAATAAAAAAAATATGTTTAATCTTAATTTAATTTTATTAGCAGGCGCTAATAATGGTGGCGGACTTTTACCACAACTGTTATTGATTGGTGGTATTATGATTGTTTTTTATCTTTTTATGATTTTGCCACAACAACGCAAACAAAAAGATGTACAAAAATTTAGAGCAAGTATCAAAGTCAATGATGATATTGTTACGATTGGCGGTTTGCACGGAAAAATTATTAGTTTAACGGATACAACTGTGGTTATTCAAGCAGATAAAAATATAAAATTAACGTTTGAAAGAGCCGCTATTTCTATCGAAGCCACTCGAAGAAAACAACAAGGAAAATCTCAAACCGAAGAAAAAAATAGTAATAAAGAAGAAATGGAAGAAGCAATTAAATAAACTTCTCTCAAAATCATTTCTTTTAAAAAAAACATCAATCCGTAAAATTTTTCAAAAATTTTACGGATTTTTGTATTTAAAGCGTGTTTTTTAATTATCATCTCAAAACAAAAAAAATAAAAGTGTAATTTTTTTTACTTTTATGCAACCTATTCATTAAAAATATACTCTTATAGATGGAGTAGAAAATATTTTATTTTATCAAAAACTTAATACTTCAAAAACACTTTTACAAAATTATTATGCGTATTCTTTTTTTATTTTTAATTATTATTTTATCACCTTATTTTGCCGAAGCGGCAAAAATTACAGGAAAAATTACCAGCGAAAAAGGTGAACCCATCGAATTTGCAAGCATTTATGTCAAAGGTTTAAATAGTTCGAGTACTTCAAACGAAAAAGGTCAATACGAATTTACTATCAATAAAGCAGGAAATTATACGATTGTTTTTCAATCGATTGGCTATAAAAATTTCGAAAAAAATATCGATATCACTGACAATGATATTGTGTTAAACGTCAAATTAGAAACCGAATTATATATGTTGGAAGCGGTTACTATTTCTGCGTCCACCAAAGATAGAGCCTATTATATCATCGAAAAAGCACAAGAAAAAAGAAAATATTATCTCAAAGAAGAAATTAAAAGTTCGCAATGCCGAATTTATACCAAGGGTTTGCAAAGGATAAATAAAAGACCAAAATCGATGTTTGGGCAAAATATAACTTTAGATACGGGCATTGTTTATTTATCCGAAAGTATTGCAGAAGTTGATTTTAAACAGGTAAAACAATATTCTGAAAAGATGATTTCTTCGCGTGTGAGCGGAAATAATCGCGGTTTTAGTTTCAATCAAGCGTCTGATGCGTGGGTAAATTTGTACGAAAATATCAACGGACAAGAAATGTCGCCAAGAGGTGTAGTTTCGCCGATTGCATCAAATGCAATGGGTTATTATGACTATAAACTCATCGGAACTTCGAGAGAAAATAATCAAATTATTCATAAAATTCAACTTATTCCAAAACGACTAAATGCACCTGCGTATAGCGGTTTTGTGTATATTATGGAAGGAAGTTGGCGGATTTATAGTGCAGAATTGAGTTTGCGAAAAGAAGTAATGGAGTTTATTGATTCTGCGTCTGTGCAACAAAATTATGTCCCATATAAAATCAATGATTCGACTGAAGTTTGGATTCCATCTTCTCAAAAAATTTCTTTTCATTTCAAAGTATTAGGTTTTGAAGGAAGTGGTTATTTTAATCATTTTTTTTCAAATTATAATTTACAACCTAATTTTCAAAAAAAACATTTTAAATCGATTGCTTTTACAGTCGAAAAAGATGCCAACAAACGTGATGATAAATATTGGGAAGAATTAAGACCTTTGCCTTTGAGTGCGGAGGAAAAAAAAGATTATAAACGAAGAGATAGTTTGCAGGTTATCAAAGAAACGAAACCTTATCAAGATTCAGTAGATAGGCATAGAAATAAATTTAGACCTTTGCAAATTTTGTTTGGATATAATTATAGTCATGGTTTTTCAAAAACTCGTTTTTCAATTCCGGGTTTATTTAATGTGGTTCAATACAATACGATTGAAGGTTTGGTGCTTAATTTTGCACCTACATTTAGAAAAACGTATGAAAATAGACGTTTTTTTTCTATCGAACCAACCATTCGTTATGGATTTTCGAATGAAAAATGGCAAGGAAAATTAGGTACTTCGTTTTATTTTGCACCACAAAAAAATGGTTTTTTGACAGCAGAAGGCGGACAATTTGTAGAACAATTTAGCAGACAAACTTCGATTACGCCATTTTTAAATTCTGTTTATACATTATTTGACGAGCAAAATTTTCTAAAAATGTATGAAAAAGCCTACGGAAGATTTGTTTTTGCTCACGATATTACGCCCGGTATTCGCTTTGCAGGCGTGAGTGAATATGCACAAAGGCGTGAATTACAAAATACAGCCTTAGATTATACATGGAGAAATGTAGATGGGCGAGAATTTACGTCGAATATTCCGCAAACTTTGGCAGATGCACCCAATTTATCTACTAACAGCACTTCTTGGACTTTGGGTGGGACAATGACTTTTAATTTTGGTGCAAAATATGCCATTTATCCTGATAGAAAATTTACCATAGATTCAAAATATCCTACTTTTCGTTTGTCTTATAGAAAAGGAATCAAAACAGCAGGAAGTGAAGTAGATTATGATTTTATGAGTTTGAATATGACAGATGATTATAATTTGGGCGTATTTGGAAAACTAAATATTGAGGTCGAAGCGGGAAAATTTTTGACTAATAATCAAATGAGTTTTATTGATTATCGTCATTTTTTGGGGAATGAAACTATTTTTTTTAGAAAAGATGCGGGAAGTTTTCAGTTGTTAGATTATTATTCGCACAGCACGAATCAAGAATATATCAAAGCACATTTTGAGCAAAATTTTGGTGGATTTATTACTAATTCTATTCCTTTACTCAAAAAAGTGAAACCAAATTTAGTGTTGAATGGTAATTATCTTTGGACTCCCAATAGACAAAACTATTTTGAAGGTGGAATTGGTTTAGAAACTACTTTTGTAAGTGTTTATTATTTTAGAAGTTGGGAAACTTATTCGCCTCAAAATCAAGGAGTTAAGTTAGGATTTATTTTTTAGAGTAGGAAATTTGTCTTTTATTTTTTGGAAATATATTCACATATATAAAGCCTAGTCGTTAACGCCTACGCTTTATATACGTGTAATAAGTGAGGTCATTTTTTAGGAAAATGATTTTTTTTTGAAATGTATTTTTTGAATTGCCTCCAGATTTATCTGGAGGATAATATAAAATTTAATAGTTGGCTTTAGCCGAAATTTTTAATACTTGGTTTGTGACACACAGACCAAGGGGAAAGGAATAATAAACCAAATATTTATTTACAAAATTAAAAAGTCGTTATCAAACTTAAACCAGTTGGGCGGGAAACGTCATCAAAAATTTTGGTTTTATTTTAGTAATGATTACTCAATCAATTCATTAAATAACAAAAAACACATCTAAAATTTAATAGATGTGTTTTTTATTTTTACAATAAATTATTATAATCTTCGTGAGTTCCTATCCAATACCAACTAATAACATCTTCTTTTCTGCTATAATCACCTAATGCTCTATATCCGCTTCCTATTCTTATTGAGTATTTTCTGGGGTCTTTTTTGTCTATACTCTTAAAACGAAGCCCGTTTGAGTAATGATTTTGTAGCCATAATTTATAATTTTTTTTGGCTAATTCCTTTACTTCTTTTGGAATTAAAGAGAAACATTCTCTGAATTTTTTTGTTGTCCTAGATTTCATTCATTACTTTATTTTGTTATACTATTCTCTCCAAGCCTCGAAATTTTTATTCAATTTTTCGGGACTTTCTTTAAAACTCTGCTCCCATTTCAAATCTTCCCAGTCTTCTTCTGTGGCTGTTCCATTTGCATAAAAAGGTAGTAAATCAGCAATAGGCTCTAAAAAATCTAACATTTTGTTGCATACCAAAATTATTTCTTCAGGTATGAATTTTTTAAACATAAGGTTATTTTCTGCCATTTCTCTTAGAAATACTGAAGTTTGATATTGTCCATAATAAAAAATAAAATCTTCTTTTTTTATGTCTGTATATTTCAATACTTCCAATTCATTTATTATCATTCTTGTTTTTTTCTTTCTATCTTCATCGTTCATAAAGTCTGATAATTTTGAAAATGTGTCAAAAAAATTGTTTTTATGTTGATTCATCATAATATTTTCTCTTTTAAAAATTTTTTAGTATATCAAGGCTAATGTAACAACGAAAATCACAAATAAAAAGTTCAATTTATTTATTTTAATATGATTTTCCAATTAAAAACTCAAACCTTTCAAATTTTTTGAGTTACTGCCTGAAAAATATCAAATATTATGCCTATAACGTTATTTATCTAAAAAAATTGTATTTATTTTTTATTTATTTTCTCCCAACTATTTTAAGTATTAAACGAAATGTTACTTAAACCAGTTTATTTTTATTTTTTATACTTAAACCAGTGGGAGGAAATCGAAGTACAAATGTTCAATAGAATTCCAATGCCCAAATTTAGTACAAATGCCCCATTTTTGCAAAACTTCTGTTAGTGGCTGGGCTTTTTATACTATCTGTTTCTTGGTTCAAAAGGTGGTGTCCATTTTTTCTTCGACATTATGTTTTTCACATCTTGATATGAAAGAGGATAAAATTCGTGGCTGTCAACACCAACGTCAAATGAAAGCGAAGTTTCATCGTCTGGTAAATCTCCGTGTGAATGTCCATATAAATGCCAAGTTCCATAATGACTTGCGTTCCAAACTCTCATTGCATAATGAAACAATACAATAAATCTTTGTCCTTTATGTGCTTCACTGTCCGAAACTGTCAATTCATAATAATCTTTTATCCATTCAAAAATGTCAGAACATTCTAAAGCAGAACTTTCGTGATTTCCCGTAATCAAACAAATTCTTCCGTTAAGTTGACTTCTTAATTGTCTAACTTTTCCTGCTGACATTAATGCAAAGTCTCCCAAGTGATAAACTAAGTCGTCTTGTCCAACTTTCTCATTCCAACGCTTTACCAATTCTACATTCATTTCGTCAGCATTGGCAAAAGGTCTTCTAGAAAATTCAATTATATTCTTGTGTCCAAAGTGGTGGTCAGAAGTAAACCATATATTATTTGCGTCCATATTTTAATTCTATTTTTTGTCTTTTTGTTTTGTCGTGGTGTCGGTATCTGAAAAAGGTTTGTTTTTTTTTTGAGAGATTTTAATTTTAATCCTTGGTCTGTGGCACACAGACCGAAATAAAAGTTACTAGCTATTTCGGTCTGTGGCACACAGACCAAGGAGAAAGGGATAATAAAATAAATATTTTTTTACAAAATTAAAAAGTCATTATCAAAATATACTTAAAAAAATCATATTTTCAATACTAATTTTGAATTCTTATATTTGAAAATTGTTGTTTATATTTTTCCAATTTTTCTACAACAATTTCATTATTTTTGATATTTAATTCTTGTAAATGTGGCATTTCACTCAAAATATCAGGCAGAGATTTTATATGATTATTATTCAAACTTAGTTTACGAAGATAAAATAAATTTATAAAATTGTCAGGAATTGTTGTGATTTTATTGTTATCTGCGTGTAAAATTTGTAGTAAAGTTAGTTTTGAGATAGCATCAGGAAAAACATGAGTTCCACTATCACTGATATTTAAAAACACTAAATTTGTCATTTTTTCGAGAATTTTTGATACTTTTTCCCAATTCAAATCAGGATTAGAAGCCAAATGAAAGTTTTCTAAATGTATCAATTTATCCAAACTTGGTGGCAAATTGACAAATCTATTTTTATCTAAAATTAAAGTTTTCAAAGAAGTTAATGCTGAAATTTTTGGATTTAATTGTGCAATTCCATTATTTGCCAAAGATAATTCTTCTAAATTTTGAAACAATCCAATCTCATCAGGCAGGCGAGAAAGTCCACAATCTGCCAAATTTAAGTGTTTTAAATGCGGCAAACGCGCCAAAACCACAAAATTACTACTCACATTCAACAAAGCATTTTTACTTAAATCTAATCTTTTCAAAAGCTTCATATCTGCAAAATTTTCGGGCAAAGTAGAAATGGCATTATTACTTAAATTGAGATAAGTTAGTTGAGATAAATTTTGAATATCTACATCAATTTCTTGAATTTTATTAAAATAAAAATCTAACGTTGATAGTTTTTTGAGTTTCGTAATTTGTTTGGGAATATTTGTAAATCGATTTGATTGCAAATATAATGTTCTCAAATTTTGTAAATATACAAATTCATTGGGAAATTCTTCTAAATTATTTTGATGCAAATCTAACTCGTTTAATTGTGTAATTTTACCAATTTCTGCGGGTAAATTACTCAAATTACTATTTGCCAAAGATATTTTTTGTAAAGAAGGTATTTTTTGTAAAGTTAAAAAAGTATTACTTAGATTTAAAGATGGATTTTGTCCCAAATCTAATTCTTGTAATGAATTTAGCAATAAAATATCTTCGGGAACTTCACGCAAATCAATGTTATGAAGTTTTAAGATGCGTAAATTTTTCATTTTACTTAATGCACCTTGCTTAAAAATAAAACCTCTTTGGTGGCTTAAATCCAAATGTAAAACTCTTTCAGGTATTTTAGATGCTTTATCAAAAGAAGTAAAAACTTCCATAGGTTGTTCTATACCTGCCAAAGATACACTCAAAAAAACAGATTTTTGTGCGTACATATTAGGTATGCAAGCAAAAACCACAAAAATATACAATATAATTTTTTTCATTTTCGTAAGATAATAAAATGATAACTAAAAACATTAGTAATTATAAAGTATATTTTTGTTTATAATTAAGAATGTTGAAATACTAAAAATAAAAATAAAACAACCCACAAAATATCTACAAAATGCCAATATCTACATATTAACTTGATTTTCAACTGATTAGGTGGATTTACGCTGTACACAAAAGCATCAATATACGATTTATATTTGATAGCATCTCTAAAAATCATTGCCAATAAAATCAAACCAACGACAATATGCAATAAATGTAAGCCTGAAATTACGTATAAAAACGAACCTTGAATGCTATTTTGAAAAAAAACTTTGGTGCTTGCCATTATTTGCCAGCCCCAAATTTGCAACAAACAAAATAAAACTCCCAACGAAAAAGTAGCCGCCAACGCATATCTATATTGTTTAAATTCATCTTTTTCTAAAGATTTTTTGGCAATATATAAAGTATAACTGCTCAAAGCGATAATTATTGTACTTGCCCAAAAAACTTTTGGCAAAGAAAATGTTTGCCAAACATCTGCATTTTTTACTGTCAAAAAAATATAAGAAGAAACTATTATAAAAAAAATAATTCCTGTTCCTACAAATGCCAATCCGAGCATAAAACTCAGAAAATCTTCTCTACGTCTAAAAAACCCAGTTTCTTTCTCGTCCTGATGAATATTTTGATTTAACATATAATTTATATTGTTTAATATAAAAATAAAGCATTAAGTAAACGAAAAGGTTTGTTTTTTTTCATATTTTTTTAAAATTACCTTCAAAAAGTATAAAAAATGATGAATTATCCTAAAAAAAGTAATATTTCTTGTTCTAAATAATTGTTACTATAATTAAAAGTGTGAAAAATTATTTTTTGCTAAAATAATTACAATTTTTTAACAAATAAAGTCAATTTATTTGCATAAGATTACAAGTATGTCTCGGATGTGCAATATAATATTTGGTTCTTAGGAAATTTGTGCATAAATGTTTTTTTTTGAACTGCCTCCAGATTTATCTGGAGGATAGTAAAAATTTAATCGTTGGCTAAAGCCCAATGCTATTAACTTAAGAAAAGCGAAATAATTTACAAAAATTTATTATCTTTGCAAAAAAATATTATATTAGTTATGGTTTGTAGTAGTAAATTATTAAAAATAATTGAGTCGTTAAAAGT
>JAAFJG010000032.1 GCA_013298075.1 Cytophagales bacterium | reverse complement strand
TTAGTTTAATGGTTTCTATCAAAAAACGAATAATAGCGTCTTCACCTGCTTGTGAATAACTGCGAGGAATGTATTCATTTCTTTTTTTTGGAAAGAAGAATCTATAAGGAACTCTTACAATATTTTCGAGTGGTTGTAAAAAATTAGGCATTTTTTTATTGTTTTATTTTTTTAAATTAAATAAAGACTGCTTACCAAACTTCAACTGATAAAAAACAATTTCGTAGCAGTCATACCTAAGCTATGACCGCTGCAAAACGTTTTATTTCAGTGTATCTATCTAGGAATAATTAAATAATTATGTCCGTTGATATTTTTATAAAACTTATAATCAATACTTTGTACAAAATCTACATAGTCTTGAAAACATAAATTATATTCTTCTTCAAAGTGATATTCATACTCAAATAATATAGGCATTCTATTTTTATTGATTGTTTTTACTGCTCCTTGTAATGCCTGCAAATCTCCGCCTTGTATATCTACTTTCATAAAAGAAATAGTTTCTTTTATATCTAAACTATCTATAGTTATTGATTTCACCTCACGTCCTTGCTTAACATTATAATCGATACCATAAGAGCCATAAGTACCAAATCTATCAAAATCTTGTATTGGAAAGTATAAAGTTTCACCATCAATATTATGAACAGCACCAAAATGAGGTATAATTTTACCTTCTTTATTATTCGCTTTTATATTCTTTTCAAATATCTCAAAAACCCAATCATCGGCTTCAAAAGAGTGAATAATTCCTTCCTCACCAACAAGATTGGAAAATAAAATACTCATTTGTCCAAAATTTGACCCTACATCTAAAACACACGTACCTTTTTTAAT
Source organism: Cytophagales bacterium (assembly GCA_013298075.1). Lineage (GTDB taxonomy): Bacteria > Bacteroidota > Bacteroidia > Cytophagales > Microscillaceae > RDXZ01. The sequence continues at coordinate 47,489 of JAAFJG010000032.1, read as the reverse complement.
ATGTTTAGTGGCTAAATCTACTACATCTTGCTCAAATATTTTATTTGCTATAATTGTATTAGCTATAATATCTTGAGTAGCATCTGTTGGTAGATAATAATTACCAGTTTCTGTTTCATAAAAACTTAAGTTTTTAGTTCTTAGACTTTTGTTGTTAGTCTGTACTTTCTTTTTTTTGAATATAATTTTTCGAATTATATTTTTTATTTTTCTTATCATTATTTTATGTTTTGTTATAAAAATTGAATAAATTGTAATTAAAGTGCAAAGTTAATAATTTTTAAATAATATTCCTAATCTAAATTTGATAGTATAAAAATTGATATATTTATTTTTCAAATTTACTTAAATAATTTCAATTTCAGGCAAAGGAAAAATGAACTTACCACCATTAGCAATATATTCTTTTTCTCTTTCTAAAATATTATGTTTGAAATGCCAAGGCAAAACAAAGAAATAATCAGGTTTCATTGCTCTCGCTTCTGCTTCCGAAATAATAGGAATATTCGTTCCGGGCGTAAAACAACCATATTTATCAGGATTTACATCAGCAATCGCAGGAATATGTTTTTCGGTTAGATTACAAAACTGTAACAATACATTTCCTTTGGTAGAGGCACCATATCCTAATACTTTTTTGCCATCTGCCACCAAACTATCTATCAATTTTAACAAACTTTCACGATGTTTATACACTCTTTCCTCAAAATCTCTAAAAGGTTTTGGCGTATTCAAACCCATATTATGCTCTTCTAATAATAACCAATCAATCACAGGATAATTAGGTCTAAATTTAGAAGATTTTTTGGCTGCTGTTACCGCAAAACTACCCCCATTGATAGCATTCATCTGCACATCTAAAACTTTCAAACCACATTTTTCAAGCATTTCTTTCACTACTTTGAAAGAATAAAACTCTAAATGTTCTTGACAAATCGTATCATAAGAATTAGTACGCAACATCGAAGGCATATAACTTTGTTCAAAATGCCAAATACCTTCATTGTCCAATAATTGTTCTATTTCTGACACAAAAGCCATAGGCGTTTCGAGGTCATAAAACATAGCAATAGAAGTAATTAGTTTTGGTCGCAAAGTCGGATATACTTTCAAAAACGCCTCTGCCGAGAAAAAATCAGGAATCAATTCTATGCCATCTTCATAATATTGTAGAAATTTTTTGCCTGTTGGATCCATTCCTATCCTTTTCAAATTACTTGGATAAGTTTTCAAAGAAGTTGCATCATTGCTTCCTATATCCAAAACTACTTCGCCCGCCTGCAAAGGAAACATACGCATCAAAGTATTGGCTTTATGTTGCAAATGACGAACCATCGAACTATTTAAACCTGAACGATAGCCATAATTTTCGCCATACATTTCATCAATACTATACGATTGTTTGAGTTGCAAAAGTCCACTATCAGGACACCAAACCAAATCTACGGGTCCTTTCGTTATTTTTTCCTCTTTAGATTTAGGAAAAACGCTAATTTTCGCCATACATTTCATCAATACTATACGATTGTTTGAGTTGCAAAAGTCCACTATCAGGACACCAAACCAAATCTACGGGTCCTTTCGTTATTTTTTCCTCTTTAGATTTAGGAAAAACGCCTGTCAAATATTGCTCTCCCAAAGAAAGAACATTGATAAGATTGGTGCTTCCACTGATGCGGCATTTTGATATTTCTTTGTACATATATTGAATTTTAATTTTTTAATTGGATAAATCTTTCTCTTGTATTTGAGTCTACAATTTCATTTTTGATTATTTTTTGCAAATACTCTGATAAAATAACATTTTTACTACAAATCAAATAGTTTATATTGTATTGCTTAATGAAAGAAACCTGACTTTCTTCTATGTTTTTAAACACACCTTCTTTCTTTTGTTTCTCTACATACATCCAAAAAGGAGTATTTTCTAAGGCTGCTACTTCCAAAGAAGCTACGAATTTATTCTTTGAAATAGGATAATTATAAGGAGACAATGAAGTAGGAAATGTTTGTTTTTGGGAATATAATAAATAATTTCCTTTAATTACAAGATTGGCAACATAGCTAAATTCCATTTTTAGGTATTCTTCTTTAGTAAATATAAATGCACCATTTTGTGAAAGTTCTTTAGACTTCTGCAAAATAGTATCTACATATTTATTACTTTGAGGATATGGAAATCTATACGATATGATAGAATTTTTAAAACTTAAAATCAAAACAATACCTAAAAACATATAATTCAAGTATAATAACTTAGATTTTTTTTCTTGCCAAATTATCAACATTGAAACACTTGTGAAAATATTTAATATAATAAGAGTTATATTGGTAAATACTTGAGTACTACTTGTCTTATCGTGTAATACTCCCCATCCCAAAAGAGAAAAAATATAAATACAAACAAATAGATAAAACTCACTTGAATTTAGTGCTTTGTAATGAATGCTCTTATTTAAAAATAACAAAATTAAAAACGGTAAAAACATTAATAATATTTGTATAGTAGAACCAATTCCTATATTCAAAATAGTTTTAAGATAGCTTATAGCAGTAAGTTTTTTTATTAAGTCATTTGCATTAGTATTTACGTGTGTGTTAACTGATATTGTTATAAACTTATAAAATATAAATATAGATAAAGCAATTAATATACAAGCTAACAATTCACGGTAATGAAATTTTCTTCTCATAAAGTATTCTACAAATATCCACACAAACAAACCTGAAAAAACTCCTATTGCGGTAGTAACAAAACCTATTGGAATAGCTATAAGGCATGTAATTGCTTCCAGACGTTTATCTCTCATAAAAAAGAGCCAAGACGCAATAGCAAATATGTATACAACATACAATTTGCTATAATTTAAAGAGTTAAATGTATAGACATAAATATATTTCATAAATTCTACTTTTGTATATAAATCAAATACTAAACCTGTAGTAGTTAATAAAAATAAACAAAAGAAAATATCTATAATTTTTAGTTCTTTATAACTTGATAAAATAGCACAGAGACCCAACCAAATTAAAATATTTCCAATAGAATAAATAATTAAAACAAGAGATAAAGCAGTATTTAAAGCAAATAATCGGCTCACACCTACTCCAAACCAAAGTTCAAAGTAATGATAAGGACTATTGCCTTGGGGATTCATATAATCTACTGAACTATTTTCGTTACCAAAAGAAGCTAAAAAGTCAATACAATTTGCATAATATATTATATCTCCGTGAGGTGCTATAGGAATATTACTTTCAAAATTATAAAGCTGTCCAAAACGGAAGCAAAAAATACATAAGATTCCTAAAAATATAGCCGCAATATTTGAAAAGTTATATGAAGTTTTGATGCTCGTATTTTCAGTTTTTTTTGAATATTTATAAGCAAGAAAAAATAATAAAGGCAAAAAAAGAACTTGTATTGTTAAGCCTTTTGTATAAATCATAGCAGTAACTACTACAAAAACGGTGAGACCTAATAATAATTTTGCAAAAGTCTGAAGATAAAAACCATTTATTTTAATCTTTAAAAAATATAGCAAAATACTACCTAAAACATACAAAAGACATAAAGTTAGTAATAAAAAAACACTATAACTAATAAAAATAGATACCATATAATTTATTTTTTTTGAGCCACTACAACTGCTTGCGTAAACATATCCTTAATTCCGAAATAATATTCTACAAATTCAAAACCTGCTTTTTCTACAATTCCTTTAATATGTTTTTTGGATTGTACACGAGTTATTTCATCAGGATGTAGTTTTACATTTCTACGAAAAATTCTATTTAATATAAAATGAGCACTATCTAAAACACGAACTGTAAGACCAAAAGTTGGGGGTATAAAAAGTACAATTTTTCCACCTTTTTTTAAAACACGCTTAAATTCTATCAATATTTGATTAATCTCTTCTGCAGTAAAATGCTCCATAACACCCAAATTATAGATACCATCAAAAGAGTCATCTGAAAAAGGCATCCCAAAAATACTTGCTTGAACAAGTTCTGCTTTTTGGTGATTTACACTATCATATATTTTAAGCGCAGGATAAGAAATATCAAGAGCCGTAATTTGATATTTATTTACAACATCTTTATCTACTTTACCACTGCCACAGCCTGCGTGAAGAACCTTAGTTCCCAAACCAAAATGTTTGTGTAAAAAATAATTCAAAGCACGTTTAATAATATTATTACGGTAGAAATTAGCAAAAACGTCATATACTTTGTTAGAGGTTTTATTTTGATTAGACCAATAAACATCCCAATCTTCTTGTACTTCGCCTTCTTTACCCTCGAACTGCTTTTCAGTTTGATTATTTAAGTTTTTCATATAGTAATTTTTTTTTATTAAAAGTTTTAAGATAAAACATCTTAAACAAGAATTTTAAACTTACCCAAGCATCTTTTATATTCATTTTAGAATTTCCATAGGTTCGTTTGGGAAGTTTTATAGGAATTTCCTTAACACTAAATTTATTTAGATACAGAATTAATAAGCTTTCAAAGAAAAAAGAATAACTTTTAGATTTTATTAGTTGAAAAACACCTTGCGGTATCTTTTCAAGATTATATAAACGAAAAGCACCACTCGCATCATAAGGCATTCCTAAAATATATTTAGTAAGGAAATGCCCTAATTTTGTAAGGCTTTTTCTAAAAAAATTCCACGTTTTTAAACTATCTTTATCTAAATAACGAGAGCCTACTACAATAAGAGACTCTTTTCCTGCCTTATAAAAATCTGCGATATAATCTGGTGAATGAGTAAGATCACAATCCATAGTTATTAGAATCTTATATCCATTTTTGTATGCCCAATCAATACCAACGGCATGCGCACTTCCTATTCCTTGTTTCCCTTGACGATGGACTACAAAAACTGACTGGTCTTTTAATGATAAATCATCAATAATTTTACCAGTCCCATCGGGAGAATTATCATCTAAAAAAAGAATATCAAATTTTTCTGAAATACGCACATTTTTTAATAGACTATATATAATATGTATATTTTCTGATTCATTGTAGGTAGGTATAAAAATTAATAGATTATTTTCCATTGAAAAAACACATATTTGCAAAAAACAAAGCAAATATTTATACAATATAGCTTTATTTTTTAGATTTTAAAAATAAAAAGCAAAGTTAGATATTTATCGTGAATAAAACAAAATTTTTTATACGTTTTCTATAAAAAATACTTTTTATACCCTGTACTTAAATAATTTCAATTTCAGGCAAAGGAAAAATAAATTTACCACCATTGGCAATATATTCTTTTTCTCTTTCTAAAATATTATGTTTGAAATGCCAAGGCAAAACAAAGAAATAATCAGGTTTCATCGCTCTCGCTTCTGCCTCCGAAATAATAGGAATATTCGTTCCGGGCGTAAAACAACCATATTTATCAGGATTTACATCGGCAATCGCAGGAATATGTTTTTCGGTTAGATTACAAAATTGTAACAATACATTTCCTTTGGTAGAGGCACCATACCCCAATACTTTTTTGCCATCTGCCACCAAACTATCTATCAATTTTAACAAACTTTCACGATGTTTATACACTCTTTCTTCAAAATCTCTAAAAGGTTTTGGCGTATTCAAACCCATATTATGTTCTTCTAATAATAACCAATCAATCACAGGATAATTAGGTCTAAATGTAGAAGATTTTTTGGCTGCTGTTACCGCAAAACTACCCCCATTGATAGCGTTCATCTGCACATCTAAAACCTTCAAACCACATTTTTCAAGCATTTCTTTCACTACTTTGAATGAATAAAACTCTAAATGTTCTTGACAAATCGTATCATAAGAATTAGTACGCAACATCGAAGGCATATAACTTTGTTCAAAATGCCAAATACCTTCATTGTCTAATAATTGTTCTATTTCTGACACAAAAGCCATAGGCGTTTCGAGGTCATAAAACATAGCAATAGAAGTAATTAGTTTTGGTCGCAAAGTTGGATATACTTTCAAAAATGCCTCTGCTGAGAAAAAATCAGGAATCAATTCTATACCGTCTTCATAATATTGTATAAATTTTTTGCCTGTCGGATCCATTCCTATCCTTTTCAGATTACTTGGATAAGTTTTCAAAGAAGTTGCATCATTGCTTCCTATATCCAAAACCACTTCGCCTGCCTGCAAAGGAAACATACGCATCAAAGTATTCGCTTTGTGTTGCAAATGACGCACCATCGAACTATTTAAACCTGAACGATAGCCGTAATTTTCGCCATACATTTCATCAATACTATACGATTGTTTGAGTTGCAAAAGTCCACTATCAGGACACCAAACCAAATCTACGGGTCCTTTCGTTATTTTTTCCTCTTTAGATTTAGGAAAAACGCCTGTCAAATATTGCTCTCCCAAAGAAAGAACATTGATAAGATTGGTGCTTCCACTAATGCGGCATTTTGATATTTCTTTGTACATAATAAGTAAAATGTAATTTAATGACGCAAAAGTAATTTATTATTGTTATTATTCCAAAATAATGATAAAAATAATCGTTATTTTTGTGGTAAATAGAATAAAAAGAATTAGTTTTTTAGAAATTATTAAAAATAATAATTAACTTAGTGAAGTTGATGTAGTAGTAATTGATGTTTTATTGATTTCCACTTCACAATTTATTAATTCATAAATTGGTTTGGTTGTAAAAATATTGCTTGTAATATTGTCTAATTTTTCTGCACTTACCTTGATGGCTTGTTCAGATTGGTCTATGCCTATCCAATTTCTACCTAAAAGTTGTGCTGATTTTAACGTTGTTCCTGAGCCACAAAAACAATCTAACACATAACTATTTGGATTTGAGGAAGTTTTTATCACTAAATCTAATAAATCTGCATTTTTTTCGGTTGAATATAAAGGATATTGTGGGTCTTTCATTTCCCAAATATCTTGTACTCTTTTGCCTTCCTGCTCGTCTAAATAGATTTTTTTGCGTGGATTTCCATTTGCCGACCATTCAATCAAGCCTTCATTATCCCATTGTTCTAACGTTTCTACATTTGTACGCCAATGTCTGCCTTTTGGAGGTAGTATTCCTTTGAAAGTTTGTGAAGTTTTACCATTTTGAGTTTCGCTTGGTGCGTGCAAAGGAATAGTTGTGTAACGTCTTTTATGTGTATCAATTTTTGGAAAAAGTTTGATTTTATCTTCTTCTGTATAAGGTGTTTTGGGTTCGTTCCAAATCAATTTATCCGTTTTAGCATAAAATAAAACTAAATCTTTCATATTTCCGTAGGCTTTGCGAGCAAAGTTTTTAGGATTACATTTGATACGTGTGATGTCGTTTTTAAAGTTTTCGATACCAAAAATTTCGTCCATAATGATTTTTACATAATGTCAAATTTTATAATCAATATGCAAATAAATAGAACCTTGTTCAGATAACAATATTTTTAATAAAACTAATCTTTCACGCAAAAATTCTAAAAAATCTGTTCCTTGTAATTTGTCAGAATAAGCAATTTTTCCATTTTTTTCGTTACTTATCGTACTTGTTCTATCGTCTGAAAAAGTAAAAATATTATTAGTGGCAAAAGGTGGGTCAATATAAACCAAATCAATTTTCCCTGCTAAATTTTGTTTTTCTATCAAATTTTTAAGCACAAGCGTATTTTCACCAAAAATTAATTTATTTGGGCTTATTATATCGTTTTGCTTAACAAATTCACTTTTGGGAATTTGGGCGTAGATTTCGGATTCGGATTTTTTATGGGGGTATATAAGAAACATTAAAAGATTTTAAATTATTCAAAATTAAAATGAATTATTTTTTTCTCATTTTCTGATATTGTTTTGTCAAACTTTAAATTACAAACAAATATACCATTTAGATACTCATTTTTTAGTTTTAAATACTCCTTTTGCCTTAATCTTTCATCTTTTCCCCTGCCTGATTGTAATTTTTCAATCGCTAATTTATATTTTTCATCGCTTTTAAAATCTTCATCAAAAACTTCTGCAAATTTTTCAAAATAAAAACTTCTCAAAATAAACAATATAAAACGATTAGGCGAAATAGGTGCAGAAACAGGAATACGACAAGAATCGTAATTTCCAAAAGTTGCATGAACAAAAGGGTGTTCACAATCTGTAAAAACGTCTGAATAATCAAAACGGATTGGAAAAACGACTATTTTTTTATCGACCATATCAGCAAATAATTTGGTGCTATCAAAAAATCGTTCTTCATAGTCAGGCTCATCTTTAAAACCTTCAATATTTGGATTAGGTAAATATGATAATGTATGTTTGACTATATTATCTCTGTAAAATAAGTACTTTATTTGAATGATAGCATCATCAAACATTCTGAAATTGTAATCCTTTACTTTTTTTGTTTCATCAAAAATTATTTCATACGGTTCGTTTTTATATTGAAAAGCAATATCTTTGTACTGTTCCCAAATAATATTTTCGTTTGACGTACCTTCATATTTAGGGAAGTTCTGTGAAATTTGAATACTTTTACTTCCTAATAATGAAGTTACCTCTCTTATTTGTTTAAAAATTTCTGCTTTCATGGTTTCAAATGAGGTTTAAGCATTTCTTGCATTTTAGGGCTTAAATCTTGTAACATTAATTTGCCTGATTTAATTTTATTGGCTGCATCAAGCATGCTATTGTAAATTTTCTCTATTTCTGTAATTTCTTGTGTTTCTTCGTTAGAAATATCTCGGTGAATCACATTCATTTCATCTATTTCTTGTTGAGTGGGGTAACGAAAGTGTAATTCAAAATTGTTCTTTTTTACAGTTTCAAATTCTTGTATTAAGTTATCCATATTTTCGCCAATTCCACATACGCGCACCCATGCTTTACTACGTGTAATGGCTGTAAACAATGTATTTCTCCTTTTTATCAAATCTCGTTTGGCGTTAAATGTACCCTCATAACTTTCATCAGCATTGATAATGTAAACCATAGGAACTTCATTGCCCTTTGCTCTATGAATACCTGTAAAAGTAATAGAATTGGACTCGAAAAAAACATCTGCGTCACTTTCTCCTGCAATATGTCCGTTAATTTTATACGTTTCAGTCAACATAGTACGAACCAAAGCCACTTCGTTTCGGGTTGTTAAACCTAATGGATTTATTACTAAAATATCTTTAAAAAGGAGTTCGTCCTCTTTTAGATTAGCGTTAATTTGTGCTGCAACCCATTCTGCTTGCTGTTGTTTGTTTTTAAAAGATTTGAATACTAACAAATCATCAATAGGCTGAACAACTCCTTCAATCTCTTTTGATATATTTTCTAAATAAGAAGGACTTGAAAGATTAGAACGCATTAATTTAACTTGTTGGTTAGCCTCTAATATTCCTTCTTTACATTCATAACCTACCTCGCCCCATAATTTAGGATCGTCAAAAAACTGAACTAATCCTTGCTTACGATAAATACCAAAACCCAAGGCATGAGCTGTTACTAAAAGTGGTTTGGAATTACGATAACAACGTTTGAGGATTTTGTCATCAGCTTCTGCATTAAAATTATTTTTAGGGTTAGGTAAACTTGCTCCTTCATTAAGTCTTTGTAACTCATCATAAGCATAAATGAGTCTTTTATCAGGACTTTTAAGTAAATGATGACAAATCAAAAGAAAGTCTTTTGATAAGTCTTGAGCTTCATCTATTAATATTACATCATATTTTTCTTTGATTCTGTTTAATTTGGTTTCTTCCAATGCTTTTTTGCAAACAGCTTCAAAAGCTTGTTCTCTTTTCATACCATTAGAATTTGCATAAATTTCTGCTTTTTTAAAATCCAAGTATTCGATATTATTTTCGCTACACATACTGTAATAAATCCCCTTTTCGCTCCAATCTTCTCTAGTGTTGCCCCAAGCATTGACTATTTTTATTTTGTCCCAATCAGGCTCACCACCTTTTTCTTTACAAAATTTAGTAATGAAATCTTTAAATTGTTGTTTCAAACTTCTCGTATTAAAAGTTACCACAATATCCCAATCAGGATTTTGTGTGTGTAAATAGGCAGCTTTTAATGCTAAAACAATGGTTTTTCCTGAACCCGCTAATCCTCTAATTCGTTGAATACCTCCACTATACTCAATAATAGCCCTTTCTTGTTCATTATCAAGTATAGAAAGTTGATCATCTAACCATTTTATTCTTGAACCTCTCGAATTTATTTTTTTGATATTTTTTCTATCACTCTTGTTTTTTAAAGTAGAAACAGATTGAAAAGTAGAAACCACAACATCAAATAGTTCATTATTATTCCATTCTTTAATCTTATTCAACTCTTCTTTTAAAAGAGTTTTATTAGATTGATAAGTAATTACCTCAACATTAATAGCCAATTCTCTTCCTTTTTTTAATTTAGAATTACTACGAAGAAAAGTATCTACTACTCCAAATAAGGAATCTTCTTTCGCTGTATCTACTTGATTATCTATCAAAAAAACAAGGACTCCATATTTTTTTGAAATCCATAAGGCATCAAGTGTAGTGCTCTCGCCTGAAATAGCAGGCATGAGATAACCTACATAGAAACGACCTTCATAGTCATCTTTAGTTAAAAAAGTTATTAAATATTCAATTTCGGCATTTTTGTTGGTTTGCCCTTTTATTATATCAAGCATAATTATATTTAAGTTTAAATCCTAAAATTACTAAAAATTATATAATCTATAAGATATTTTTTTAATTAAAAACTAAAAATTCTATTCAATTTATAATATGTTTGATATTATTGCCACAAAATTTCATTCATTTTTTTATTTGCAAAAATACAAATTTATTTTTAAAATTACAAGAAAAAAAAGATATTTTTTTTGTCTAATAATAATTTTAGAACACCGAAATACTTATGATAAAGATAGAAAATAATGTATTTTTATCAAAAATAACAACCTATTTCTTGTATTTTCAACAAAAAACAGGTTTATTTAGGGAGTATCTAAAAAATAAATTATTAATATTTTTCAAAATCAAATTCTAAAGTATTTCTTTCAAACTCGCCTCGTGTGCGTGTAAGATATGATCAATATTTTCTTGACTAAGAGCAATAGATAAAAACAAACTTTCAAATTGGGAAGGAGCTAAATAAACACCTTTTTTGAGCATAGATTGAAAATATTTACCAAATAAATCTAAATCACAAGCCAAAGCACTCTCAAAATCAAATACTTTTTTATCAGTAAAAAACAAAGTAAACATAGAACCTATCGAATTTAAGGTATAATTTAAACCCATTTTTTCGTTTATTTTTTTGATTCCTTGCGTTAATTTTTCACCAATATTTTCTAAATTTTGATAAACTTCGGGAGTATTATTCAAATAATTTAGCATTGCCAAACCTGCTGACATTGCCAAAGGATTGCCTGATAAAGTTCCTGCTTGATATACTTTTCCTGCAGGAGCAACACAATTCATAATATCCGCTTTTCCGCCATACGCACCCACAGGCAAACCTCCACCGATTATTTTTCCCAATGTTGTTAAATCTGCTTTGATGCCCAAACGCTCTTGTACGCCACCTTTTGCCAACCTAAAACCTGTCATTACTTCATCAAAAATCAATACAATTCCATTTTTATCACAAATATTTCTTAATCCTTGTAAAAAATCCTTTTCAGGCAAAACCAAACCCATATTTCCCGCCACAGGCTCAATAATAATAGCCGCAATTTGATTTTGATTGGCATCAACCAACGTTTGCACACTTGCCAAATCGTTATAATTGGCAATCAAAGTATCATTTGCTACTCCTTGCGTAACACCTAAACTATCAGGCGTTCCAAAAGTAATCGCACCACTTCCTGCTGCAATCAAAAACGAATCTGCATGCCCATGATAACAACCTGAAAATTTAATAATTTTTTCTCTTTGCGTATAACCGCGTGCTACACGTACCGCACTCAAACACGCTTCGGTTCCCGAATTAACCAACCTTACCTTTTCAATACTTGGCATCATTTGAGTAATCAATTCAGCCATTTCAACTTCTCTACGTGTGGGCGCACCAAATGACCATGAATTTTCCAACGTTTTTTGCATTGCCTCAGCAATCATTTCGTTGGCGTGTCCTAAAATCATTGGACCCCAAGAATTGATAAGTTCTATATATTGATTATTATCCTCGTCATAAATATAAGCACCTTTTGCTTTTTTGATAAAAATAGGATTGCCACCTACTGCTTTGAAAGCTCTTACAGGTGAATTTACTCCGCCCGGAATTAATTTTTGTGCTTGTGCAAATAGTTCTTTGCTTATAGAATGATTCATTGTTTTGTTTCTAATATTTTTGTTAAAAATACTTGCAAAAGTATCATAAAATTATTAAAAAAACAAATAAGAAAAATATCTTTTTTGGGAGTTTTTGATATTGATAAATTCTATATCTTAGGTCGATTATTTTCGATGATTTCTACTACTTTTTGAATAGGAATATCAAGTGCTTTTGCTATATTTTCATTACTAACCGCTATTCCGTGAAATCCAATAACTGCTTTTATTTCGTTATCTTCACGTTCTTCTTTTCTTGCTTTTAGAATTTTAATACGGTCTTGTTGTATGACTGACGCATTTTTAACTATAGTAATTACATGCTGTTCATATTCTTCAGCAGTAAAACGTCTTGTATCTAATTCTTCTATCGCAATTTGTAACCATTCTTCTGTCCAAAATGCTGGAACTTCAGTAGTGGGTTGTTCTGTGTATGTTTGTAAATTTTTCATGGTAAAAATAAGTTTTTCTAAATCAGTTGTAATTTTATTAAGAGGTTTATGAAATTTATCTAATTCTACTGTAATATAAGTCAAGAGATTATCCATAACTTCTCCTGTTTCACTTTTTAACTGCCCATAACTATAATATTCATGAGAGGTATAAATACTATTAGATAAAATACCAATACAATAAATTGGTGTTAAATCATCGAAAATATATTTTCCCTTTTTAACCATTATATTAAACTTATGAAGAGCATAAAATTTCATACGTTGAATAAAATGTGGATAATCATTTGCTTGCATCTCAACAATAAATTGATTTTTTGCCTCATCAATACATGCCAAATCATAAACTCCACTCCGACTACCTAAGTTTAAGGCTTGAAAATCTGTCTTTATAAATTCAATTTTTTCTATCGGAATATCTGATTTTATCAAGGCTTGTAAAGCGCGTCTTAAAAAACGTGTATCACTTTCATTGCCAAATGTTGCTTTGAATCCATAATCAGAAGTAAAATCTATAAAAGGAGTTTCCAATTTATTTGTATCTTCATTTTTCATTTTATAAACACTTTTAATATAACGTTATTTTTAGTTGAAAAGTTTTCAAAATAAATTATTTTTTTTACCTTAAACCTGATCAAAAAAATTAAGAAATTTCACAGAACAAAAACTAACATAGTATTAGAAACATAAAAAAAGAGAACTATTATCAAAATAATTCTCTTTTTTTTATAGAATAGATTAGATTAGCGCCAACGAATATACAATCCTCCGCCTTCCATAATCATAGCAATTAATAACCAAGCAATGAAAATCATAGGTAAAACGATACACATTCCCAAAAATTTAACTTCGTGTTTTAGGTGCATAAATTCTGCTACAATATAAAATGCCTTTGCAATCGTTAAAATAATATATACTCCAACTTTAACAATATGAGGTACAATAGAAGAAGGAATTGCCAAAGCAATGATAAATTCTAACCCTGTAATTGCTAAAAGTACCCAAAAAGTACGCCAGATACCAGCCGTATTTGGTTTAGCAATTTCGCCTTCTGCGTGTGTGTGTGCGTGAACTTCAGCCATATTTTTGATATTTTAGTTTCTTTCCCCTTAGATAAATTTATAAAAAAAATTTGATATATTTTGATTTAAGTCTATTTTTTTCTTTGGGGGAATAAAGAAAAAGATAGAAATGATTATATTAAAATTAAATTAAATAGAAAGCAGTAAATACAAAGACCCAGACCAAATCGACAAAGTGCCAATATAAACCTACTTTCTCTATCATTTCATAACGCCCAGCACCTTCATCTATCACACGATCAGGATTTGCATATACTCCAAAAGCAGTATTATAAAATACCAATACGTTTAACATTACGCCACTAAATACGTGAAAACCATGAAAACCTGTGATAAAGAAGAATAAATTGGCAAAAGGAACAGGTCCATATTGATTTTGAATCAAATTTGCGCCATAAATGACACTACCATATACATCGGTTGCACCACCTTTATCTGAACCGTGAATAAAGTGCGTCCATTCCCATGCTTGACAACCTAAAAATGTAAAGCCACCTAAAATAGTCCAAAGCATCCATTTTTCTACGTCTTTTCTATCATTACGATGTCCAGCCTCTACGGCTAATACCATAGTTACCGAGCTCATAATCAAGATAAAAGTCATAATTCCGACAAATACAAGTGGCAAAGAAACGCCATGCAAAAAAGGCATCGCCTCAAATACTTTGTCAGGAACAGGCCAATAATCCAACGAAAATTTAAAATTTTCAATCGTTCCATGATAGGCTGCGTGGCTATAACGAATCATAGCATACGTAATCAATAAGGCGGAAAAAGAAAAGGCATCTGAGAGTAAGAAAAACCACATCATTAGTTTTCCCCAACTTGCTTTTAAAGGAATATTACCGCCATTCCAATCAAGCGAGCCTTCTTGTTGTTCGTGAGTTTTAGCTAAGTGAGCCATACAAATTTAAAATATGATAGTTATTTTTTTAATTAAGTTCTAAAGTCTTCTAATATATAAAATCTATTAAGATGAATTGAAGACCAATTTAATTCATCTTAATAGGTTGAAATTTAATGATTTAATAAAAGGAATACAAATAAATATATCCACAACAAATCTAAAAAATGCCAATAAGTAGCGCACATTTCTATCACACTTGTTTTTTGTGAACTAATTTTATTGTTAAATGCTAATCGTAAAGTTATCAACAAAAAAACTACTGCTGAAATAATATGTATCGCATGAACCCCACTAAAGACATAAATAAATGAGCCTGTTGGGGCTGATTTACTTCCCGCAAAAAATACTCCTGCTTGTACTAATTCTATCCAAGCATACCATTGACCTACCAAAAATACTACTCCTAAAATAGTTGTAATAGTCATAAACATTTTTACGTTTTTGATATTATCTTTATGTGCTGATTTATAGGCTAAGTGCATTGTCAAACTACTTGCCAAAATAACCACAGAAGTTACCCAAAACATAATAGGAATATCATAAACCAAAGGTTGTCCCTCTGTAAATTTTACAATGTAAGCACTCGTAAGTGCTGCAAACATCATACATACGCTCACAATAAACAACCACAAACCGAATTTTCGAGGGTGCATAGATAATGCAACACCTTTATTTTCTTGTGTAAGTGTATTATTGACAGGCGAATTTAATTTATCTACTTTCATAGTGCAAAAATAAAACTTTTTTTTTATATTTTATCAATTAAATAAATAATTTGTATCAAAGGTAGATATAAAAATGATGCAAACATAATTTTTAAGGCAGTTTTTTTATTTCTATCTCTTAATAATTGTAAAGTTGGTAATAAAAATAATATACCACAAAGCATTGTTAAATATCCTGAAGTTTGTCCTGTGATACCCAAATAAGTCGGCAACCAGCACAAAGGTAATAATAAAAATGCACTTATCATAATTAAAATAGCAGAATTTATATTTTGTCCTCCTTTTGAAGGCAATAATTTAATACCCGCTTTTTTATAATCATCTGCCATCACCCACGCTATTGCCCAAAAATGAGGAAATTGCCACACAAATTGCAAAGCAAAAATCGCTAAAGCCTTTTCATCTAATTTTCCTGTCGCAGCCATCCAACCTAACATAGGCGGTAACGCACCCGGAATAGCACCTACCCAAACGGCAATAGGTCCGACTAATTTTAAAGGCGTATAAACAAATCCATACAATAACATAGACATCAAAGCCAATAAAGTCGTTTCTAAATTTGTGAACATTGCCAATAAAAGTAAACCCGCAACTCCTGTGATAACGCAATATTTGACACATTCTTCTACGGTTACTTTTGAGGTAGGCAAAGGTCTATTTTTTGTCCTATCCATCAATTTATCGATGTCTTTTTCAAAAATTTGATTGACAATAATAGCCGAGCCAGAAATCAAAAATCCACCAATACAAACTGCCCAAAATGATAACCAACTTGATTCTTTTCCCATTCCCAACGCAAAACCAAAGCCCGCTGAAAATGCTACTAAAAAAGATAATCTAAATTTTAATAACTGAAATAATATTTTTATTTTTGATAAAAATTGTGTTTGAATATTTGTATTTAATTCTGTTGCCACCATTTTTTTTAAACTAATTGATATTTTTTTTCTTCATTTTGATTAAATTTCAAAAAGCGTTTCGGATTAAATAAAATCAATAACGCAAAATGAAAACCCATAATAATAACCGCTAACAATAAATGTAAAGGTTGCAAAACAGCAGGCATTCCTAAATAAGCCAAACCTACGCCACTAAAAAACTCAACAATTACAATTCCTAATAATATTTTCGATATTTTAAGATATTTTTTGTGTGTCGCGCTCAATTTTTTCACTTGAAAAACCAATAATATGTGAAAAAATAAAATTAACCACGAAAAAGACCTATGTATATAAAACTCTATTCCTAAATTTTCTACCCAAGTTCCTCTTGCCCCCTCCCCTACTCTCTTTGCTACCACATCAACGGCTTGTCTTACTTGTGTGCCTAATATAATTTGAACAAATACTAAAATGATAGATATTATTAAAACTATATTGAGCGTATTTATATTTTTTTTGATATAGATAAATGAAGTTTCACTTTCAAAACTTCTCGCCACCGCCCACATCAATATAAATACTTCTAAAATTGCTAAACTCATGTGAAAACTAATTAAACCCGGTAATAAGTTAGTTGAAACTACCACTGAACCTATCCAACCTTGAAATATAACTAATATCAAAGAAAAAGCACTCAAATATACGACTAATCTATTTTTTTTCCAATATTTTAACGAAAAAATAAAAGTAAAAATGATAAAAAAACCAATTAAAACTCCTATTAACCTATTTATATATTCAATCCAAGTTTTTGTGGCATTAAAATCTGCCTCAAAATATGTATTTTTATCTCCTTTTATTGCATTACTTAATTCTATCCAACCTAAAAAATCTAAATACTTTGCTAATTTTTCGTTCTTATCTTTTCTTTTTTGTGCATAAATATCTTTATAATTTTTTGGTAATTGCTGTTCTTCAGTGGGCGGAATCCATTGCCCAAAACATTTAGGCCAATCTGGACATCCCATTCCCGAACCTGTACTTCTTACCAAACCACCTACCCAAATCAATAAATAAACGGCAATTACAGTTGTGATGCCTATTTTTTGGAAAGAGTTCATTTTTTATTTTTATAAATACTTTACTTTTTATATTTTTATTTAAAAAATAACTTACCAAACCAAAATGATTTGGTAAGTTTATTTATATCTAAGAATTAGTGATGATGCTGTTGATTACCACCTGCATTTTTTCCTTCTTGTTTCGCAATCAACTCATTTTCATTTTCAAAATTTGAATGAGGAGTTTGTGAGAAAGGAATATTTTGTGGAATAAAATCACTAAATCCATCTTTATCAGAATCAGGTTTGCTATAATCATAAGGCCATCTGTGAACAGTTGGAATAGCACCCGGCCAGTTTCCGTGTCCCGGTACTCTTGGAGTTGTCCATTCTAATGTATTTGAACCCCAAGGATTTTGAGGTGCTAAACGTCCTCTAAATATACTATATACAAAATTAAAAGCGAATAAACCTTGTGCTGAGAAAGTAACAATAGCAGCCACACTAATAAACATATTCAAATCGGCATAAGATTTTGTGAAATCAAATGTACTAAATGAGTAGTAACGACGTGGGAAACCTGCGATTCCGATATAGTGCATAGGGAAAAATACCAAATATACACCAATAAACGTTGCCCAGAAATGAACATAACCTAATTTGTCGTCCATCATTCTACCAAACATTTTAGGGAACCAATGATAAACTCCAGCCACCATTCCAAAAAATGAAGCAGAACCCATTACTAAGTGGAAGTGAGCAACTACAAAATAGGTATCGTGTAATTGAATATCCAAAGCATTATTACCTAAAACAATACCTGTAACTCCACCTGAAATAAACAATGAAACCAAACCAATTGAGAACATCATAGCAGGAGTAAAAATAATATTACCTTTCCACAATGTTGTGATATAGTTAAACGCTTTGACAGCAGAAGGCACAGCAATAATCAAAGTTAATAACATAAAGATAGTTCCCAAAAATGGATTCATACCCGTTACGAACATGTGATGCGCCCATACAATAAACGATAATACGCCAATTCCAATCATTGAACCAACCATTGCACGATACCCAAAAATAGGTTTACGAGCATTAGTAGCGATAATTTCAGACGTAATACCCAAAGCAGGTAATAATACAATATACACTTCTGGATGTCCTAAAAACCAAAATAAGTGTTGGAATAAAATGGCACTACCACCTTGGTGATGTAATGGTTTTCCTCCAATATAAATATCTGATAAAAAGAAACTTGTTCCCATACTTCTATCAAAAATCAATAATAAAGCAGCAGCAAACAATACTGGGAATGATAATAAACCAATAATAGCGGTTAAGAAAAACGCCCAAATTGTCAAAGGTAATCTCGAAAAAGATAAACCTTTTGTACGCATATTGATAACGGTAGTAATATAATTGATACCTCCTAACAAAGAAGAAACAATAAACAACGCCATACTGATTAACCAATAAGTCATACCTGCTCCAGAACCCGGCACTGCTTCAGGCAAAGCACTCAAAGGTGGATAAATTACCCAGCCACCACTTGCAGGACCTGTTTCTAAAAACAATGAAGTAAACATTACCACACTTGCCAAGAAGAAAAACCAGAAAGACAACATATTCATAAAACCTGATGCCATATCCCTCGCTCCTACTTGCAAAGGTATTAAGAAGTTACTAAAAGTACCACTTAAACCTGCAGTCAATACGAAGAAAACCATAATAGTTCCGTGCATTGTTACAAGTGCCAAATATTTTTCTTGTTCTAATTTTCCTGTTTCATTTATCCAAGTTCCCAAAATAGGTCTTAACCATTCCAAATTAAAGTCTGGAAAACCTAATTGAAGTCTAAAAATAACTGACATTGCTCCACCCATAAAAGCCCACATCAAACCTAATATTAAGAATTGTTTGGCAATCGTTTTATGGTCTTCGGTAAATATATATTTGCGAATGAACCCATCTTCGTGGTGTTCGTGTTCGTCGTGATGATGTTCATGTACGTGTACATCTGCACCATCTACATTTGTTTGTAATTCCATATTTGTTTAAATATCTTTTTTAGTTTTTATTTCTTCGTTTGTTGCGACATTTTTCTTACGCAAAGATTTCATACCTTTTCCTTTGAATTCAGGTTTTTCTTCTAAGAATGGTTTTTGTTCTGCCAACCATTTGTTATAGTCAGGCTCATCATCAACCACAATTAAATAACGCATCGCAAAGTGTCCTTTTCCACAAACCTCAGTACAAGCCAATTCATAATTAAAATTAGGATTTCCTAGAGATGCTCTCATATCTACTGTTGTTTTTGTAGGTGTAAACATAAATTGAGTAGGCATACCCGGCACTGCGTCCATCTTCACTCTGAAATGAGGCATAAATACACTATGTAACACATCTCTAGCCCTAATTTTTAATAAAACAGGCTTGTTTACAGGAATATGGATTTCTCTTGGAAGAAAATCATCTTCTGAATTTTTATCTTCAAAGTCAATCCCAAATTCATTGCCAGTGGCATCGTTGGTTAAGCGAAAATCATATTTACCTAATTTTCCATCTTTTCCCGGATAACGTACTTGCCAAGCAAATTGTTTCCCCATTACTTCTACCACCTGAACATCTTTTGGAGGCTCTTGCATCATAGCACGATTCCAAACTAACGCACCATACAATACTAAAACTGTCATGATAACCGCTGGCACAGCAGTCCATATCAATTCTAATTTATGGTCATCAGCAAAAAACACAACTTTTCTACCTTGTTTGTATTGATATTTGAATGCAAACCAAAAAAGAGCCGCATTCGTAAACAAAAACATCAAAGTAACCACGGTAATCGTTATCCAAAACAAAGAATCAGTTTCTTTGCCATGAACAGAAGATGCTTCAGGTAAGAAATGTTTCGCAGCTATCGGATAGTGATATACAGCCGCAAAAAATCCTATCAAAGGCACCAACAACATTAATGCACCGTTAATTCTATTACTCAAACCGCCTCTTTCATCGGTATCACGTAATATTGTAACTAACGACTGCACTCGGAATAAGAGTAGGAACACTCCTACAATTAAAAGTCCTATTAATACAAATATAACAGTAAGCATATTGTTAGATTTTTTTTTAAATATATTAGTATAATAAATTGTGTATTTTTTATGTTTTAAAATACACAACTTTTTTTTAAAATATATACAAAAAGTATATATTGTTCTTAATTAAACTGATTAAAGTTCTGACTCTCTTTAATAAAAGGGTGATTTTTGGCAATCATTGGTGCTTTTGCTAAGTTACTTGCAATCGTATAAATAAATAAACTTGCAAATATCAAAATACAACCAATTTCTACAAAACCAAATCCGCTATTATCGCCAAGTGTTCCCGGCATTATCATTAAATAAAAATCTAAATAATGTCCCATTAAAATTGCACCCGCTACTACTTTCAAAATCACAGTAGTACGTTTTGCTTCTTTTGCCATCAAAACCAACAAAGGAAACGCAAAATTAATAAAGAAATTAAAGAAAAATAAGAATTTATAATAACCGTCCCACAAATTTAAACGTGCATTAAAATAAGTAGTTTCCTCTGGAATGTGTGCATAATAAATCAATAAAAATTGACAAAATGTAACATAAGACCAAAAAACGCTAAACGCAAACATAAATTTACCTAAATCGTGTAAGTGATGTTTTGTTACTGATTTTAAATAACCTTGTTCTTTTAATAAAATTACAGTCAAAGTGATTGTAGCCAAACCTGACACAAACCAACTCGCAAAATTTTGCCAACCATACATTGTACTAAACCAATGGACATCAATAGACATCAACCAATCCCAAGAAATTACCGACTCACTCACAGCAAATACTACTAAAAATATAGCAGACGTATAAACCGCTTTGTTATAAATAACTGGATTTTTTAAGTAGGCTTTGAAGTCTTTAATTTCCTCTTCTTGCAAAGAAAAACTACGTAATCTTCTAAATAAACCATACCACAAAGCAAAGAAAATCACCATACGAGCAAAGAAAAAAGGAACATTTAAGAAACCTGATTTCCCTGCTATAATCGCATCATAATTTTTTGAACTTGGGTCTGTAATACCTGCGTGTGTCCAATGAAATAATGTGTAATTATCGCCCATTGCTATTTGTAATAAAAATAAAGCAATAATCGACCCCATACTAATTGGTAAGAAATATCCAAAAGTTTCTGGAACTCTTTTGATAATAACAGACCAACCTGCGTGTGCTACATAATTGAAAGCTAAAAAGAATACACCAATTAAAGCAATACCATTAAAAAAAGTTGCATTTAACCAAAGATTTGCAATCACTCTTTTAAACCAATAATATTCATGATGTCCATGTTCGGCTGAGTGTTTTGCTGCTTCTTTGCCATGTTCTGCGGCGTGATGAGTTTCACCAAAGCCTAAACTTAATAAAATAATACCTAAAATTAACATTACCACTCCAATTCCCAAGGTCATCATCAAACGACTTTTTAATTTGGCGGTAAATTCATACTGCATTTTTTCGTCAGCTAAAGAGATAGTTTTGTGCGCTCCCATTGTTTCAAAAAATTATAAGATTTTAAATTCAATACGGCGATTTTGCGCCTTTCCTTCTTTTGTATCATTCGATGCTTTTGGTTGTTTATCACCTAAGCCAACTTCTGTCAATTTATCAGTAGAAATTCCTGCTTTTTCTAAATATTGAGTAACTACTTTTGCTCTTTCTTCAGATATTTTTTGGTTTTTCTTTGCATCACCTTCATTGTCAGTATGTCCAGAAATTTCGCCTGTTACGGTTGGATTTTTCTTCATAAAATCTGCTAAACGGTCTAAATCTTTTTTAGAAGATTCATCTAATTCATTCGAACCTGTTTTGAAAAGTACGCTTTTCAGAACAAAAGTAGCTCCTTTTTCGGCTTTAAACTCGATAGGTCTTCCTTTCAATTCTTGTCCTTGTAATGTATGCACATAATATACAACTTTCCAACGTTCATCTGGATTAAGTTGTGAGGCATGCGACCACATACGACCCTTTCCGTGTGTGATGACGTGAAAAATATGTCCACTATTAACGCTTTTCAAAGCACCCGAAGCACTAATATTAGCCACTCCTTTATATAACTCTGCTACTTTTCCTTTTCCGTCACCTTTTTCACCATGACAAGGAGTACAATAACGAGTATAAAGTACTTGTCCCTCTGCTAATACTTTATCATCTGGCTCAAATGGAGGATTTAATGATTTTTCTGCTTCTGCTAAACCTGCATCACCTTTTCCAATGGCATAATACATGAAATCTCCTTGATAAGAAGTTTCTCCTGTTACATTATTTGAAAAACGACGTGAAACAGTGTTATTTGCAGGGAGACGCATATTCATTCCATACGGATTTATTTTATTTTTCTCAGTTTGAGAATATGGCTCGTATGCTTTTGAAATATACATTTGCGGAGCAAATTCTGTACCTGGGTCATTTGGACTGCGATGACAAGCTGTAGTCAATACTAAACCGCCCACCAAAAGTGCCAACGCTGAAATTTTTTGTAGTTTTTTCATGTTTTTTATACTTCTTTTGTTTTAGGTTGTTCTGAAACTCCATTATCTAACAACATTTTTTCTATTGTTTCTTTGGTAAATTTTGAATTTTTACCTAAGTCAATAGCCATTACATATTTATCATCTGTACTTCGAGGATCAAACATTAAGGCTTTTTTGCCTGGTCCTAAGCCATTCGAAATTAAGAAAGTCGCAACCATACCCAAAGAAGCACATAATACAGTTAATTCGAAGGTAACAGGTACAAAATCTGGCACTGCAATATGGTCTTTTCCACCAATAATCATAGGCCAAGCAAATCCTAACATATAACTTTGCATAATGATTGCCAAAGTAGTTCCTGTAATACCAAATAAAAAGGCTGCTCTTGCTAATCGAGTTCGTTTAAATCCTAAATGCACATCTAAATCATGCACAGGATACGGCGTATAAACGTCGTGTATTTTCAAGCCTTTGGCTCTTAATGTATCAATAGCCGAAATTAATTTGCTTTCGTTATCAAATACACCCACCAAAAATTCTTGTTTTTCTTTTTTTTCCATTTTTTTTTAAATGTTTTTGAAAATAGTTAATAGTTAGTGTGCTTTTTCTTTTGCGTGTTCCTCTTCTTCTGCATAATGTACTGACGCATCTTCATCAGACGAAGCCAAAATTGTTTTCACCTCTGCCATATTGATTACAGGCAAAAATTTAGCAAATAAGAAGAAACAAGTAAAGAAAAATCCGAATGAAAACAAATAATCGCCAACATCTACATAAGTAGGCCAAAACATTACCCAACTTGATGGAAGATAATCTCTATGTAATGACGTTACAATGATTACAAAACGCTCAAACCACATTCCAATATTTACCACAATAGACAAAGCAAATGTTGCATAAATATTTCTTCTCATCGCTTTAAACCAAAAGAATTGTGGAGAAATTACGTTACAACTCATCATTGACCAATATGCCCACCAATAAGGTCCGAACATACGATTGATAAATGCATATTGTTCATAAGGTACACCTGAATACCAAGCAATGAAAAATTCAGTAATATAAGCAATCCCTACAATCGAACCAGTTACCAGAATGATTTTATTCATTGATTCGATGTGATTCAAAGTAATATAAGGCTCTAATTTGAAAACATATCTCGTTATTAACATTAAAGTTAATACCATTGCAAAGCCCGAAAAAATAGCACCCGCAACAAAATAAGGAGGAAATATAGTCGTGTGCCAACCTGGAATCACCGAAGTTGCAAAGTCAAAACTTACAATTGTATGTACTGAAAGTACCAAAGGAGTAGAAAGACCTGCTAATACTAAAGCAACCATTTCATATCTTGCCCAAGTTCTTGTAGAACCGTCCCAACCAAAACTCAAAAGTCCATAGACAAATTTTGAAATTGGATTAGTTGCTCTTTCTCTGATAGTGGCTAAATCTGGAATCAAACCAACATACCAAAAAACGGCTGATACAGTCAAATATGTACTAATAGCGAATACGTCCCAAACCAAAGGAGAGTTAAAGTTTACCCATAACGAGCCATAGGTATTTGGCAAAGGCAATGCCCAATGTGCCAACCAAGGTCTTCCCATGTGCATCAAAATAAACGAACCCGCACAAAGTACAGCAAAAATAGTCATCGCTTCTGCTGAACGATTGATAGAAGCACGCCATTTTTGGCGAAACAACAATAAAACGGCTGAAATCAAAGTTCCCGCATGTCCAATACCTACCCACCATACAAAGTTTGTGATATCCCAAGCCCAACCTACTGTTTTGTTCAGTCCCCATTCTCCAATACCAAAAAACCAAGTACGATATAAAGTATAACTTCCGTAAGCAAGAACAATCAATGAAATCCCTAATGCCATCATCCAACGCATATTGGGCGCAGCCTCTACTTGACGACAAATATCATTTGTTACGTCGTGCATAGTAGTCTTGCGGTTTTTGTCGTGAATCTGTCTTAGTACAAGAGGTTCACGAACAGGTGAAGTCATTTGCATATATTTATATTCTTTTTTTTAATCAATTTATTTGGTAGGAATCAAAATAAATTCCTACCGATTTATATTTAGTGTGCTGCCTCTTTGTGTTCTTTTTTGTCGCTATGACCGCCACCATGTCCTTTTGCCGCTTTTGATTTTTTATCATTATTACGGATTTTGGTCAAGTAAGAAACTTGAGGTTTTACGTTTATTTCTTCTAATACGTGATAAGCACGCGGTTCTGTCATTGAATAAACCGTTTCGTCTTCATGTCCATGTTCGCCTTTTTTCACTTCTTTTCCGATACCCAATACTTTAGAAACTTGGCTTTCCATGTCATTCATATCTCCAAAAGTAATCGCATCAGTAGGACAAACTTGCTGACAAGCCGTTTTGATTTCTCCATCTTTTACGTGGCGTTTTTCTTTTTTCGCTTGTAATTTTCCCGCTTGAACACGTTGAATACACATACTGCATTTTTCCATTATTCCACGAGAACGCACCGTAACATCAGGATTGATAACCATTCTGCCTAAATCTGACGTTTGAACATAATTTATGTCCGTAAATCTATCATCTTCAGCGTAATGAAACCAGTTAAAACGACGCACTTTGTATGGGCAGTTATTAGCACAATAACGTGTTCCAATGCAACGATTATAAGTCATTTGGTTCAAACCTTCACTACTATGAGTGGTTGCTAATACAGGGCAAACCGTTTCGCAAGGAGCATTATTACAATGTTGGCACATCATCGGCATAAAAGTAACCTGCGGATTGACAGCTTCTTTTTCCATATCGCCAAAACTTACTGCACTTTCTTCACTGCTATAATAGCGGTCAATTCTAATCCAGTGCATTTCACGACGATTTAACACTTCTTTTTTACCTACAACAGGTACATTATTTTCTATTTGACAAGCAATCGTACAAGCACTACAACCTGTGCAAGAGTTCAAATCAATAGCCATTCCCCAAGAATGATTGTAATATTGATGCCCTTTCCACAAAGTTACTTCGTAAGGAGTACGACTTTTGCCATCAGAAGAACTTACGTGAGGATATACACGACCTGCATTTGGTTTATCTTTGTAATCTAATAAACTTGCTTCTTGAATAATACTACGTCCCATAATTGTATTATGAGTTTGCGTTTGTGCTACTTCGTCAATTTTATCAGTTTTTGAAATGCTGGCAGAATCATATTGTTTGGCAGTCAAAGGAAATACATTTGCTCCCACATTTATACCTACTTTTCCACTTACTTTTCTACCATATCCCACAGCTACCGCAATCGTATTGTCTGCTTGACCTGGTTGCAATAAAACAGGCACTTCGAAACTTGTTTTCCCTGCTGATATTTTTACTACATCACCATTTGAAACTCCTTTTTCTTTGGCTGTTTTAGGCGACATTGATGCGTAATTTGCCCAACAAGCTTTTGTAATTGGGTCAGGCATTTCTTGTAACCAAGGATTATTTGCATTTGCACCATTTCCAATAGCCAATTTTTGATAAGTAGTTATTTCTAATCCACCATCTTTATATTCGCTTAATTTCCCTGCTGCTGCATCTGCATCACCATCAAATTTACCTGCTTTTTTAACAGGTTTTTCGTCTTTTTTCGGTTCTTTATCTTCTTTTTTCTCTGCAGTTTCTTTCGCATCATCTTTATTTTCTACTACTAATGCAGCTGCACCCGTTGTAACTAATATTCCATCATGCAAAATTCCTGTGAAGAAATTATCAAAAGTTTTATATTTACTTTGTTTTTTAAATAAATCTTTATTCAAAAAAGAACGTAAATAATCATAATAAGGTTTATTATTCCCAGCCCACACCAATAAACTTTCTTGTGCTTGACGTGTACTAAAAATAGGCGTAATAGCAGGTTGTGTTAAACTATAATGTCCTTTTCGTGGCTCAGCATCTCCCCAAGATTCCAAATAATGATTATCAGGGCAAACAAAATCACACAAATCAGAAGTTTCATCAGGTTGAGAGGCAAAAGAAATTTTCAAACCAACTTTACTCAAAGCCGCTTTTAATTCTTCTCCTTTGTAATGGTCATATACAGGATTAACTCCGTAAAATATAATCGCATCAACTCCACCACCTTTTATCTCTTCAATCAAAGCCTCTACCGCTTTATCATTTCCTTGATACGTATTTAAAGGCGTGTTAATATCAATAGTACTACCATAATTACCTAACATATCATTGATACCCGCTACCAAAATTTGTGCATTGACATCATTAGAACCACTTACCACCAAACTTTCTCCTTTTGCTTCTAATAATTCTTTGGCTGCTTTTTGTAAAGCCAACTCAACATTTGCATCTTTTGCCTTTATGTCTGTTCCTTTTACTTTATCATACAAAGTTGCCAATAAAGTAATTTCTTGCGAAGGTTTTACAGGTACACGAATATCTGCATTTGCGCCAGTCATTGACATTCTCGCTTCGAACTGAAAATGTTTTGACATATTAGCATTTTTATGTTCTTTGCTATTCAATTTACGCATTTGAGCATATTGTCCTGAAAATTCAACAGGCGAAACCCAAGTACCTAAAAAATCACAACCAAAACTTACAATTACTTTCGCTTTGCTAAAATCATAACTCGGCACCGCATCTACTCCAAAACCTTCTTTATGTGCCTGTGTCAATCCATATTGAGAAAGACTATCATAAGTAACGTGTTTTGTGCTTTCATACGTTTCTTTAAATTCTTTTACAATAGCCTTTGTAGAAGGACTAATAATAGTAGAAGAAAGAATACGTACATTTTGAGCAGATTTTAATTTTTCTTTGATAGTTTTATCTGCGTCAGCCATTTTAACAGCCTTTTTGCTCTGCATAAATGATTGATAACGTTGTCCATCATATAAACTCAAAATAGATGCTTGTGCTTTGGCACTCGTTTTTCCTTTTGAGATTGATGACAATGTATTTCCTTCAATTTTGATAGGTCGTCCTTCTCTTGTTTTGACTACAATACTTGCATAATCACCTGCCTCAAAGAAAGTCGAAGCATAATAATTAGGAATACTTGGGTCTAAATTTTCTGGTTTATTCAAAAAAGGAATGGCTTTTTTAATAGGTGCTTCGCAAGCTACTAAAGAAGCTGCTGCCACACTAAAGCCCATTAATTTTAAGAAATCACGACGGTTGTTGTTTTCCTCACCTTGTTTGCTATCAGGCAAATCGTGAGCGAATTCTTTTTCGGCATTCTTTACAAATTCTACATCATTTGTAAGTTCTTCGATGCCTCTCCAATATACTTTGTTTAATTCTTCCATTTTTTAAAATAACCCCAACGGGGTTGGGAATTTTTTAATAATGACATTTTGAGCATTCTAAACCACCAATATTTTCTACAGTCATAGGAGTGCCTTTTTGATGTTTATCATGCGCCTCTATAAGTCTATCGTAATATTTGTTATCTTTCGCGTGTTCTACCACAGTTTGTCTATGGCAATTAATACACCAACCCATTGTCAATGGCGCTCTTTGTTGCACCACTTCCATTTCTTTTATTTCGCCGTGACATTTTTCACAAGCCAAACCTGCTACATTTGTATGTTGTGCGTGATTGAAATAAGCCAAATCAGGTAAATTATGTATTCTTACCCATTCAATTGGTTTGTTATTTTCAATCGCTTTATAAATTTTTTGAATTTCTGGAGAACCTCTTTTGATTGAATTATGACAATTCATACAAATATTCGCTGATGGAATAGTGGCTGATTTTCCTTTATATACGCCTGTGTGGCAATATCCGCAATCAATTTCGTATTGTCCAGCGTGCAATTTGTGAGAAAATGCAATCGGTTGTGTAGGAGCATATCCTTGTTGAACGCCAATATTTGTAATGCCATCTAAAGTTGTTTTTAAAACAAACATCGCAAATAATAATGCCATTCCACCTAATACTACACGATTTTGGAGTACATTTAATACATCAAATTTTTGATTGACAACTTCTTTATCTTCAATGCTTAAATCTTCTTTTTGTTTCAAAAATTTACTCACCATTGATAACATCACCAACAAAACAGAGAATATCAGCAATAAAACAACTACCAAAATCCCTAACATCAAATTAAAATAACCTGATGAATCAGATGGTGTTGGTTGTTCAGTTCCTGGTGGTACATCTTTAACTGCTGCTTTTGGTGCTTCTTTACTTGCCTTATCTACATACGCAAAAATAGCTTTAATTTCTTCGTCTTTGAAATTAAAACTTGTCATAACCGATTTATTAAACTTAGCGAATAATTCAACGGCATATTTATCACCGCTTTTGATGACCGCCTGTGAGTTTTTTACCCAAGGAATCAACCATTCGATAGTTCTACGTTCTAAAATACCTTTCAAGCCAGGACCAACTACTACATCTGCGCCAACACCGTGGCAAGAAGTACAGTTTCCTTCCCAAAGCCTTTTACCTACTTCTAAATCAGCTCCACCAGCACCGCCTCCTGCTGCTGCTCCGCCATCTTTTTTAGTAGAGTCGGCTTGTGCAAATGCAAGATTTAAAGTGAAAACGAAAGCTAACAAACACAAGCAAGCACCTCTCAAATATTGAGTGATTTTTGATTTTTTTGTTTTATTGGTCAGCATAATCATCTGAAAACAGTTTATTTTATTTTTTAATTTTTACGATTTAATTTTTATAACTAATCTTTACAATTTTTTAAAGGAATTTTAACATTTTTTTAATCTATCAAAATATTCTTTCAAAATACGCACCAAAAATTATTTGTTTATTTGTTTATTCTAACAAAAAAAATTTGGCTTTTAAAAGGATTATATAGGTATAGTTTTTAACTTGGTATCTTGATTAAAAACAGCAGACGCATATTATTCCTTTTGGCTTGCAATTTCGTTCACAATCATTAAAAACACAAATTTTTATCAAAGAAATTTAAAGATACTTAACTATTTAGAATTATTCTAAATTATATATTATTTTTTTGGATATATTTTTATTACTATTGTTACGAAAAAGTTATTATTGTAGTTTTTTATGTGATAAATTTAGATTCAACATTCTGCACCCTATTTTTAAAAATGAGTATTATCATTAAAATTTGAGAGTTTATTGGCAAAACTATCTAATAAATTTTATTTTAACAAAAATTAATAAATCGAGTAAATTGTCAGATAAATTAAATATACTTTATACGTAATTTTTTAAATATTTATATTTTTTTGAGTAAATATTCTAAAGTGAAACGGGAGTGCGGAAAGCCGATTTTAATAATAATACCTAAATTTTTTATTCCTATTCCAAATTCATTGTAAGAAATTAATTATTTGAAATAAATTCATTCTATATACATTTTTTTCAAAAAAATATAATATATTTGCAACGAGATTGAAACCGCATAATTTGTCTAATAAAAATTTACGAAAATATTAAAAAAATGACTGAAACATCTAAAATAGAAAAAGAATTAGCCAATAAGGTTAATGAAGTTGCCCAAGAAGAAACAAAACAAGAATCAACAAAAAGTGTTGAAGTTAATAATACACCTATGTCAACAGTTAATCCTATTGTAATTTCATCAAAAGAAATAAAAGCAAAACCTAAAAAAGAAACTAAAGAGCCACAAAGCAATGAAGAGGCTATTCAAAAAAGTACCAAGGTAAGAAAAAAGATGGAAGAAGAAGACATAATGGAAAGTACTTTTACTCCTTTAGAACAAGAAATAGTTAAGGCTATGAAAGAAGTTGAGCAACAGAAAAAAGACTGTAATTTATCATAAATAAAATGAATTGTTTCAATAAAAATCTTCCCATATACAATGCGATACTTAATCGCTATGGTATCGATAGCATGTATTACGTGGGGAATTTAATGGAAACTTCTAATTTCAAAGATTGGAAGGGAGATGAAAGTCTCCCTCTCTTTGTTATGGAAGACAACGAAGTAGTGATATATAATAACAAAGGCGATAAATGGAATTTAAAGGAAATCACTCAAAAAGAACAGGAAAACTTTCAAGAAGCAGAATCTTGGTTTAAAAATAAGTTCCCTAATGTCGAATTTAGTGTGATACAAGGGCTTGTCAATAGTAATGCCTTCGGACATCTGAATAGACAAGGACAAGTGATAATAAGTGATTTAGCAAGTAAAGGCACCGTTTATCACGAGGCTTTTCACGTCGTGTCGCAAATGACTCTCAATGAAAAAGAACGTCAAAAACTCTATACCGAGGTGCGACAAAAAGACGGTCAGAAATATTCCGATTTAGAAGCAGAAGAAAAATTAGCGGAGGATTTTCGTGAATATATGCTTGCCGAAGATAAAGGACACTCTATTTTTGATAAGATTATAAAGTTTTTAAAGTGGCTCTTTGTGGGAGATAATATTGATAGTATTTGTTCTAAAATAAAGAATAAAACTTTTAATATTAGTAGTCATGCTATTAGTAATAGTTTTGATAGTAGGTTTAATGATTTAATAGTTGAGTATGAAGATGGTACTGAAAAAGAATATAGTTATCCTCCTGAAGATACCCATTTGTTTATGGAGTCTTATCATACCTTGTTTATGGAGAAAATGCTTTATATGGGAATATTAGATGCTTTTGATAGAACTGAAATATTTACTTATTATAAAATTGCAGAATCAGTAAAAGCACAGTTAAATAATAATATATTAGATAAATATGAGCAAACATCAGACCCTTCTAAGAAAGAAAGATTTGAAAAGTTCTATCAACTTTTATATAATCCTAATAATATATCATTTGACGCAACTGGAGAAGCAGAAGGGAAAATTCGTGATTTTCACCAAAAATACCTGAAAAAAATGCAAATATCTTTTGAGGAAAGTGAGATGAAAAAAGAAAAACAAAGACAAGAAGCACTTGAAGAAGACATAGAAATAAACGAGGAAAACACAGGAGGTAAAGGTAGTGCTTTTCAAGAAAGTATCTTTAGTGATAGTAAAAATAGGATTCCTCGTGCTGTGAAAATATTACTATCAACTTTAAAGACAGGGGAGCGAAATGAATTAGGATCACCTATATATGCTGACTACAATGAAGTAGCAAATAGAATTGGACAAGCCTTGTCTAATATGCCCAATGACTTAACAGAGATGATATGGAAAATGAAACGTGATTTAAGTGATCAACCGTGGTTTTATAGTTTAATCAACCAATTAGAACGTAGTACTTATGAAATTCCTTTTAACTTCAATGATAACATCATTAGAACAAGTTTTGCTTCTCATTTTAGTCTTGCTCGTTATAATATGACGTTTTTGACTCTTAAAGGAAAAGGAGCCGTAGAATCAGAGATAGTTAATCAATCAGCCGACACTAAAGTAGAGTTACTATTGTCAGAATATGCGAGTAATTATCTCTATAAAACTTCTAATTTAAAAGAAGATGAAAACATTAATTTGCCTGCTTATAATGTTTTTTATACCCCAATTCCTTCTGATTTTGAAATGTTAGGTATAACTCTACCTGCTGTGTTAGTAAAAGAACACAATAGATTGATGGAAAGAAAGAAAGCAGAAGAACAAGGGTCAAGTTTATCTCCTTTAAATTATCCTATACTTAATCAAGATGCTTTCAACGCTTTGACTAAAATACAAGAGATTTTTACAAGAATCACAGAAGTAATACCAAGAGATAATACTAAAAATGGAAAAGTAATAAAAAAAGGTTTAAACTTTAAGTCAGTAAATATTTATAATAAAGCGGAGCAATATACCACAGGAGAATATAATATTTACTCTGAACTTAAAAATATAGCACGAGAAATTGTCCCTTTTAGCAAACACGCCGTAAATCACACCGTCAACACTTTTGACAGTAAAAAAGCCTATGCCTTAACTTTGAATAATTTCCTATCACAAAGAGTAGCAATGCTAAACCACGTGGTAGAAAAAGGCACATATAAAGAAGATAATGGGGTAACGACATATCAGATGGAGCCTAATGTGGCACTTAGAGAAAAGAAAAGATTAGACCTCTTAAAACTTAAAATCCCCGATATTTATTACAACCCTATGTTTATGACTGTGGATGAGAATGGAAAAGTCACATATCGTAACCATAGTTTAGAGAGTGCTATGAAATATGGCACCAAGTATGAGGTAGATTTAATGCAAGGAGTTAAACGTGGGGCTGAAGGTGTGACATTTAGTGACATAAATGAAACAGACTTATTAAGAGCAAGTATGGATCTTGTCATGAATGGTTATATTCCTTTTCCAAGAGCCGCAAATAGAAGTCTTGAATTTATGATGAAAATGACGTGGAATGATAATATCAATAATCTAGGACGTTTACCTGAAGATGAATTAGATTTAGATGATCTTGAATTTGCATCACGATATAAACTTCATCAAGCACGAGATACTTGGTTTGAAGAGGCTTTAAAAGGAGAGTTAGAATATAAAACTAAGGCAAACTTTGCTTCTCATAAAACAAAATTCAAAGGGATTCTTGAGACTATTGACGAGCAATATACTGACTCAAATTTTAAAAATAGAACGCCAAAAGAGAAATTTAAAATGTTTTTAGAAGATAGTGTCGATAATCTTCAACAAAAACTAATAGAAAAAAAAGTTATTACTCAAGCAGGAGGGGAAACCACTTTGTCAATGAATGGTGCTTTTCTAACAGATGACGGGGGAGAAGCCTCTCAAATAAGACCTCTTTTAAAAATGCTTGTTCATATAAACTTCGTCATGAAATATGAATCGGCACTTATCGCAGGTATAAACTCGATGGAATTATCAGACACAAAAGCCTTTTTTAAGCGTCTTTCTATTCCTACCTCAAGTAAAACTATGCCAAGAAGTGACGAAAAATTATACTTGGAACTTAATTACTTGGTTAAAATAGGGGAATTAAGCGAAAGTTGGCACAAAAAGAGGTACTTTAGGACACATAGAGGAGTAAAAAGTACTGACCCTACTTTTAGCAAGTTCGCCAAGATAAAAATCTACAAAGAGCCAGAGACTGATTCTGACGAGTCTTTGATAAATACCATAGCAGAAATGTTTGAAAAAGTGGTAAATGCTAATATTAAAGACCCTGAACAAAAAGCCAAGAACAAAGCAATTATCAAAGCCAAAGTAGAAGGGGCTTACAAAGGAATGAAATTATCCGATGCTCAAGGGTACATGTCTTATGACGCTTATAGGCACTTTAAACTTGAGCATGGTAATTGGACAAAGCAAGACGAGAACTTATTTCAGGACGTAGAATATCACTACAGATCAAAGAAGCCACTCCCTCTTAGAATTTTACGAAAGATTCAAGGGTCATTTACGGGGATTGCATCACAAAAACCACAATATATTGGTAGTATCAACGCTGACAAAACCAACGAAATGCAAAGAATGGGGAACTTAAAGACCTCCGCCATGATTCATATTCCAATTTGGGGTGAAGCAGCAAAGTCACCATTAAAAGCGAAACTTGATAGATTGTTTATCACAGAGGGGTACGCTTTTTATGGCTCAAGTGAAGCAATGAAATTCCCTGATTTTAGTAATT
Organism: Cytophagales bacterium; assembly: GCA_013298075.1. GTDB lineage: Bacteria > Bacteroidota > Bacteroidia > Cytophagales > Microscillaceae > RDXZ01. Next base: position 12,998 of record JAAFJG010000032.1, on the reverse strand, counting down.
ATGAAACTAAAACAGAAGACGGGCAAACCACTCTTGACGCTGTCATTGATTGGGGCTTATTTGGAGAGCAGCAAGTGCAGTCGGGAGATTACAAAGGGAAAATTATAGCGGGAACACAGCCTAACAAAATTGCTTGGACTAATTTTCACAGTGAAGATACCAATAATTCAAGTGGTAGAACTCAAGATTATAACAGGTTTAACAACGCCAAAGAAGAAATAATAAGACGTGGTTGGAATGACGTTAAAGAGGCTCTTGGGTTGTTTGAAAATGGTGATGACTTTACTATTGCTGACAAAGACGCTTTATTTCAGACTATATACAATGACATAGCAGAAGATAAAGATCTTAGCGATAACGCAAGAATAAGTCTTTTAAAAATGAAAGAATTAGGCTACAAAATAGACTTACTTGCAGTAAAAGATAAATTAGAGTCAGCAATAACAGGGATGGTCGATAAAAAAATAATAAAAGAGAAAAGATCAGGAGAGAAGTTAGCACAAGTATCAGCCGTTGATTATTTTAAAGATATAGACTATCTAAAATTTTATAGGACTACTCCAAAAGGTAAGTTTTTACCAGCAGAAGTAGCAATACCATTACCAGAAAAACTAATACGCTACGCTGAAGCCTTAGCGGAAAGAATAAATAAGCGTGATGGACTTAAAAAAGAAGAAGACCTAAAAGACCCTCTTGAAGCGATAAATGAAGAAATAGCGTCTATATTAGACATGGTAGAAAAAGACCAAGAAGGGTCTTTAACAGAAGAGCAAAAAGAGTTTTTAAAGATTATTACCACCGTTGGTTATAGGATTCCTTCCCAATTAACAAGTAGTAGTAGTGTTGTAAGAATTAAAGAGTTTTTACACCCCATAAATAAGTATATAGTGCTATTTAAAGAAATCGTCGCAGTGTCAGGCTCTGATTTTGATATTGATAGTTTTAATATTTATTTGAATAATGTTCATATCACAAAAGATGGTATTATTATGAGTATGACTAAAGCATCACAAGAAACTTTACAAGAGGAATATTGGGGTGAAAATAAAAAGAAAGTCAAGAAATTATTGAAAAAAGTAAAAATTGATGTAGATAAATTATCGTCTGGTCCTGAAACATTAGATTTATCAGACCCTGATAGTTATATTCAAGAATTAAGTGCTATTATGCCAGAAGAAAAGGCATTTGTAAATAATATTAAATCTCAAATTGAAGACGCAATAAACCCTAAACAAGAAGATAAAAACGATAAAAGAACTACAGAGGAAAAAGCAAAAGATATAGTCCAAAATGTAGCCAATAAAATTTACAATATGGAATATAATAAAACCAAAAAGCAAATATTAGATGGTGAATATAAATCTCTTGGTTCTCCTAAACCTTTATCTTATTATCAAAATGAAATACTTGAAGTGTTTGTGGCTCGTATGCTTAGTGATGATTTTAAAGTTTATAACTTTTTACCGACAGATGATTTTTTTATTAGTAAAAATGAAGATTTACAGACAGAAATTAAAAAGGCTGATACAATGACGAAAAGTCAAGTATTAAATCTTGAGGTTAATGCTCGTAAAAAAATAGATTACGTCAATAGTACATTAGGCGTAGGTCAAATAGCGGTGTTTATTACGGCTCTACAAAACGCACAAAGAGAGGGGTGGTTTATAAAGATAAGTGATGTATTTAAAAATTATTCGAATGATATATTTAAAGGGACTGCATTTGAAATTTTTGAGTCAATAATTCAAAAAGATAATTATGGTACACCTATTATCAAGTTTGATAAAGCAAAAGACCTTACGGGTATGTTAATTATGGATAATCTCTCATGTATGATGTCAGGCAACATAGGTGCTATTAAAGATCCATTTGTTTTATATATGAATGGGTCGTTAATAACTAATGAAGTTATCTGCACAATGTTAATGATGGGAATACCATTTACTAATGTCATAAAAATTATGAGAAGTGATGTAATAAAAAAAATATTAAATAGGGAAGAAAAATTAACGTCTTTGTATAGGAATGAAACGCCCTCATCATTTAATAGAAATTCGGGATATATTGAATATGTAAGTGTATTGTATGCATTAAAACAAGAATTTAATAACGAATCGAATCCAACAACAAGGCTGATAGCAAAAACATTTTTTGAACTAAAATCTCTTGCTCAGACACTTAAAGATAAAATAAGTATAAATTCTCCTGATACAAAAGGAATTGGTAAAAGTATAAACTCTTTACAAATATTATTGGATAAAAAAAGTAATATTCAAAATAGTAAAACAGTGCCGTCTCATATAAATTCTCTTGTAGAATACCAAAAGAAAACAATGAAGGGAATAGGTTGTATTTTTATAACCCAATCTGAAGAGTATAAACAAATATTAGATAATATTAAAATACAAATGACACAAAATAAAAACGATCGATTTGAAAAAGAAAGAGTAAGACAAGCGGTTGATAATGGATTTATTAATTTTATTTTGGTGGAAGGATTAAAAAAACAATATAATTCAACAGAAGAAAAACTAAATGTTTTTGTTACAGGAGTAATAGCAAGAGACCTTGTGAAAAAATTAATAGATTTAAAAAAAGAATACCCCAATAATTATTTTTTAAAACATCTTATAGTAGATGAAGAAGTAAAATTGCCTAAAAAATATGACAAGGACGAAAATCTAATCTGGGATTCACAGGTTTATGGCAATAGATTTAGAATGAATGATCAGGGAGAAGATGTAGAATATGAAGATAAAGTTGTAAACGGGTTAGAAGAATTAAGAGCCATAAATGTTGACGTTTACAATAAAATAGTAATTACCTCCATAGCACAAGGAGGAATAAATCCGGGATTTACTAATATCACTAAATATATACCAGAAGATACTTATTTTGATATTTTGTCAAAAGGTTATGCTGTTTTAAAAACAATGAATAACGAACCTGATAAAGTAAAGAGAAAAATAGAAATACAATTCGAAACCATAAAAAGAATTTTTAATTTTAATCCTAATTTATTTAATGGAATGGAGGCTAACAATGATTTTCCATATTCTAAGTATAAAATCAATGTCCCATCAAATAATAAAAATAAAAGAAAACAAATAACCTATATATTAGTTGAAAGAAGTTTTTCTGAACAAGTGAAAGATAAAAAAAATTCCGACACAATAAAATATGTATTAAAGATGCACAATGCGAGTTATCCAAGTATTTTTAATTTTCAAGAAGAAGAACAACACGTAAAAAATTTATATGGGGTTGAAAAAATGGATATTCATAATATAAATTCAATAATTCAGGGAATACATAAAATTAAAATTATACCAAAAGGTATAGGAAAGGATAGTTTTTAAGTAAAATATGAGAAAATAATTATCCTAATTTTCATAACTTAATTATCCACCCCAAATGACCATCTTCAAGGTATTTGATAACTAATATCATCAACGAACTTTCCAGACCCTATTTTTAAAAATGAGTATTATCATTAAAATTTGAGAGTTTATTGGCAAAATCATTTGATAAATTTTATTTTAACAAAAATTCTAAACTAAAAAAGTAGTGAGGGAAGTCAGATGTAAGATTTATTGCAAACGATTGCATTAATTGATAGTTTTTATATATTTTGGCACAGCAATAACCAAAATATATATTAAATTTATTTTTTTATAGTCTGTTTTTTCTAAGTTATTTGTTATTGTAATTAAAAGTGTGGAAATGTTTTTTACATCAAATTATGGTATAATTACTGAAAAATATTTTATTATTTCTTGAAAGCTATGGAAAAAATATTTGGTTCATGGGAAATTATTGCGGATATAATTTTCTTCTGTATGAATAGAAATGGCATTTATTTAAAAAACTCTAATTTGAAAAGTGCGGAGATTTTGGCTAAAACCAAGAATTGAATTTTTTTATTATCCTCCAGATAAATCTGGAGGCAATTCAAAAAATACATTTGAAAAAATTTTTTTTCCGCACAGATTTCCTAAGAACCAAAAAAAGCAAATCCATAAAACCACAAAAAAATTAATTTTTATTTATTTATTTTTTATGCGTATATTTGCACAATAAATCATTTCTAAAATTTAATTTACTTAAAATTATGTTCGTAAAATTGGTTGCTTTATTTGTTTTTTGGAGTCAAATTTTATGTGTATTTGGGCAAGAAAATAACTCAAATACGTTGCTTATCATCAAAAAAATAAATAAATATTCGCAAGAAAATATATTTCCTATTCTCAAAAATGAAAGAACAGAATTACTAAAAAAGTTCTCAAAACAAGACTACGAAAAATGGACAGCATTAGCACAAAATAGAAAAAAATATCAAATAGAAAAAAAGAAATGGCTCACACTCGATCCCGAAAATACGCCTAATATAATGGATATTTGGGATAATTTACAAAAAGATGATAAACTACATGGGTTAGAAGCAGATAAATTAGCCCAAAAATATGAAAAAAATTGGCAAATACATTTAGCAAAATTAAAACCTAAAATTAGTCAATGGGAAATTGAAATTCAAAATATTATTCTACAATCTCAAATCAATCTTGAGGCGGAACAAAATCGATTATTTAAAAAACCTCAATCAGAAAAAATGTTTTTTTTGATAGAGATTTTATTGGAAACTTTTGACAAAGAAGATATTATTTTGCCTGTTAAATCGAATGAAAATGCAGCAGAAGATGGAAGATGATTATTTACCAAGATTTACCTGATTTACTCGATTTTCAAAGATTGATTTACTCGATTTTCAAAGATTTTCTTCTTAAAAAAACATAAAAAAATTTACTTTGAATACGTATTTGTTCATTATTACATTTCATATTTCAAAAAATACTTTTCTGCAATTACTTTTTCGCTGTATTCTGTGAGTGCTTTTTTGCGTGCATTGTCTTGTAATAAATGAAAAAAATCAGACTGATTTAACCAAAAATCTATCATTTTTTCGATATTTTGTGCTAAATTTTCGGCTGTATTTTCTCTCGTAATCAAGCCATTTAGCTCATTATCAATCATTTCAGGCATTCCTCCCAAATTAAAACTCAAACTTGGCGTACCACAAGCCAAACTTTCTAAAATGGTATTGGGTAAATTATCTTCCAAAGAAGGCAACACAAAACTATGTGCCAAATTATAGGCTTTTTGAATTTCTATATCACCTTTTAAAATACCCAAATTTGTATAAGCAAAAGGTAATTTTTCTAACATTTCAGGCGTAGATTTTCCAAAAATCAGTAAATGTAAAGGCAAATTTTTGTTTTTTGCAGCCAAAATTTCTAACGCTTTTAACAATAAATGAAAGCCTTTGCGTGTGTCCGCAATATTCATCGCACCAAACAAAAGAAAAAATTGATGAGCAGGCAAATTCATTTCTTTTCTTAGATTTTCTTTGTCTAATGGCAAAAAAATATCGGTATCGATAGGCGTTGGAATATGAAAAAATTGATGATTTTCGTTGAATAAACCGCTTTTTTTTGCTTCTTCTGTTATCCAATTACTCGAACCAATAAAAGTAATTTTTTTATTTTTAATGATTTCTTTTTTTCTTTCAAATATTTGAAAAGACCAATCTTTTGGGGAAGGTTTTTTGAGAAATTGACAATTTCCACAACTTTTTTCAAAATTCGTACACGCACCTACATAATGACAACCGCCTGTAAATGCCCACATATCGTGCATTGTCCAAACAATTTTTTTATCAGATTGACAAATTTTTTCTAATTCTTTCAAAGATATAAAACCAAAATTTATCCAATGTAGATGTAAAATATCGGCTTGTTTTACCAAAGAATGTGTTGTAATGGATTGCCCAATATTCGCAGGTGAAAAAGCATATTTAAAGTTTTTATTTTTCATATATGCCCAATAACTCACTCTTTCAGTAATAAATTTTAATTTTTGTATTTTTTGCGAAATATAATTTGGGTTAATGGTATTCGTATGCTCATTATTTTTATCAATATCACTGACCAATAAATTATAAGTTGCCTTTGTATTTTTTTTCAAAGATTGATACAAACGATAACAAGCCATTGCCGCTCCACCATATTTTTCAAAAGTATTCAAAAATAATATTTTCATCTGATTTTATTGAAAATTATATAATAAAAAAACTCCCTCACCACTGGGGAGGGCAGGGGTGGGGCATCTTTTTTTAAGAAAAAGTTTTAGTGATTTTCATTATTTAAAAGCCCCACCCTAACCCTCCCCAAAGGTGAGGGAACAAAACAAAATTTTTAAGATGAAAATTCTTTTATTTAATAACTTCCTTGATATTTTCTAATTCCCCATTCTGCTGTCAATAAAATTAAGAGTAAAAAGAAAATCCATTTTAGGTTAATCATCTCAGAAATTTCTTCAGATGAATGTAATAAATTTGGTTTTCTATTATTCAACACATCTTTTTTCAAAGTTTCTAATTGCGAAGGTAAATAAAATTTTCCATTCGTTTTTTGTGCTAATTGTTTCAATAAATTATGGTCTGCAGTCATTGTCAAAGCCTCTAATTGTAAAGATTTGATGCTAAATTGTCCTGTAGATTGTTCATTTTTTCCTCTGATTTGAGCCGTTGCATTATAATTATAAATACCTTTGGGCAAACCCGAAATTTCAAAACGAGTATTGCCTTCTGCCGAAGTAAAATTATAGGTTCTTGTTTTTCCTTCGGTATCTGTCAAAGTCAAATTTATTTTTTGGTCGTATATTCTTTCGTATAAATCATTGTAAATTTCAGATTCGAAAACTACTTTTTCATAATCATAAAATTCATTATTAATCGGATAAACTCTCAACTTTCTTTTATCATCTTTGGTAGACAAAAATTGGGCTGTTTTACTTATCAAATCATCAAAACTTTCGTGACTATTTTCTAAAGCAAATTCTTCTAAACGCCATTGCCAAATGCCTTCCGCAGTCAAAATAGCCGTTCTTGGTGAATTATTGCCATCTAAAACCAACAAAGGTTTGCTCGTAGACGTGTTGCCTATGCGTTGCGAAAGTACCACATCAACGCCATTTCCTAACGCATAATCACCAAAAGGAACTGTAACAGGTGGCAATTTATCGACTTTATTCATCTTCGTATTCTCTAATCCAAATCTCGAAAAATTACGATTAAAAACAGGCGTAACTTGGTCAGTTCGTCCTTGTCTTCCTAAAATTTTGATTGATTTATTGAGCGTATTGAGTTGATTTAAGTCGGTTTGTCCACCTACAATAAACCATTTTGACGATTCAGGAAACGCATTTAATACTTCATTTCCTATGCCATTGATATTAGGAATTTGATGATAAATTACCAAATCATATCTTTCTTGTTTGCGTTGATGAATATTTGGAATAAAAATATCTACGTCATAATTTTCATTTTTTTCTAACGAAGCACGCAAGGCTTTTATGTCTGGGTGAGGCACAGCCGCCACAATCAATATTTTTTCTTTGCCATCAATCACTTCCACATATACATCACGAACATTGTTTTGATACGTAAATTCGCCTTCTAAATTTTGAATCGAAATCGTATAATTTCTAATGCCTTTTTGTTTTGCCTGAGCATAAAAACTAACTTGTTTAATGTCATTATCTTGATTAAAACTAATCGTTTTTTGACTAATTACATTGCCATTTTCACTCAAAGCCACATTTATAGTTCGATTGGGAAAACCTACATTTTCAATTTCTGCACTGATTGGAAATTCATTGCCCAAATAAGCAATTTTATTGGCTAAAATAGATTGAATTTTTAAATCTTTTTTGGCAGTTGTATCTCCCAAACCAAGCGTTAAAATAGGAAATCTCCACACATTGAACGCAGGCGAAGCACCTTGATTGATAATTCCGTCAGAAAGTAAAATTACTTTATCGATATTTCTATTTTCGTAATTATTTTGAATTTTGGTTAATAATTGATTCAAATCTGTGCTTGGGACGTTCCAATCAAATTTTGGTAATTGAAACGAATTATTAGTCAAATTATACCATTCCGTTTCTACTTCTTGTTTTTCTAATTCTTTTGTCAAATTATCCAAACTTTTATAATAATTTCTTAATTGTGTAGTGTCATTGGTTAGGCTGATAGATTGGGAATTATCGACAGCAATCACTACAATCGGTTTTTCTTCCTTATTGGTAATTTGTCTCCAATACGGATTTAAGAATAAAAGTAAGCAAATAATAGTAACCGTACTAAAACGCAAACTTGCTAATCCATATTTATGAATTGGTTTTGAAAAATTTGATTGGTTGTATAAAAAATAAGCATATAAAAAACCTATTAAAACACATATAAATATCCACCAAGGCGAGGCAGAAAGCAATATTTTGAAACGTTCCAAGAGTATAAAATGATAATTAAAGAGTGATAGAATTGCAAAGATAAGTTTTTTTATTGAGTATGTATTCTAAAATAAAAATAAATTACAAAAAATTGTAGAATTAGCGTTATTTTAAGATAAAAAATAGGTGTAAATTTCTATTTGTAAACCAAAAAAAAGAAAATATACCAAGAAATAAAAAAATTAACATTTTATTTGCATTTAAAGAAAAAGGCTTTTACCTTTGCATCGTTAAAACTATTGTTTCATTTATAATCTCATTTTTTATGCAAAAAATGTTTAAATTTTACCCTCGATTATTTGTTAAAATAATTGGCGTTTTCTTGTTGTTCACTACTTTTTTATTCTATGGTTGTAGAGTACAAAAGGAAGAAGTTGCTCCAAATCGTTCTAATGGCAACTTATTAGAGAAAGTAAGAGAACACTATTTTAAACGAAAAGGACAGAATAAAAGTACTTTGGAAGAGAAAAATCAAGATTATCCACAATTTGAAAAAGGAATCATTAGAACTTTACCTAATCAACAAACCATTATTTCTTATCCTGTTTATAACAAAGAATCTTATGTTTATTCAGAGCGTATAGGTTACGTAAAACGTTATGTAGTGCGTTTAGATGCACGTGATAGCGTAATAGAAACTAAAACTTTTGAAATGATAGGTAATAAGGAATTTTTAAAAACGGAAAAAGATAATATTCCTGCTCAATATTATGCAGGCAATATGCCTACCCAAAAATTTATTATTTTAATATCTAATAAAGAAAATCCAAGTGATACAACTAAGTTAAATTATAATAATGTCATATCGAGCTCTGAAAGATGCCCCGCCCAAGGTATGAGTATGGATTTTATAGCGTGTATATTAACAATAACTTATATTTGTGAAAATGGAAGAACTACGGTACGTCAAACTCCCTTAATTAATGTAGCGGCTGGTTGCGATGGTGGCGGCGGTGGCGGCAGTGGTGGCGGACATTCAGGTGGTACAGGTCCGAGTGGGTCTAATCCACCTCCATCAGACGGATCAACTAACCCTTGGAATGGGACAGGTGGCGGCGGCGGTGGCGGTCCTGCTGGAGATATAAGAAGACAAGATGAGGATTGTACCCAACCGCCAAAACTGCCTTTAGATAATCATCGTGTTTTTTGCGAAGATGCACCACTCAATGGCTGTAATGGAACTTTGAATGATAATACAGGAGGAGGATGTGAGGAAGAAACAGATGCAAATATCCCCAATGATTTAGACCCTAAATTAAAAGCAATAGTTGATGATAAATTCAAGCCTAAAAGTGGAAGTACTCAAAAAGCAATGACTGATGATGAATGGAAAATAATTGATAGAGATTTTAAAAAAATGCACGAAAAAAGTTGCTTGTTTAGAGTGATGATTAAGTATTTTACTGATAAAGGTTTAAAAATACAAATGGGAGCAGACCCAAATATGGAGGCAGGTGCTATGGCTGTTAATGGCTCTAAAATAATATTTGGTAAAAATAGTTTCAATGGTAGTACGAGAGGTACAGAAAATTTAACCCACGAATTATTTCATATTTTTCAAAAAAATATCGGCGAAAGTATGTATGAACCACCTGTTGTATCAGGACAAGGAAAAATAAACGTAGAATTCGAAGCCTATTTTTTTACTGATTTTATCAATAAATTTTATTTACCTACCCAACAAAATAAAAGTCCATTTGGTTATGCAGATTTTACATTTAATCAAAAAACAAATCAGCCTTTTAATGATTGGATCAATAGTACCGAAATGTCAAACAATAAAACTACATACCCGACAAATATAAATCAGACTAAGTGGGATCAATTTATGAGCGAGTTTAAGAGTGGGGATGTAGGTCAATCATATCCTACTTCAACTATTATAACTGGTAAACCACCGAAAGCATTTCTCAAAATGATAGAACTTGCTAATAAACCGAACTCAGGTTGTAATCCTAATAATGGAACACATTAATTCTTTTATTCATATAAAAAAAATATACAATGAAAAAACTCATAATTTTTATATTTTTCCTTTCTATCATTTATACCTCGAAAGGACAAAATCAATTTCAAAATAGCACATTTTCTATCAATGGAAATGTATATACTTGCTTGCATTATACTGATTATATAATCATACAAAATCAACAAAACGCGTTGGATCACCCGCAAAGCCGTTATAGTATCAAAGATATCGAATGTATGGATTTGTTCGGAGGTGATGGTGGTTTATCATTTGTAAAAACAAAAATTCTAACTTCATTCACTATCTCTCGTGTAACAGAATTAGATTTGTATGGAGAAACAGGTTTTGTATTGTCTATTTGGTTAAGCAAAAACGGAATAGTAAAAGAATTGTACTTTAAGATAGGAAAAAATTCAAAATTAACTCAGGAAGAAATTTATAATATGGAAATGAGTTTAAAAAATGTACAAGTACCTTTTAGCATGCGTAATTGTCCAACTACAGGAACAGGGTATTTTTTGTATAGCCCAATTATTGGTTTTAATGGTGAGTAGTTTATATTAAAATGAAAAAACTCATAATTTTTATATTTTTCCTTTCTATTATCTATACTTCGAAAGGACAAAATCAATTTCAAAATAGTACATTTTCTACCAATGGAAATGTATACAGTTGTTCAATAAGTGGTAAATATGTAATTATACAAAATCAACAAAATATTTTGGATCATCCACAAAGTCGCTATAGTATCAAAAATTTTGAATGTATGGATTTATTTGGAGGTGACGGTGGTCTGTCGTTCGTAAAAAGTAAAATACAAAATCAATTTACGCCTACTCGTGTAACAGAATTAGAATTTTATGGACAAACTGGATTTACTCTTTCATTTTGGTTAAATACAAGTGGAATAATAAAAGAGTTATATTTTACTATTCGTAAAGATACTAAACTTACTCCACAGGAAATTTATAATATGGAGAGGAGTTTAAAAAATGTACAAGTACCTTTTAGTATGCGTAATTGTCCAATTACAGGAACAGGATATTTTTTATATAGCCCTAATATTAGTTTTAATGGTGAGTAGTTAGATCATAATGAAAAAACTCATAATTTTTATATTTTTCCTTTCTATCATTTATACCTCGAAAGGACAAAATCAATTTCAAAATAGCACATTTTCTATCAATGGAAATGTGTATAAATGTTTGGTAAACAACGATGGTGTAACTATTCAAAATCAAGAAAATATACTAGATGACCCTCAAAGTCGTTATAGTATCAAAAATTTTGAATGTATGGATTTGTTCGGAGGTGATGGTGGTTTGTCATTTGTAAAAACAAAAATCCTAAGTACATTTACTTATAATCGTAAAGAAGAATTAAGATTACAAGGACAGACATCATTTGTTTTATCTATCTGGCTTGACAAGAATGGAATAGTGAAGGAATTATATTTTTCATTAGGAAAAAATCCTAAGTTGACACAACAAGAAATTTATAATATGGAAACAAGTTTAAAAAATATACAAGTACCTTTTAGTATGCGGAATTGTCCAATTACAGGAACGGGATATTTTTTATATAGTCCAATTATTAGATTTAATGGTCAGTAGTTATATCAAAATGAAAAAACTCATAATTTTTATATTTTTCCTTTCTATTATCTATACTTCGAAAGGACAAAATCAATTTCAAAATAGCACATTTTCTATCAATGGAAATGTATACAGTTGTTCAATAAGTGGTAAATATGTAATTATACAAAATCAACAAAATATTTTGGATCATCCACAAAGTCGCTATAGTATCAAAAATTTTGAATGTATGGATTTATTTGGAGGTGACGGTGGTCTGTCGTTCGTAAAAAGTAAAATACAAAATCAATTTACACCTGCTCGTGTAACAGAATTAGAATTTTATGGACAAACTGGATTCACTCTTTCATTTTGGTTAAATACAAGTGGAGTGATAAAAGAGTTATATTTTACTATTCGTAAAGATACTAAACTTACTCCACAGGAAATTTATAATATGGAGATGAGTTTAAAAAATGTGCAAGTACCTTTTAGTATGCGAAATTGTCCGACTACAGGAACAGGATATTTTTTATATAGCCCTAATATTAGTTTTAATGGTGAGTCAATATGAGTGACATTTTGAATTTAACACAAAAAGGCTATTTAAAGACGATTAAGGTATTTTCAATATTTTTAAATATTTAGTATTTGGTTAAATTAATAAAAAATACTTACGGGAATTTGTCGTATCTATTTTTAATTAATGTTTTAAATACAAAAAATTCTTTTATACTAAATTTAAGCCTTTATAGCCTTTACAACTATGTCACCCATATTGGTGAGTAGTTTATATTAAAATCTAAAAACTCCCCAACTGATTTAAGTATTAAGCGAAGCGTTACTTAAATCTACAACTTTTGAAGTTTCCAAACTTCACCATTTGAAGAATGGTAATGTTGCGTAGAAAAATATCTTGTTATTTTGATAGAAAATAGTGTTTTTTATCAAAATAACAAGTACTTTTTTGTATTTTCAACAAAAAATAGATTTATTTGCACGAAAAATAAATAACTTTTCTTCAAATAAAAAATATTATAAAGTCGTAAAACGTTGCTATTCTTCAAATAGCGAAGTCGGGAGACTTCAAAAGTGATAGGTTTAAG
>JAAFJG010000030.1 GCA_013298075.1 Cytophagales bacterium | reverse complement strand
AATAACAGAGCCATTATCTCTTGTGATTTTAAATTCTACTTGTGCCATAATTATAATTGTTTTGTGGATAACTAACAAACGAAAAAATAACCAAATTATTTTACACACTTTTAATTACAGTAACAAATAATCATAACTTTTTAACAAATAAAATCAATTTATTTGCATAAAATTACAAGTAAACCTCCTATTATTTGTTTACCATACGAAAAATTACAGTAACAAAATTTCTCTCTCTTCAAAATTAAAAATAATAATTCAATTCTTTTAAATATTTTATATTTTTTTGAGGATATTTTTTTTTATATTCCAAAAAAAATATAATATTTGCACTAAAATTTTATATTGAAATCGTTTGCGTAAACGAATTAAATATATTGTATCAATATTTCACCCTATTTTTTTATATCTATGAAAACAGACATCAAAGAAACTTTAAGCATATTTGATATTTTTAAAATTGGCGTAGGACCTTCGAGTTCGCATACGATGGGACCTTGGCGTGCCGCACAATATTTTTTGGCATCTTTCCAAAAAAAATATCAACTCAATGAAATTCAAAAAATACAGGTATTTTTATATGGATCATTGGCAAAAACAGGCAAAGGACACGGTACTGATATTGCTGTTTTGATGGGATTAATAGGCGAAGACCCTGTTACAACTGACACTTCTAAAATCAATGAAAAAATTGATTTTATCAAAAAAAATCAAACGTTACAAGTCGCAGGAACCTTTTCGTTGTCTTTTGTATATGAATCTGATTTGGTTTTTTACTTCCAAAAATCTCTTCCTGCGCACCCAAACGCTATGACACTCACCATTACACTCGCAAATGAGGAGCAATTTTCTGAAACTTATTATTCTATCGGTGGTGGTTTTGTAACCAAAGAAGGAGAAACCAGCAATCAAGATAATAAATTGGTCGATTTGCCTTTTCCTATCCAAAAAGCAGAAGATTTATTGAAATATACCGCCACAGAAAAAAAACTTATTTGGGAAATTGTATTGGAAAATGAATTGACTTGGCGAGATATAGATGCGGTCAAAAATGGCGTTTTGAACATCTGGAAAGCAATGAAAGAATGTATTTTTAAAGGGGCATATATAGATGGTATTTTGCCGGGCGGATTGCAAGTAATTAGGCGTGCCAAAAAAATTAACCACAATTTATTAGGAGAAGGCAATACCAATTTTTCAAATGCTGATGATTGGTTTAGACATATTGGCACACATAAAGCAGATTTTAACTCTATTTTGCGTTGGGTAAGTTGTTTTGCGTTGGCGGTAAACGAAGAAAATGCAGCCTTTGGGCGTGTAGTTACTGCTCCCACGAATGGGGCTGCGGGCGTAATTCCTGCGGTTTTGGCTTATTATATTTGTTTTACTCCCAACGTAAAAGACGAAGATATTATTCATTTTTTATTGACCGCCTCCGAAATTGGTTGTATTTTCAAAAAAGGTTCTACTATTTCGGCTGCGATGGGCGGTTGTCAGGCAGAAATAGGCGTTTCTTCGGCAATGGCAGCAGGTGCTTTGGCAGAATGTTGGGGGGCAACGCCTGAACAATCTTTGATGGCAGCAGAAATTGCTATGGAACATCATTTAGGTTTAACTTGCGACCCAATCGGTGGTTTGGTGCAAATTCCTTGTATAGAACGCAATTCGATGGGAGCGGTCAAGGCAATTACAGCGGCTAATTTATCGTTAGAAAGCGACCCAAAAGCAGCCAAAGTTTCGTTAGATGCTATCGTAAAAACGATGTGGACAACGGCTTTGGATATGAATTATAAATACAAAGAAACAGCAGAAGGAGGTTTAGCAATCAATATTCCTGTGATTGTGGCAGAATGTTAGGTTTATTTTTCTACGATTTATTTTTTATTCAGTATGTTTTTTTATTCTCAAATTTTTTTTACTTGGAGTTGTCAATATCGAAGACTTGACAAACTCCAAGTAAAAAAATTATTTATCTATCAAGATAATAAATCCGCTAATTGTCTTATTTCTGCGGTGGGTAATGCTCTATCATACAAAATACGATAAACTGCATCAACAATCGGCATTTTTACTTGCAATTTTTTATTAATTTCATAAATACAACGCACCGCATAATAACCTTCTGCAATCATATTCATTTCCATTTGGGCAGATTTTACGTTATATCCGCGCCCAATCATATTACCAAAAGTTCTATTTCGACTAAATTGCGAATAAGCAGTTACCAACAAATCACCCAAATAAGCAGAAGTATTTAAGTTGCGTTTTTGTGGGGCAATTTTATCTACAAAACGTTCAATTTCGAGCATCGAGTTCGTTACTAAAACGGCTTGAAAATTATCACCATAATTTAGTCCGTGACAAATTCCACACGCTAAAGCAATAATATTTTTGATAACTGCGGCATATTCTACGCCCAATAAATCATCATTCAAAAAAGTTTTAATAAATCGACAAGCCAAAAGATGAGCAATTTTTTCGGCTGTAAACGAATCATCAGACGCAATCGTTAAATAAGATTGTTTTTCTAAAGCGACTTCTTCCGCATGACACGGACCCGCAACCACGCCAATTTTTCCTTTGGGAACTTGATAAGTTTTTTCTATAAATTCGGTTACGAGCCAATTTTTTTCGGGAATAATGCCTTTTACAGCAGAAATAACTATTTTTCCTTTCAAATCATCGGCAGTCAATGGCTTTAAAGCATCTTCCACAAAAGCAGCAGGCACCACAATCAGAACAAATTCAGCATTTTTCACAGCCTCTTTCAAATCCATAGTTGCTTTTACTTTTCGTTTATTTATCGTTACTCCACTCAAATAAGCAGGATTATGATGATATTTTTGGATATGTTTGACGGCTTGTTTGTCGCGCATCCACCAATGAATCATCGTGTTATTTTCTGAGAGCATTTTTACCAGAGCAGTTGCCCAGCTACCACCTCCGATGACTGCAATATTGGTAGTAATATCATTAGTTTTACGTTTTTTTCGGCGTAATCTAATATTTTTTAATAGATTTGTCAATTTGAATCGATAAAAATATAGTGATTATAATTGCAAAAGTATAAATTTTTTGCATAAAATTATGTTTTTTTCTTCAAATTTGTTAAAAAAAAATTTTTTTTATTTTCATTTTTGTTACTGTAATTTTTTTATGTGATAAATAATCAATTAAGTTTTTTCTTATATTTTTTAGGAATTATGCTATATTTTGATGTAAAAAACATTTCCATATTTTAATCACAGTAACAAATTTTTTTTATTAATACTCTGAAAAATAATGGCACAGAAGCATAAAAAATATTGTTTTGACAAATGCTGTTTTTGGTATTAGTTGTGTAGTAAATCCTGAAAAACTTGGTAAAATGCTTTTGAAGAAACAAAAGAAAGTCTTATTTCGAGTAAAGTTTTGCGTTGTTTTGAGATTTTTTTAGAAAATTAAATTTTATTTTTTTCTTAGAATAATACAAAAAATGATAAAAAAATATACAAAAAATTATATTTTAATATTTAATTGGCAAAGAGCCTACTTTTATTTTATAAAAATTTAACCTAAATATAACATACACTTTGTTTTTTTAATCGTTTTTTAACAATACCTTTGCACTGCAAATAAAAACATATTTTTCACGTATATTTTTTGTATATGTTTGGTTTAGAAACCTCTTTATTGATTATTTTAATTATCTGCATTTTGGCGGCGTGTGCTTTTGAATTTATCAATGGTTTTCATGATACAGCCAACGCAGTAGCGACAGTGATTTATACCCATTCACTCAAACCTATGCACGCAGTAGTTTTATCAGGCGTATTAAATTTTTTGGGCGTTTTTTCGGGAGGAATTGGCGTTGCAGTAGGTATTATCAATCTATTGCCCGCACAAGTTTTGACCGACCAGAATGTCTATCAAAGTATGGCAATGATTTTATCGTTGATATTAACGGCTATTCTTTGGAATTTAGGTACTTGGTATTATGGAATTCCCTGCTCAAGTTCGCATACATTGATAGGGTCAATTTTGGGAGTAGGTTTGGCTTATGGACTTATTCATAACGATATGAGTAGTGTAAACTGGAGCAAAGCAGGTGATATTGGCTTATCTTTGATGTTTTCGCCTATTTTTGGATTTGTGATGACGATTTTAATGATGTTTACTTTGCGGAATATTTTTAGGAAAAATGAACAATTATTTGTAGAGCCTGATGTAACTAAATATCCACCTTGGTGGGTGAGGGCGACTTTAATTTTGACTTGCTCAGGCGTTAGTTTTGCACACGGTTCGAATGATGGACAAAAAGGAGTTGGGTTGGTGATGTTGATTTTGATTGCGATTGTTCCGGGTTATTTTGCCATTCAAGATTATCAAAATCCATATAAAATTCAAAAAGAATTGCAAGAAGTGGCAAGTATGGTGAATACTTTGACAGACAAACAATTAAGCGATTCGAAAGTTACTAAAGATATAAATATCGCCAAAGAAAAAATTACTGAAATCGGAACAATTTTGAATGTATCTTTTGCTAAAAATGAAATTCCCAAAGAAAAAAGATTTGTTATTAGAAAAAATATTTTAGAAATTGATAAAAAAATCAAAAAAAATATTGACCACCCCTCTTTAAATTTCACGCCACAAGAAATCAGCAAACTCAAATATGCTTTAGAAAATTTGAAAACGAATACAGATTATGCACCTTATTGGGTTTTATTGATTATTTCGCTTTCATTGGGTTTGGGAACAATGATTGGCTGGAAAAAAATTGTGGTAACGATTGGTGAAAAAATTGGAAAAGCACATCTTAATTATGCACAAGGGGCATCTGCAGAAATGGTAACGGCAGGAACAATTTTGTTATCGAGTGCTTATTCGTTGCCAGTAAGTACTACGCACATACTTTCATCAGGAGTCGCAGGAAGTATGGCGGCACAAGGCGGATTGAAAAATTTACAAAGAAAAACTTTGACAAATATTGCGTTGGCTTGGGTTCTGACTTTGCCTGTTTGTATTTTGGGAGCAGGTGGTTTATATTTTTTATTGCATCAATTATTGTAAAATTATAAGTTTGATAAAAATTATCAAAAAAAAACAGACTCCAAAAACATTATTTTTGGAGTCTGTGAAACCTAACTAATCAAAAACTTACAATTATGAAAACCTATACATATAACAATAAAAAACAAGATTTTGTTTTAAAAAAGTCTTTTTTTTAATTTATTTTTTTAAATATATTGATTTTTAATGTTTTAAGTGAAAAACATTTATAAAAAGAACAAATATTTTGATAATTTTTGTAAATTTACATTGACAAAAAAACATCATAAAAAATTAAAAACCATATTATTTATTTTAAAATTTTCCTTGAAATAAGTTCTTTCATAATTTCATTTGTACCTGCGTATATACGTTGTACGCGGGCATCTGCATAACCACGCCCCACCAAATATTCCCACATATACCCATAACCCCCATGCAACTGCACACATTCGTCTGCGACTTTGCATTGCAAATCTGTTAATTTATATTTTGCCATCGAAGCGGTTGCTGCATCACATTTTCCTTCATTGTGGAGTTCGACACATCTATCCATAAATACACGTCCCATCGCAATTTCTGTGGCTAATTCTGCTAATTTATACCTCGTATTTTGAAACTCTGCGATTTTTTTACCAAAAGCCATTCTTTCTTTGACGTATTCAATCGTACTTTTTAGGTATGCTTCTGACAAAGAAACGGCTGATTGTGCTACCACTAATCTTTCTTGTGCCAATTCAGTCATCATATATCCAAAACCACTTCCCTCTTGCCCCAATAAATTTTCTTTGGGTACTTCTACATTGTCAAAAAATAGTTCACAAGTATCTTGTGCGTGCAAACCTATTTTATCAAATGGTTTTCCTTTTGAAAATCCTTTCATATCTTTGTCTATCACCAACATACTAATTCCTTTTGCCCCTAATTGTGGATTAGTTTTGGCAGCCACCACGACCACATCGGACAAATATCCGTTGGTAATAAATGTTTTAGAACCATTCACCAAATAATAATCACCTTTGTCAATCGCACTGGTACGCATACCTTGCAAATCACTTCCCGCACCAGGCTCCGTCAGAGCAATCGCCCCAATATATTCCCCCAAAACCATTTTAGGCAAGTATTTTTGCTTTGTTTTTTCATTGCCATAATGCAAAATATAAGGCAACACAATATCAGAATGTAAAGGATAACCAACCGCAGGTCCTGCACAGCCACTATGTCCTAATTTTTCGATAAACATCATATTAAATCGAAAATCATTGATGCCCAAACCGCCATATTCTTCAGGAACTTGCATCGCTAAAAAACCTTGTTGTCCTAATTTTGTCCAAGATTCACGCGAAACCATGTGATTTTTTTCCCATTCTGCATTATTAGGCGTTATTTCTAATTGAATAAATTGCTCAACAGCCTCTCCAAATTGTACATGTTCCTCTGAATAGAGTGAACGAGGAATAAGTTCTGTTGTTTGATTTTCAGTTGCAACCATTTTTTTTGTATTTTTTTTTAGTGAAATATATTATTTTTTTGAGAAAATTAATGTAGTTTTTTTCTGTTTATTCTGCCCCTGCTGGTCTTTCTTTTGGCACAATTAAAGAATCACGCCCTATCAAATCACTCGTTTTTTGCACTTGATTTGCTTTCAAAATCCATTCTACTTTTGAGCCATAACGCTTTGCCATTTCTGTTATTTTTTCTTCTGATAATGAATTTCTAATTGTTTCGAACTCAGTTTTTCGTTTCAATAATTCGTTTTTGAGTTCTCTCAATTCATTGATTTCTTTTTTGACAACATCATAATTTTTTTTAGCATTTTGTAAAGCAGGACTCGAATTATAAACGTATCCATAAAATTGATTTTGCAAACCAATGGCTTTTACGCTATCGCCTTTTATATCTCCTGTAGTACCAAAAATTTTATATTTTCCTAATGTTTTTTCATACAAAACATACACGCCCACACATATCAACAAACCAATAAAAATTTTGGTGAGATAAGGAGCAAAATCAAAACTTTCAGAATCAGTATCCATATTTATAATGGTGTCTATTTGTTGTCGTCTTTTAATTGTTTTTTCGGGAATTTCTTCTATCGCTTGTGCATCTATTTTACCTTTAATAGCAGTTTTGCCAATTGAAGCAGGCACAAAATCGTCTTCAATTGGCACACTAAAATCCGCATTTTTCGTAATTTCTATGAGTTGCACCGTAATATTATCGTATCCACCCAAAGCATTGGCTGTTTCGACTAATTGCAAACATTTTCTTTGTAAATCTATTGGTTTTTCTAATATTTCTTTGATTCCTGCATCACTCAAAAGTCCACACAAACCATCAGAACACAACAAAAATGTATCTCCTTTTTTGGGGATATAAATATCTTTACAAACTTCCACATCAACAAAAGAACTCGTTCCAACTGCTCGCATCAATTCATTTCTGCGTGGATGAGTTTCTGCCTCTTCCTCTGTGATAATGCCTTGTGCCACCAAATTTTGCACGACAGAATGGTCTTGAGTTAGCCGCACCAATTCGCCATTCATATACATATACAAACGACTATCGCCTACGTGTGCGTAATAAATTTTATTGTCTTTGATAGCTAAAACGACACAAGTTGTTCCCATTCCACTCAAACTTCTATCGTTCAATGCCTTTTCATAAACTTTTAAATTGGCTTGCGTAATGGCTTGATAAAGTGCTTGTTTTGTATCTGTAAAAGTATCTTGCGAAAAAAAATCTTTGATAGATTGAACGGTGGTTTGTGAGGCAGTTGCTCCGCCTGCGTGTCCACCCATACCATCACAGACGACAAAAAATGACCCATTTTGATTTTCAAAAAAGCCCATATAATCCTCATTTTGTGTGCGGACTTTGCCTATATCTGTATGATTGCCGAAGCGAAAATTTTGTGTTGGCATAATTTTTTAATGATTTTTTCTATTGAAAAGCAAAATTCGTAAATTTTTATGACTTTTTTATTATATTTTTATATTTTTATAAAAAATATTTCATTTTGTCCCAAATTCGTTGCAATTTTGTTTTTATATTTCATAAAAAATACATCACAGATAAATATATTGAACAACTTTTTTGATTAAAAAAAATAAAAAAGCCCAATCAGGAAAATATCTTGCTTTCTTATTAAGCTTAGGATTTTGTTTATATATTTTACTAAAAATACAAAGAAATTGATGAATAAATACGTATATTTGCAAAAAAAATAAAACATTAAAACTATGAAAAAAGAATTTAACGACACAGGCGTTTGCGTAGAAAAAAGACATTTTATGGTAAACACTACTCCAAAAATTGATAAAATTTTTGAGATGATAGAATATGAAAAATATTTTATAATGAATCGTCCTCGTCAATTTGGAAAAACGACTGCTTTATATCGTTTGCATAAAGAATTATTAACTAAAGACGATTATTTAACAATTTTATTGAGTTTTGAAATAAGCAGCGATAACGTTTTTAAAGACATAGAAAGTTTTTCTAATTATTTTATAACACTTTTTAATCGTAAATTAAAACAATATTATCCCAATCAAGAAATTTTTATTAATGAAAATTTTGAAACAAGTGAAAAAGAATTTAATAAATTATCAGCACAAATTACTGAATTTATTCAAAAAGTAGGAAAAGAAGTAGTTGTTTTAATTGATGAAGTAGATAAATCAACTAATAATCAATTATTTTTACATTTTTTGGGAATGTTGCGTGATAAATACTTAGAAAGAGATTTAGCACCTTTCTCAACATTTCATTCAGTTGTTTTAGTAGGTATTCACGATATAAAAACGATTAAATTAAAACTTCGTCCTGATGAGGAAAAGAAAATAAATAGTCCTTGGAATATTGCTGTAGATTTTAAAGTCAATATGTTTTTTAATCCTGCCGAAATTTCGACAATGCTATTGCAATATTCAGAAGAAAAAAATATACAAATGGATATTCAAAAACTCTCAGAACGTATTTTTTATTATACGTCAGGGTATCCTTTTTTGGTCAGTAAAATGTGTAAAGTGATTGATGAAATATTATTACCCGAAAAAGAAAATCAGACAGAATGGGATTTGACAGATGTAGAAAATAGTTTTAAATATTTAGTAAAAATAAATTATACCACTACCATTTTTGATGATTTATTTAAAAATATAGAAAACAATCAAGACTTATATGCTTTGACAAAAGATGTAGTGATTAATGGTTTAAAATTACCTAATAATGCCAACGATTATTTGATAGAATTGGCAAATACGTATGGAGTTTTTGACAGAGATGCAGAATATTGTAAAATCAATAATCGTATTTTTGAACAAAGAATGTATTTATTTTTTACCACACAGGCAATTAGAAAACACAAATATAGACCTAATTTTTTATTGTCCGATTCTTATACTTCGATAGACAATGCGTTAGATATACCTAAAATTTTGCGTAAATTCCAACAATTTATGCTCGAAAATTATAACCAAAAAGATGGGGAATTTATTGAAAGAGAAGGTCGTTTATTGTTTTTATCTTTTTTAAGACCGATTATAAATGGTGTAGGTTTTGATTTCAAAGAGCCAACAGTGGGTGACGAAAGACGAATGGATATTGTAATAACCTATATGAAAGCGTTATATATTTTGGAATTAAAAATTTGGCGAGGCGAAGCATATCACCAAAAAGGATTAGAGCAATTAAGCGAATATTTAGACTTATACAACAAAAAAGAAGGCTTTTTATTGATTTTTAATTTTAATCAACATAAAGAATTTAAAGAAGAAAATATTGAATTTAAAGATAAAAATATCTTAGCTATTTGGGTGTAATTTGTAAAAAAAATGCGTATATTTGCAAAAAAAATAAAACATTAAAACTATGAGAAAAGAATTTAACGACACAGGCGTTTGTATCAAAGACAAACATTTTATGGTGAATACTACTCCAAAAATTGATAAAATTTTTGAATTGATAGAATATGAAAAATATTTTATTATGAATCGTCCTCGTCAATTTGGAAAAACGACTGCTTTATATCGTTTGCATAAAGAATTATTAACTAAAGAAGATTATTTGACGATTTTATTGAGTTTTGAAGGAAGTGGTGATGATGTTTTTCAAGATGCTGATGTTTTTTGTGCTTATTTTGTCAATGTATTTAATCGTAAATTAAAACAATATTATCCAAATCAAGAAATTTTTATCAATCTTAATTTTGAAACCATCGAAAAAGGTTTTGATAAATTATCTTTGCAAATTACTGATTTTGTGCAAAAAGTAGAAAAAAAAATAGTTGTTTTGATTGATGAAGTGGATAAATCAACGAATAATCAATTATTTTTACATTTTTTGGGTTTATTGAGAAATAAATATTTGGAGAGAGATATATTTCCTTTTTCGACTTTTCACTCTGTTGTATTAGTTGGTATTCATGATATAAAAACCATCAAATTAAAACTTCGTCCTGATAAGAGAAAAAATTTAATAGCCCTTGGAATATTGCCGTTGATTTTAAAGTAGATATGTTTTTTAATCCCGCAGAAATCTCGACAATGCTTTCACAATATTCGCAAGAAAAAAACGTACAAATGGATATTCAAAAGCTATCAGAACGCATTTTTTATTACACATCTGGTTATCCTTTTTTGGTGAGCAAAATGTGCAAAGTAATTGATGAAATATTATTACCAGAAAAAGAAAATCACACAGAATGGACGATAGATGAAGTTGAAAATAGCTTTAAATATTTGGTAAAAGATGATTATATGACCACTATTTTTGATGATTTGACTAAAAATGTAGATAATAATCCTGATATAAAACAATTATTAACCAATATTTTAATGGCAGGTTTGAAAGTTCCTTTTATAACTTCAGACCAAACTATTTCTTTAGCAAAAGTGTATGGAATGTTGGATACAGATGGAACATATTGCAAAATTCATAATCGTATTTTTGAGCAAAAATTATACAATCATTTGTTAGTAGGAATGATTATAACAGGAAAATATAATAAATTAAGTGCTTCGAGTGATGTATATTCCACCTACGAAGGCACGTTAGATATGCCTAAAATTTTGCGTAAATTTCAAGAATTTATGAAAGAAAATTATAGTCAAAAAGATGCTGATTTTATCGAAAGAGAAGGACGTTTAATCTTTTTATCGTTCCTAAAACCAATTATTAATGGACGTGGTTTTGATTTTAAAGATCCAAATATTGGCGAAGAAAGAAGAATGGATATTGTCATCACTTATACGACTAATATTTATATTTTGGAATTAAAAGTTTGGCGAGACGAAAGTTATCACCAAAAAGGATTAGAACAATTAAGCGAATATTTAGACTTATACAACAAAAAAGAAGGCTTTTTATTGATTTTTAATTTTAATCAACACAAAAAATTTAAAGAAGAAAATATCGAATTGGGTGATAAAAATATCTTGGCAATTTGGGTGTAAAATATTGTTTTTTTACTTAGTCCTTTAAAATTTACAGTTTTTTTCTGTAAAGAATTTGGGACAGTATCAAAAAATATAATAGAAAAACACCAATCAGGACAATATCTTGCTTTCTTATTAGGCTTAGAATTTCGTTTATATATTTTACTAAAAATACAAAGAAATTGATGAATAAATACATATATTTGCAAAAAAATAAAACATTAAAACTATGAAAAAAGAATTTAACGACACAGGCGTTTGTATCAAAGACGAACATTTTATGGTGGATACTACTCCAAAAATTGAAAATATTTTTGAGTTGATTGAACGTAAAAAATATTTTATTATGAATCGTCCTCGTCAATTTGGTAAAACGACCTCTTTATATCGTCTGTATGAAGAGTTGTTAACTAAAGATGACTATTTAACCATTTTATTGAGTTTTGAAATTAGTGATGACGATGCTTATGAAGATGCTGATAAATTTTCTTCTCATTTTATAGGAAAATTTAATGATAGATTAAAATTTAGTTATCCAAATCAACAAATTTTTATAGATAAAAATTTTGAAACTGATAAAGTTGGTTTTGCAAAACTATCTTTACAAATCACTGATTTTACACAAAAAGTTCAAAAAAAAGTAGTCGTTTTGATTGATGAAGTAGATAAATCGACGAATAATCAATTATTTTTACATTTTTTAGGTCTATTAAGAAATAAATATTTAGATAGAAATTTAGCACCTTTTTTAACTTTTCATTCAGTTGTATTAGTAGGTATTCACGATATAAAAACCATCAAATTAAAACTTCGTCCTGATGAGGAAAAGAAAATAAATAGTCCTTGGAATATTGCTGTAGATTTTAAAGTGAATATGTTTTTCAATCCTGCAGAAATTTCGACAATGCTGTTGCAATATTCAGAAGAAAAAAATATCAAAATGGATATTCAAAAACTCTCAGAACGTATTTTTTATTATACGTCAGGTTATCCATTTTTAGTCAGTAAAATGTGTAAAGTGATTGATGAAATTTTATTACCCGAAAAAGAAAATCAGACAGAATGGACTTTAGAAGAGATAGAAAATAGTTTTAAATATTTAGTGAAAATAAATTATACCACTACCATTTTTGATGATTTATTTAAAAATATAGAAAACAATCAAGACTTATATGCTTTGACAAAAGATGTAGTGATTAATGGTTTAAAATTACCTAATAATGCCAACGATTATTTGATAGAATTGGCAAATACGTATGGAATTTTTGACAGAGATGCAGAATATTGTAAAATAAATAATCGTATTTTTGAACAAAGAATGTATTTATTTTTTACCACACAAGCGATTAGAAAACACGAATACAGACCTAATTTTTTGCTGTCCGATTCTTATACTTCGATAGATAACACATTAGATATGCCTAAAATTTTGCGTAAATTCCAACAATTTATGCTCGAAAATTACAACCAAAAAGATGGGGAATTTATTGAAAGAGAAGGTCGTTTATTGTTTTTATCTTTTTTAAGACCGATTATAAATGGTGTAGGTTTTGATTTCAAAGAGCCAACGATTGAGGAAGAAAGAAGAATGGATATTGTGATAACCTATATGAAAACGTTGTATATTTTAGAATTAAAAATTTGGCGAGGCGAAAGTTATCACCAAAAAGGATTAGAACAATTAAGCGAATATTTAGACTTATACAACAAAAAAGAAGGCTTTTTATTGATTTTTAATTTTAATCAACACAAAGAATTTAAAGAAGAAAATATCGAATTGGGTGATAAAAATATCTTGGCAATTTGGGTGTAAAATATTGAAATTTGTTTTTTTTACTTATTCCTTTAAAATTTGCAGTTTTTTTTCTGTAAAGAATCTGGGAAAGCATCAAAAAAATAAAAAATAAAAAAAACTTTTTTTAGATTAACGTGAGTGCCATTTTATCTTAGTTAATCAGGTCACCTGACATATATTTGTTTAAAATATCGTCCTTTAAAATATAAATACCATCTTTTTGATGTTCTTTATAATAGTTTTTGATACTCGAATGTTGTCTTTTATGTTTTTTTAATCTCTTATGCTTAATTTAGGTTTATTGTATTTTTCTCTGTAATGTTTTAGCAGTATTTTTGAAATTAACCACATCAAAAATTAAGTATTAACATATTTTTAACTTATGTTTCTTTAATTTTTTTGAAATCTGAAAGAAGTTTTATCAGAAATAGATACAAAACTCCTTGATGCAATAAAAACACTACTGATGGATTTTTTATCAAGATTACTCCAAAAATTATCTATACCAAAATTTTTTTTGCGTGATTTTCTCCTACCATTTCATCAAAAACTAAAATATGCTCCTTATTGGTTTTAAAAATATACTTTTTAAATAATAAAATACTAATTCGCGTCTAACTAATTTTTAAACCCAAAAAGACGAAATAAATTACATAAACTAAAATAACCCTAACTAGCCAATCATATTACGGTTGGATATTCAGTATACCAACAACAAACTTGCAAAAGTGTATTTAATATATTAACATTGCACCAAGTTAGTTCATACTTTAAAGAATCTGAGATTGACATTTTTTAGCACTTTTTTTAAAATATCAAAAATGGTACTCATGTTATTTATTTTGTTTAATTTTTTTATTTTTTCTTTTAAAATATTTGAATTACAACAAATAGTATTTACCTTTGTATCGAAATAAAATATTTATTTATTTATTTCATTGATTTTCAATGATTTAGATAAAAAATAATTATTTTTAAAACATTTTTTTTGGAAAATTCCAAAAGATACGTTTTTTTTGCAGTTCAATTAAAAGGAAATTTAAACTTTTTGTAAAGAAATGTCAGATATAGCACAACGTGTAAAAAACATCATCATCGACAAATTAGGTGTTGAAGAATCAGAAGTAACTGCAGATGCAAGCTTCCAAAATGACTTAGGGGCTGATTCATTAGACCAAGTCGAATTGATTATGGAATTTGAAAAGGAATTTAATGTTTCAATTCCTGATGAACAAGCTGAAAATATCCAAACCGTAGGAAACGCGATTTCGTATTTGGAAAGCAATAGCAAGTAATTTTTCACTTTTCCACCGTACATTAAAACGATGAATCTTAAAAGAGTCGTAATAACTGGAATGGGCGCACTTACCCCTATCGGAAATACTTTGCAAGAATATAAACAAGGTCTTTTCGATGGGGTTAGCGGTGCAGCACCAATTACCAAATTTGACGCATCTGCTTTCAAAACACGATTTGCATGCGAACTAAAAAACTTTATTGTTGATGATTTTATCGATAAAAAAGAACATAGACGTATGGATTGGTATGGACAGTATGCAGTAGTTGCTTCTGATGAGGCAATTAAAGATGCAGGGCTTGATTTAGAAAAGATTGATAAAAACAGAGTAGGCGTTATTTGGGCTTCAGGCATCGGAGGTTTAAAAACTTTTGAGGACGAAGTGGCTTATTATACAACCTCTGTCAATCTAAAAAATGATCATACACCTCGTTATAATCCTTTCTTTATTCCAAAAATGATTGCAAATATGGCTTGTGGTTATATTTCTATCCGAAATGGATTTAGAGGAATGAGTTATGCCACCGTATCGGCTTGTGCCTCTGCTAACAATGCTTTTATTGATGCTTTTAATTATCTAAGATTAGGAAAAGTAAATGTAGTTGTTACAGGCGGTTCTGAAGCAGCCGTTACAAAAGCAGGCGTAGGTGGTTTTAGTGTAATGAGGGCAATGTCTGAACGCAATGATGACCCCGCAACTGCCTCGCGTCCTTTTGACAAAGAAAGAGATGGATTTGTATTAGGCGAAGGGGCAGCTTGTTTAATTTTAGAAGAATACGAACACGCAAAAGCAAGGGGAGCAAAAATTTATGCTGAAATTGTGGGCGGTGGACTTTCTTCTGATGCTTATCATATTAGCGCCCCACACCCTGAAGGTTTAGGCGTAAGTTTGGCTATCAAAGCTGCTTTTGAAGATTCTGGAGTTACTCCTGAAATGATTGACTATATCAATGTGCATGGAACTTCTACTCCGATTGGTGACCCACAGGAAGTAAAAGCCATTCAAGATATATTCGGTGAGCATGCCTATAAACTCAATATTAGTTCTACCAAATCAATGACAGGACATTTATTGGGAGCAGCAAGTGCAGTGGAGGCAGTGGCGAGTATTTTAGCCATCGAAAGTCAAATGGTTCCACCAACTATCAATCATTTTACTGATGATGAAGCGTTTGATTCGAGATTAAATTTTACATTTAATAAAGCACAATCACGAAAAATTGATTTTGTTATGAGCAATGGCTTTGGCTTTGGCGGACATAATTCATCTGTGATTTTTAAAAGATACGACGAATAAATTTTAGAAGAATTAGAAAATATTTTTGAATGTAAATATATTTTCTAATTCTTTTATTTTTAATCAAGTAAAATATTTTTTTGTATTTTGTATATATTTTTTATGATATATTTGTGTGTTCAAAAATCTTAATTCTTAATTTTATTTAATAATGTTTACAAGTTTTTTTAATTTATTTAAAAAACTTTCAGAAGAAGATAAAAAAATCATAGAGGCAATTCGAAAAATTACGGGAAACGCTCCTCAAAATATCGAAGTGTATAAGCTCGCCCTCAAACATACCTCTGCTTTATCACTCAATCAAATCAACGGACAAAAAGAATCAAACGAAAGATTAGAATATTTAGGTGATGCTGTTTTAGGAGCAGTAGTTGCCGAACATTTATTTAGAAAATTCCCTTTCGAAGACGAAGGTTTTTTAACAGAAATCAGGTCAAGAATTGTCAATCGAGAAGCCTTAAATAGATTGGCACAAAAAATAGGATTGACAGAAATTATTTCTTACACACTTAATCCATCTAACAAACACATCAATATCGCCAATCGTTCTATGAGCGGTGATGCGTTGGAGGCATTTGTAGGAGCGGTTTATTTGGATAGAGGTTTTATTTTTTGTAAAAATTTTATCGTCAAAAAATTGCTCAATCAACATTATGATTTGGACGAGGTAATTGCGAATAATAAAAATTTCAAAAGTGCCATTATTGAATGGGCGCAAAAAGAAGGAAAAATACTACGATTTGAAATCATCAAAGAATCAGGCACAAAACACCTCAAAGAATTTACCGCACAAATTTTTATCAACGACGAACCATACACCATCGGACACGGATTGAATAAGAAAAAAGCAGAACAGTCAGCCGCACAAAAAGCCTGTGATTCGTTGGGAATTAGTTAGGAATATAATTTTTGGTTTGAAAAAATCAAAGATAAAACCGAGATTGTTGTGGAAATCGAGATTGTTGTGGAAACCGAGATTGTCAAGTGCTTCGCACATTGACAACTCCGAAATAAAAAACTGATAAAAAAAATAAAAAAGAAATTTGTTTTATTTGTAGTTTTTTCAGTTGTCAATGTCGAAGACTTGACAATCTGAAAAAACGGCGTTTGTTAGAAAAACGATTTGTTGTTGTAAGTTTTTGTTGGGATAAGTTTTTTATTTCGGAGATTGACATCGAAATAAAAAACTGATAAAAGAAATAAAGGAATTTGTTTTATTTGTAGTTTTTTTTCGGAGTCATCAATATCACAAACTTGACAATCTCCAAAAAAAAATAAAACGCCATAAAAAAACTATATTTTATCAAAATTACTTTACAAAAAATGTTATTTTTATCAAAAATCAATATTATATCTTAAATAATTATCTTTTTTTTAATATTTTTTTGTGATTTTAGTAAAATATACGATATTTGCACACTCAAAAAAAATAGTTGAGTATTCTATCAGATATTACTATCATGTTTTTTAAAAAAATTATTATAATTACCATTCTTGGTCTTTTGAATTGCTTTTTACAAGCACAAGATTTAGGTAATTCGCCTTACTCTCAAATCGCCTTTGGAGATATTCAGCCTGCGGGTGGAGTGCAACAAACATCAATGGGAGGAAGTGTTAGTTTTGTAATGCCTTTTACGCTTAATCCTGCTAATCCTGCGTCAGTTTCAAGATTATCAAAAAGTAAGAATACAATTTATGAAGCGGCTGCTACTTTGCAATTAAAAGAAATAGCACAAGGAAGTAGCAATCAAAGAACCTTTGCGGGAAGTTTGGCGTATATTGCGGCTGCTTTTCCTATATCCAAAACGGTAGGAATTGCGATTGGTTTGCGACCTTTTTCAAGCGTAAATTATCAAAATAATGTTACGCAAAACGTAACCAATTCTGATTTTGTTACTGATATAACTTATACAGGAAAAGGTGGCTTGAATATGGTTTATACAGATATAGGCGTAGATTTAACCAAAAATTTTAGAGCCGACACATTAAGACATAGATTGGCATTGGGCTTACGAGTGGGATATGTTTTTGGTGGAATTACTGATGAAACTTCTGTTAAAATTCGTACAGGACAATTAACTGACGATGTGAAAACGGTATTTTTTCAAAGAAATCGTTGGAATGATTTATTATTTGAACCTGCTTTGATTTATACGTATAAACTCAAAAAAGACCAAAGATTGAATTTTGGAGCAACCGCCACTATCGGAAGAGATATGCAAACTATCCGTTTTTTGTCTGTGCAAAGATTTTCGGGAGGTGCTACAAGTTCATTGATTGGAGCAGATACGTTGGATAGAGAAGTAGTCAGAAAAGTACGTTATCCTCAAAAATTAAGTTTTGGAGTGTCTTGGGAAAAAGATTTGAAATGGGCAGTTACGGCTGATTTTTTTACACAAGATTGGCAAGCAGATATTAATTTTAATCCAAAAGATAAAATTACAAGAAGTTGGGGGGCATCAGTAGGAGTTCAGTATATTCCTGATTTTTATGCAGTGAAAAAAATATTTTTCAAACGTAATTTTTATCGTGCAGGTTTTGTATATCAACAAACTCCTATCATATCTAACGGACAAAATATTACAGATATGGCGATAAATTTAGGTGTAGGAATTCCGATTGTAGTACAAAAAAGTTTTTCTATTGTTAATTTAGGATTTGCTTTTGGACAAAGAGGAACGCTCAATAATGGATTAGTAAGAGAAAATTATATGCGTATTCAACTCGGAATCACTATTAATGATAGATGGTTTGAGAAATTTAAGTTAAATTAATAAGTTAATGTAGCGTTAATCCATCTTATTTTTAAATCAATTTTATTCAAATTTCGTTCTAATAAGTAAACATAAACATAAAAAATATATTTTAATAAACACAATGAAAACAACACTCGCAAAATGGATAAGCATTGTTAGCTTCTCGTTTCTTTTTTGTGCTAATGTAGCCAATGCGCAAGCCGATTATGGTAGTCAGCCGCAAAAAGCAAAAGAAGCATGGGCAAGGTCAGAAGACGAATACAAAGCAAAAAATTACAAAGGAGCAAAAAATGACTTTAATTGGTTATTAATAAATGCCCCTAAAATTTCTAAAAATTTATATATTCGTAGTGCCACTACTTATGAAAAATTATTAGAAGCTAATAAAGATGAGGCAATGAAAACAGTTTTGCAAGATTCTATTATCATTATTTTAGATATGCGTATCAAAAATTATGGCGAGGAAGCAAAAATATTAGATGTTGATAAAGGAAGATTAGCCTATCCTTTTTATATCAAAAACCCTGAAAAACACGAAATGCTTTTTGATTTATATCAAAAAATTGTTGAATTGAAAGGAAATGATGTCGCAAGTTATAACTTGCAATATTTTTTCAGAATAGCGTGTGAAATGAAAAGAACCAATAAAAAAGGTTTAGATGATTTGAAAACAATAGAAATGCACGAAAAATTAGGAAAAATTTGTGATGTTAATATTGCTAAAAATACCGCTGAAAAAGCAAATTGGGAAAAAGTAAAAAAAGATTTAGATGCTAATTTAGAAGTAACTATTGGCGAAATGGATTGTGATTTGGTTAAAAAACAATTCGGTGAAAAATTAAAAACAAATCCAAAAGATACTTTATTAGCCAGAAAAGTACAAGGTTTGATGCAAAGAGCAAGCAAAAAAAATAAAGAATGTTTCAAAGATAAAATGCTTGGAGATATTTATATGATGTTTGCGAAAGATTATCCAAGTTTTAATAATTGTAAATCTATTGCGTATTGGTATGCCAATGGCGATAATGACGATGAATATATGAAATGGATGGGAGAGGCTTTCAAATTTGGTGGTACTTCGGTTGATAAAGCAGACTTAATCATAGCACAAGCACGCAAAAAAGCAAAAGCAGGTTCGTATGGAGAAGCACGCACATTGGCGTATCAAGCCGCACAAACTGACAAAGGAGTCGCTGGAAAAGCTTATAAATTAGTAGGTGATTTGTATATGGCAAGTGGTTCGACGTGTGTGGGAGCAAATAAAACGCCTTGCGATAGAAAAGCAATTTATGTGGCTGCGTATAATATGTATATGAAAGCAGGAGATGCTGGAAGTGCACAAAGAGCCGCACAATATTTCCCTACAAAAGAAGAAAAATTTACACATTCTTGCGGAGGAACTACGGTTAATACTGGTGGTTGGGTTGGTGAAACGGTTACAATTCCGGGCTTATAATCATTTTTAAATAGATATTTTTTTAGCATAAATAATTGATTTTTAATTATTTATGCTATTTTTTTATAAATTTTTAAAACAACTTAATATGAATTTATATACACAAAAATCAAAAATATTTTTTGTTCTTATTTTCTTTTGTTTTGATATTATTATTTTGACTAAAAATATATACGCACAGAATATTGATAAAAGTACTGACAAACGTATTGGAAAATTAGCCTACGGAAAAAAAGGAATGGTCGTTTCGGCTCATCCTGAAGCTTCCAAAATAGGCATAGAAATTTTGAAATTAGGTGGCAATGCTTTTGATGCCACAGTCGCAACAGAATTTGCTTTGGCGGTTTGTTTTCCTATTGCAGGCAATCTTGGTGGTGGCGGTTTATTGGTTTTTCGTGAAAAAAATGGTCAAATTGGCACATTAGATTACAGGGAAAAAGCACCTGCATTGGCTCATAAAAATATGTACTTGAACGAAAAAGGCGAGATAATTCCTAAAAAAAGTGAAGATGGAATTTTAGCAGTGGGTGTTCCGGGTACGGTTGCGGGTATGTATGCGTTACATCAACAATTTGGAAAATTAGATTGGAAAAAAATTGTGCAACCTGCCATCGATTTAGCAAAAAATGGTTTGGTGGTTACAGAAAAAGAAGCAAATAAATTTAATGAAAATCAAAAGGATTTTAAAAAATTTAATACGCATATTTCTCGATTTATCAACGATAAAAAATGGAAAAAAGGTGATATTTTAACGCAACCCGAATTAGCATTTACCTTAGAAAAAATTAGAGATAATGGTAAAAAAGGCTTTTACGAAGGCGAAATTGCAGCATTGATTGTAGAGGAAATGAAAAAACAAAAGGGAATAATTACCTTAGATGATTTAAAAAATTATAATGCTACCTTTCGTCGTCCTTTGTTGAGTAAATATCGTGGAAAAACGATTATTACAATGCCTCCGCCTTCTGCTGGTGGACTTTTGATTACGCAAATGTTACAAATGTTGCAACCTTTTGATATTAAAAAATTAGGTTTTCAATCTGAAAAACATATTCAACTTTTGACCGAAGTAGAACGTCGTGCGTATGCGGATAGAGCAAAATATTTGGGTGATAATGATTTTTATCCTGTGCCAATAGACCAACTTTTGCAGCCAAAATATATTCAAGAGAGAATGAAAAATTTTACTTTTGACAAAGCAACGCCTTCTAAAGAAATAAAAGAAGGGAAATTATTGCCAATTAGCGAAGAAACAACGCATTATTGCGTGATAGATGAAGAAGGAAATGCCATTTCTGCCACCACAACTTTGAATGGTGCATACGGTTCGAAAGTTGTAGTTGGTGGTGCAGGTTTCTTTTTGAACAATGAAATGGACGATTTTTCTGCTAAACCTAATACGCCTAATTTGTATGGATTGATTGGAAGTGAAACAAATGCGATTATGCCTAATAAAAAAATGGTGAGTTCGATGACACCTGTTATTGTGGAAGAAAAAGGAAAGATTTTATTTTTAGTAGGAACGCCCGGCGGTTCGACTATTACGACTTCGGTTTTGCAAACGGTTATCAATGTGATAGATTTTGAGATGAATATGGCGGAAGCGGTTGCCTCTCCTCGTTTTCATCATCAATATTTACCCGA
Source organism: Cytophagales bacterium (assembly GCA_013298075.1). GTDB lineage: Bacteria > Bacteroidota > Bacteroidia > Cytophagales > Microscillaceae > RDXZ01. The sequence goes on along the minus strand of JAAFJG010000030.1, from coordinate 28,848 downwards.
TGAAATTCAATATGAAGAAACAAATCCAAATTTTACAGAAAAAATGATTAAAAACTTAGAAAAAAAGGGATATTTTTGTAAAAAAAGAACTCCTATTGGGCGTGTGCAAGGCATCAAAATACTTCCTGATGGACGTTATGAAGGGGGAGCGGATACAAGAGGAGATGATACGGCGCATGGGTTTTAGTTTTTTATCATTTTGGAGCTTGTCAATGTCGAATACTTGACAAATTCCAAAATGATATTTATTTATTTTTCAATTTATATCCTTGCCGTTATTTTTTGCAAAGCCAACGCAGGATTTTCTGTTTTCATAAACATTTCTCCCATCAAAAAACCTCTAAATCCAACTTCTATCAATAAATGTAAATCAGACAAATTACTCAATCCACTTTCAGAAATTTTCACAAATTCGTGAGGAATTTCTTCTATGAGTTGTAAAGAAGTGATTAAACTGACTTCAAAAGTATGCAAATTACGATTATTGACTCCCACCATATCAATATCAGTATGAAGAAAACTCAATTCTTCTTTCGTATGCACTTCTAACAAAACTTCTAAACCAAGTTCTTTGGCTTTTTGGGCTAAAAACCTTGTTTTTGCAATCGTTAAACAAGACGCAATCAATAAAATCACGTCAGCACCCATCGCTTTTGCTTCCCAAAGTTGGTATTCATCAATAATAAATTCTTTGCGTAAAATGGGAATATCTGTAACTTTTCTCGCATCTATTACATCAGCATCATCTCCCGAAAAAAACATTTTATCAGTCAAAATAGAAATTCCTCTTGCGCCCGACTCCGTATAACCTTGTGCAAGATTTTGGACAAATGTAGTACGTTCTTCGCCTAATTGCTCAGGAAAATCGTTATTAATTACATTTTTGGAAGGAGAACGTCTTTTTATTTCTGCAATTACGCCTATTTTTTTGCTCAAAGATTCGGACATCGAATTAGTAGTTTTTTCAAAATAAATACTATTTTCTAATTCTTTTTGCGTAATTTTTTTCTTTCTTTCTTCTACTTCTATTTTTTTTTGAGCGATAATTTTATCTAAAATAGTAGATGTTTTTTTACTTTGAAGCATTTGTATTTTTTTCAATTGGATTGATGTTTGTTTTATTTGATATTTTTGTTACAATTTTGGTGCAAAAATAGATTTTAAACTAAAATTACACCAAAATTTATTCAAAAAAAGTATTATTCTCCAATAAAATTAGGCGTTCTTTTTTCTAAAAATGCGTTCATTCCTTCCTTACAATCTTTGGTGCCAAATAAATGCCCAAAACTCATTACTTCTTGAATGTATCCACCTTGTTCGCTATCGTATTGAGCATTGATAGTTTTAATGGCTTTTGCGATGGCTAATTCACCTCTTTTGCACACTTTTTCTAATATATCGATGGCTTTTGTGGTCATTTCTGTAATGGTTGGAAAAATATGATTGACTAAACCCAATTCTTTTGCTTCTTGTCCTGTAATCATATCTCCCGTCAAAACCATTTCGAAAGCCTTTGCTTTTCCAATCAAAGAAGTTAATCTTTGTGTGCCACCAAATCCCGGAATTACTCCCAAAGTTACTTCGGGCAAACCCAATTTTGATTTTTCAACGGCTAATCTAATATGGCAAGCCATCGCCAATTCTAATCCTCCACCCAAAGCAAAACCATTGATGAGTGCAATGTAAGGTTTTGGGGCATTTTCGATATTAGCAAACGCTTTGTGTCCTAATTGTGAATAAGCCAATGCTTCATTTTCGGTCATATTGACCATTTGAGCAATATCTGCTCCTGCCACAAACGCTTTTTCGCCTTCGCCTGTGAGCATTACACCTTTGATATTTTTATCTTGATTTATTTTTTCAGTTGCTTCTAAAATTTCTTCCAATGTTTCTTTATTCAAAGCATTGAGTTTTGAGGCACGCATAATGGTTATGGTGGCAATTTGATTTTTAATATCTATCGCTAAATTATTCATAATTTTTTTATCACAGAAAATAAGACGTTTATTTATTCCACAAAATTAAAAATAAAAATGAAATTTTGCAATTTTTTTTTGTGATAAGATTTTTTTTGTTGATATTTTGAGATAAAATATTTTCAACTTACTTTCAAAAATCCAAACAAAAATCCAAAAAACATCACTCACAAATCCTATTATTAGATAAAAATTTGTTAATCAATATTTTAAGGAAACAAAATCATAATATTTATCGTTAGTAAAACATAATTATTATAAAAATATGAAAAAAAATATATTATTTTTCGTTTTATCTATTTTGATGTGGACTTGTCAGCCTTCTGCTCAAAAAAATGAATACGAAAATGCACAAGCAAAAAATAAAATTTGTTGCGATGAGGAAGAAGAATCAACGGCACAATTTGCTTCTTTAACTAACGATATTTCATTTATGAATGTACATGAAAATCCTGAAAAATGTACCAAAAAAATCAAAGGTGGTGAAAATATTACTTTCAAAACCGCTGATGGAAAAGATGGAAGTGGATTTTTATTCAAATCTATGAAACCTTCACAAAAATATTTAGTTGTGATTCACGAATGGTGGGGTTTGAACGACCACATCAAAGCAGAAGCAGAAAAATTATATGAAGATTTAAAAAGCAAAAATGTAAACGTAATTGCTATCGATTTATATGACGGAAATGTGGCTACTACACGCGAGGAAGCAGGAAAATTGATGGGCGAAAACAAAGCAGAACGCTCAAAAGCAATCTTAGAAGGATTTTTTGCTTATGCAGGAAAAAAAGCAAAAATTGCGACAATCGGTTGGTGTTTTGGTGGCGGTTGGTCTTTACAAGCTTCTTTATTGGCACAAAAACAAGCAGTGGGCTGTGTGATTTATTATGGAATGCCTGAAAAAGACAAAGAAAAATTAAAAAATTTGAAAGCAGAAGTATTAGGAATTTTTGCTTCGCAAGAAAAATGGATTAATACAAAAGTTGTCGATCAATTTCAAGCAGATTTAAAAGAATTGAAAAAGAAAAATACAATCAAAAGTTTTGATGCCGAACACGCTTTTGCTAATCCAAGTAATCCAAAATATAACAAGGAATTGGCAGCACAAGCCTACGAATTGAGTATTAATTTTTTGAAAAGGAAATTTTAATTTGATAACATCTTTTTAAATTTGAAAAAAAAAAAAAAATATTATTCTTTCAAGGTTTTAAAAACCTTGAAGGAATTTTATGATATTTAGCCTAATGTAAAAAAAATCTCATTATCAAAAATAAAAAACAAAAACATACATTTACTACCATAAAAATACAAATACTTTCATATTTTATTGCTAAAATAAAAACCAAATAAAACCATTTTTATTTGGTTTTTTAGAATATTTTTTGTACCTTTAACGCATAAACATTCTTACTTTTAAATTTTTATTAAAAATATGGCAGAAGAAAATCGTGAAAGAGATTTGGTGCTTGCACCCAACGAATATGCGTTTATTTCAGACCAAACAAAAGGAAATATCAACGTATATGTTGGCTCTTATAAAACAAGTTTGGCAAATACAGACAAACCTGTATTTTTTAATGGCGAAACAAAAAAATTTGAAAGATGCTCACTCGAAGAAGCAATCAAAACTTTTGTTACCGCTCCCGAAGGTTGGTATTTGGTCATGAAAAATCCACCTCGAGATGGACAACAACCCAAAGGTGGTACTAATAATAATTTAGCAGAATTAAACATTGGTAGGAAAGTAAATATTCCCGGTCCGATAAATTTTGCTTTGTGGCCTGGACAAATGGCAAAAGTATTGCACGGACATCATTTGCGTTCTAATCAATATCTTTTGGTGCGTGTATATGATGAAGAAGAAGCAAAAAAACATTGGGGAAAAGCAGTCATCAAAACAAAAAATGGTGATGAAAGTTTGGAGCAAATCAACGATGAATTACCTGATTTAACAATGGGAAAAACCATTGCTATCAAAGGTTCGGCGGTTTCTTTTTATATTCCTCCCACAGGCGTAGAGGTGGTGCGTGATGATTTTGACGATGAATATGTGCGTGAAGCCGTTACTTTGGAAAGGCTCGAATATTGTATTTTGTTAGATGAAAATGGACATAAAAGATTTATTCAAGGTCCGGCAGTCGTTTTTCCACAACCAACGGAAGAATTTATTACACGCAATGGGATTCGAAAATTTATGGCAATCGAACTCAATGAAACGAGTGGTTTGTACGTAAAAGTAATTGCTCCTTATACCGAAAATAAAATTTCCTACAAAGAAGGAGAGGAATTATTTATCACAGGAAAAGAACAAATGATTTATTATCCTCGCCCAGAACACGCCATTATTAAATATGGACAAAAAGAAAGGCATTATGCGTTGGCAATTCCCGCAGGCGAAGGTCGATATTGTATGAATCGACAAACAGGAAAAATTACGTTGGTGAAAGGTCCCGCCATGTTTTTGCCTGACCCGCGTGAGTTTGTGTTGGTGCGTAGAATTTTACAATCTAAACAAGTTTCGTTATGGTTTCCGGGCAATACAGAAGCATTGGCGTATAATCAAGAACTGCAAACTTTGGCTCAAAATGACAATGTTGGTTATTTGGGTGATATGCACGTGCAACAGGCAAAAAGCGAATCTGAGATGTATCAACAGACTAATATAGTTCCGCAACGTTCTAAAAAACAAAAAGTTTCGAAAGAAATTGCCAGTGATGAATTTGACAGAGATAACACATTTACTCCGCCAAGAACGATTACTTTAGATACAAAATATGATGGAGCAGTTACGATTAATATTTGGACAGGATATGCTATTTTGGTCGTGAGCAAAACAGGAACAAGGAAAGTGATTGTCGGTCCGCAATCTTATTTATTGGAATATGATGAAACCTTAGAATATTTTGAATTATCGACAGGAACGCCAAAAATAGACGATAAGACCATAAAAAGTGTCTATTTACGTGTGTTGCATAATAAAGTTTCTGATGTAATCACGGTTGAAACTTCAGATTATACACAAGTTAATATTCGTTTGTCTTATCGATTAAATTTTGAAGGAGAGCCAGAAAAATGGTTTAATGTGGAAAATTATGTAAAATTTTTAACGGATCATTTGCGTTCTTTTTTGAGAAATGCCTTGAAAAAATTGACCGTTATGGAATTTTATGCCAATGGAATCGAAATTGTGAGAGATACTATTTTGGGCAAAACAAGTGCAGAAGAAAAAAGACATGGAAAACTTTTTGAGGAAAATGGAATGCGTATTTATGATATTGAAGTCTTAGATATTCGTTTGAGTGATGTTACTTTGGAAAGTTTGATGATAAGCACTCAACAAGATATTATCAAACAAACTTTAAAATCTACAGGCGATCATCGTAAGTTGGTTTTTACGAAAGAATCTGAAAAAATCAGTCAAGAAATTGCTGTAGCCAAAGCAGAAACTTCTACGCAAACATTAGAATTGGAAAGAGATTTGACTAAAAAAGCAACTGAATTGGCGTTACAAAAAATTGAATCAGAAGTTTTGGCAAGCACAAAACGATTGAACGCTGAAAAAGAACAACAAGAAACTTTGAGTGCTATCAATAATTCGATTATTGGGCGTGAAAAAGAAAAAGAAGAAATGCGTTTGAAAATTGCTCAAAATCTATTAAACCAAGAAATTGAACGAATTAAAGCAGAAGTTGAGGCACTCGTAGCGAAAGCAGGGGCAGTTTCTCCTGATTTGATTGCGGCTTTGCAAGCATTTTCTGATAAGGCATTGGCAGAAAAAATGGCTCAATCTATGGCTCCGTTGGCTATTTTGGGTGGAAGTAGTGTGGCTGATGTGCTTTCAAAATTGCTCAAAGGGACGGTAATTGAAAAGGTTTTGAATATTGATAAAAGTGGTAATGAATAGTTTTGAAATGATAAATCTAGAATAGTTTTTCAAAGATATTGATGCTGTCCTAAATTCGTGGCAATTTTATTTTTCACAAAAATAATATATTAAGCCTCAGAGAGGCAGTAATATCTTTATAGTATTCAGGGACTAAGTAGAAAATATTATACCCAAAAAAACTCCCTCACCTTTGGGGTGGGCTGGGGTGGCAGTGTTGTTAAATTCTTTTTTTTTAACAAGTAAGGGACTAAATAAAAAATAATATACCTAAAAAAACTCCCTCACCTTCGGGGAGGGCTGGGGTCAGTGTTGTTAAGTTCTAATATTTGTCAGGTAAATTATTTTACAAATCAAAATATAATTTGCCAAATCTATAACATTTTCAAAAAATTATAGATTTTTTACAGAATATTATACAAGTTAATTTCTATTTTATTTGTTAAAAAAAAAGAATTTAACAACACTGCCCTAACCCTCCCCAGCGGTGAGGGAACTAAAAATAAGTTTTTTTGAGTGGGTAGTTTATTTTTTAGATGCTCCCTCATAATAAAATATTTTCCTAAGCCCAATATGTGTAGTATCTTACTTTTTAGATGTTATCTCGTTAGAGCTTAGGATTTTATTTTTGTATTTTACTACAAAAATAACGTCCATCTAAAACTTTATAAAAATTCTAATTTGAATAGGCGAATTAATACGGATTTTATCTTGATAACTATTATTCAAAAAATGATGTAATATAGTAACGCTATTTTTAATTTTATTATAAGTATATTTTTATAAGAAATAAAAGTATCATAAAAATATTCATCTTATTTCTTATCAATATTTTTACTATTAAAAAACTAAATTCATTAGCTTTCGTCTAAGATGTTCTTTCACAAATTTATCCTCTTTACGTACTTCTGTATGCACGCGATTAGATAAAAATACAAAAACTAACTCTTTTTTCATATCTGCCCACGCCACACAACCCGTAAAACCTGAATGTCCAAAAGATACTTCAGAAGCATTATTAGGAATATAACCAATATTCACTTTATCTTTTCTATCCCAACCCAAACCACGCCTATTACCTTCAAAGTGAGGTTTTATAAACATTTGTATCGTTTCAGGCTGAAAAAAAACTCGATTTCCTATTTGTCCATTCTGTAAAAAAAGTTGCATTAACATCGCCACTTCTTTTGCCGTACTAAAAAGTCCCGCATGTCCCGCTACACCTCCATGCATAGCCGCTCCTTGGTCGTGTACGTAACCTCTAATCGTTTGCATACGAAAATAAGTATCAGTTTCTGTGGGAGCAATCATATCTTTTTTAAATTTTTCTAAGGGATTAAAAGTTGTTTTTTGTAATCCAAGTGGTTGATATAAATATTCATTGACAAAAATTTCCGTAGGTTTTTCTAATAATTTATCACAAATTTTCTTCAAAAAATAAAAATTAATATCGCTATAATCGTACTTATGCAATCCATTTTCATTTCTTGGCTTACGTTTGCACGTCACACTCCAAGTCCACAAACTATCTTTTAAATCATTTCTTCCAAATAGATTATCTGCAATCGGTAAAGAAAATTGACTACTTTTTTGAGTTTGATACCAAATTGGATTAGGTTTTTTATTCAATAATGTTTTCAAATAATGCGGTTGAAAAGGCTCTAAACCACTTTGATGCGTTAATAATTCTTTGATAGTAATATCATTTTTGTTTGTATTTTTTAATTCTTCCAAATAAAAAGAAACTTTTTCTTCTAAATTTAATTTTCCTTGTTCATACAAATACATCACCGCAGGCAATGTTCCCAAAACTTTTGTCAAAGAAGCAATATCAAACAAATGATTTTCTGTGATAGGTTGAGGATTAAATTGTTTTTTGAAAGCCGTTTTTCCATAGTTTTTTTCAAAAATTAGTTTATTTTTATGAATAATAACGATTTGTCCACCCGAAAATAGCTTTTCTTTCAATGCTTTGCCCATCAAAACATCAATTTTCGCTAAACTATCCACACTAATTTCAGCAGAAGAAGGAAAACCTGAGCCAAAAATATTGTTTGTTTTGGGTAATGACAAACCAATTCCTTGCGGAAAAACATCTACAGAAATAGGTAATTTTCCAGTAGTTTCTAAGCCGCCAAACACACTTTGAATAGCCGCTCTTTGTGTATAAATATTTTCTTCGTAGGCACAAATCACAGATTTTACAGAAGAATTTTGCTCAAAAGTAAGACTATAAGGAGAACCAAAAACCATCACACAAGTATTTCGAATCGTACTTATTTTTTCAATAAATTTTCGTTGAAAAATATCAAAATTATAATTTTCTTTTCGCTTTCTATTCATTTGATTGACACCAATAATTGTCAATGGAAAGGCTTTTAACGCCACCAAAAGACTATCATATTCTGCCAAAGTACTATTTTTTTGAATATGAAAATGGGTTACATTGCCATACAAATCCATTTCTTTTTGCCACGTTGTTTTTTCTTTCGTATTAAAAGACAAAGAAGCAATCGGATAAGGAAAAGGCGTTTGTAAAGGTAAAAAATTATTTTCATTTTTAACCAAAGTAATCGAAGACTGATATAATTTTTCTATTAACGCATAATATTCAGGTTTATGCAAAGATTTTGTATTGAATTTTTCTATTTTTTTGGTGTTAAATAAATTGACTTCAAACTTTGCTTTCAATATTTTTTTTACTTTTTTTGCCAAAAATTCTTCTTTCAAATTGCCTTTTTTGTATTCATTTTCCAAATATTCTATTGATTTTGGAACATCTGCCGCAATCAATAATACATCAACTCCCGCCTCCAAAGCCTTCATTTCTAACATTCCATCAGGAAAATATCCTGCAATTCCTCCCATTTCTAACGCATCAGTAAAAACTAATCCTTGAAAATTTAATTTGGTTTGTAAAATATCAGTAATTATTTTTTTAGATAAACTCGTAGGCAAAGAATCATCCCAAGCAGGAATTTTGAGGTGAGCAACCATCACACCTTTTATTTGATTATCGATTAAATTTTTAAATGGTTTTAGTTCTATATTTTCTAAATTTTCATTCGTTTTTTTGATAGTTGGCAACAATTCGTGTGAGTCTGTGTCTGTATCTCCATGCCCCGGAAAATGTTTTGCAGTCGTAATCAAGCCTTTATTTTGCATTCCTTTCATATAAGCCAATGATTTTTGATTGACTAATTCAGTCATTTCTCCAAAACTTCTATCAGCAATCACAGGATTTTCAGCATTATTATTGACATCAGCCACAGGAGCAAAATTGATATGTATTCCTATTTTTTGGCATTGTTCTGCGATTTGTTCGCCCATTTTTACGATTAAATTATCGTCTTTGATAGCTCCCAAAGTCATAGCACGTGGATAACTCAACGTACTATCCAACCTCATTCCCAAGCCCCATTCGCCATCAATAGCCATTAAAAGCGGGATTTTAGAATTTTTTTGAAATTCATTGCTTAGTTTTACTTGTCTTGTTGGACTTCCTTGAAAAAAACAAATACCGCCAATATTATATTTTCTAATCAATGATAGTATTTCTTTGTTTTTTTCTGTTTTATCATTACTATAAGCCCTGACCATAAATAGTTGTCCTATTTTTTGGCGTAGTGTAAGTTTTTGATACAAACTATCCACTTTTTTATCAATATCTTCATTTTTTATTTGTTGAATATATGGATTTTTATTTTTTTGTAACGATATATTTTTAGTATTTTTATCTGTATAAGACAACGAAGATAGCAATACAAAGAGTGAAATTTTTAGAAAATAAAACATTTTTTTGTTCAAATTGATATTTTTTTAAAACAATTTTATTATTGTGAAAATAAGTATTTTTATAGTTTTTTTACGATTATATTAGTTCAAAATTTTGAACATAACTCTTTCGTGTTTTTCTTTTTCGCCTGAAAGTGCGCCCGTATTTTGAGCAGGTAAAGAATGATAAGACCTTGTAATCATTCTTTTTTCGTTAATTTGCCCAAATTTTATCAAATATTTTTTGATAGATAAAGCCCTTTTTTGTGCCAATGCTAAGTTAGATTGGTCATCGGTATAACCACCCAATTCTATTTTCATCGTTGGATGTTCTCTCAAAACTTCAATCAAACGATTTAATTCCTCAAAAGAATTAGGAGTCAATTCGTCTTCATTACTCAAAAATTCTACATGTCGAAGTTCAATATTTTGTCTTGTTTTCAAAGGCATCAAATAAAAATCACGCGCATAACGTGGTTCTCCTTGTCTATATAAAACCTCCAACATTGGATAATAATTGCGTGCAGTAATGCGTAAACCAAACTTTTCGGGACAAAAAATCCCTGCAAAAGCATATTGTCCTGTTACATCATCAGTTTCATATTGTTGTTTATCGGGAGTTTCTGGCACAAAAAACTCCACGATTGCCACCAAAGGCTCTCTTGTATTGGCATCAAAAACTTTTCCTGCAATGGCTACTTTTTGCATATCTAATTTTTTCGCTTCTTCCAAAGGATTGGTAATAATTTTTACTTCTTCTTTTTTCTCGTTATTTTTTAGATTTTGACTAATTGGCATTTCACCTTTATAAACGCTAATATTTACATCATCAACAAAATAATAAGCAGATTCAAAAGTTCCACTATTCATCTTTTGTTTTCGTGTATCTTCTTTCGAAAAAAAGTTACCAATCACAAAATATTCGTAAGTACTATCTGCCTCAATAATGCCTTTTATTTCGTGCCAAACTTCGCCTTCTGTTAATATTTCGGTTTGATTGACGTGTACTTTTTTTGATTTTAATGCTTTGTTAGGTTGATTGGTAAACAATAAACCGATATTATTAGTAGCAGTATTGCTATGCGAAACAGCCCGACTGACTTTGAAACTTACACTAATTTTATCACCTTTTTGGATAGGTTTTGTTAGTTTTTGTCCTATCAATTCTACGGGATAATCTCTGTGATATGTCAAAAAACCTGCATAATTGTTACCAGAAGCGGGATTTTGTGTGTCAAAAATATTTTTAGGCGTTTTGAAATATTGACTTTCTGAACAAGTACTAAAAATATCAGGTGTAAAAGAAAAACCTTCCCAATATTTTACCTTTTTAAAATCATCAAGGTAAATATCGCAAGAAGTTAATTCTTCAAAACTTGGATTAAGTACTAAATTTTCGGGTTTGTTTTGTGCGTTTGTGATGTATATACACGCAAAAAACAAAAAAATAACCAATAAATTTTTCATATTATTTTACTCTTTTTGGATTAACTGATTTAATAAAAAATAAGAAAAACCCTCTATTTGATTGTAGAGGGTTTTTTTTGTGAAATATATTAAATATCTACTCTGGCATATTTTGCATTTTTTTCGATAAAATCTCTGCGAGGTGGCACTTCATCGCCCATCAACATAGAAAATAATCGGTCTGCATCGGCTGCTGATTCGATATTGATTTGTTTTAATGTACGTCTTTCAGGATCCATAGTGGTTTCCCATAATTGTTCGGGGTTCATTTCTCCCAAACCTTTGTAACGTTGCACGTGTACGGATTCTACTTTTCCATCTTTTGCTAATAATCTTGTTGCTTCTGCTCTGTCTTGTTCAGTCCAACAATATTTTTCTTCTTTTCCTTTTTTGACTAAATATAAAGGTGGTTGAGCAATATAAACATAGCCATTTTCAATCAATTCACGCATATATCTAAAAAAGAAAGTCAAAATTAAAGTACGAATATGAGAGCCGTCAACGTCTGCATCGGTCATAATTACAACTTTATGATAACGTAATTTAGTCATATTTAATGCTCGGTTGTCGTCCTCTTTTCCAAAAGTAACTCCCAAAGCAGTTATCATATTTTTTATCTCTTCGTTATCATAAATTCTATATTCTTGTGCTTTTTCTACATTCAAAATTTTACCACGCAAAGGTAAAATCGCTTGAAAACTACGATTTCTGCCTTGTTTGGCTGAATTATGAACAAAAATACCAGAAGATAAAGCAAAATTATGCGTATTTGGTACTTCAAGGTCATACACATCAATAGGCGAATCTAAATATTCAATAGAAATTATTTTGTGATTGTAATGGGCTTTACTTCCATTTTTAATGCGTATATCAAAATCTTTGTGAGGTCTATTATTGTTATTGTCATCATTTTCTAAATTATATTTATCAGACAAAGTATGAGTAAATATCCATTTATTAGTTTTAGGATTTAATAACATTTCATAATCTTTTATAGTAATCCTATTTTCAATTTTGGATAATTTTCTATACAAAGGCATCAAAGAAAAATTATTTTTTAAATTTTGTGCTTCGCAATAACTACCGTCACGCAACATAAATTTATGGTCAGGCGTACAAATAATTTCTTCATTGTTATCCAATGTTATTTTAATTACTTGTGCATTTTGTTTTGTTCTACGGACATTTAAAATTTTCTCAATTCCTACTGAACCATCTTCTAAAATCGTATAACAAAAATTTTGAATACCTTTATTTTCTTCTGCAATCAGTTCAAAAAAACTTAATTCTCGTCCATCAGCCAAAGATACTTTTGTATTTCCATCAAAACAGCCACCTGCCGAATCCCCTTCCACAAGGTACAATTCGCATTTATGCGGGTCATTATCAGCACAATCCGCCAATTTACCCGGCAAACCACCACCGCCCATAATGGTTTTTCTTTGTACCATTTCGCGTGCTTTTCGGGCTGCGATACGTGCTTGTGCGGCTAAAATAACTTTATTGACAATCATTTTTGCCTCTTTTGGATTTTCCTCTAAATATTTTCCGAGTACTTCACCAATCGCACTATCTACAATTCCTCGCACTTCATTATTGCCTAATTTATCTTTGGTTTGTCCTTCAAATTGAGGTTCTGCGACTTTTACAGAAATAACAGCCGTTAATCCTTCTCTAAAATCTTCTCCACTGACCTCGATTTTATTTTTTTCTAACATACCTGATTTATCCGCATAACTTTTCAAAGTTCGAGTCAAAGCAGACCTAAAACCAGCCACGTGAGTTCCACCACCATGCGTATTGATATTATTGACATAAGAAAATACGTTTTCGGTATAAGACTCATTATAAATCAACGCAATTTCTAACGGAACATCTCCTTTTGTATTTTCTACATAAATAGGAAATGGTAAAATTGGTTTTCTTGTTTCATCTAAATAATTAACAAATTCAACCAAACCACCTTGCGAATGAAATTCTTGATAGACAGGTTTTCCATCATCACCCATCACACGATGGTCTGTCAAAGTCAACGTAATGCCTTTATTAAGATAAGAAAGTTCTCTCAAACGTCCTATAATTGTATTCAAATTATATTCAGTTGTATAAGTAAAAATTTCAGCATCGGGTAAAAAATTAACGGTTGTCCCTGTTTTTTCAGACGTTCCAATCACTTTTACATCGCCTTGTGGCACGCCTTTGCTATATTCTTGTTGAAAAATTTTGCCTTCACGATACACAGTCGCCACCAATTTGATAGACAAAGCATTTACGCAAGAAACTCCTACGCCGTGCAAACCTCCCGAAACTTTATAAGAATCTTTATCAAATTTACCTCCTGCGTGCAAAACGGTCATCACGACTTCTAAGGCAGATTTACCCATTTGGCTATTCATACCTGTTGGAATTCCACGTCCGTTGTCTGTAACGGTCACTGAGCCATTTGTATTTACCTCAACATTTATCAAATTACAATGTCCGCCTAATGCTTCATCTATCGAATTATCAACAACTTCCCAAATCAAATGATGCAAACCTCTCGAATCTATATTGCCAATATACATCGAAGGTCTTAATCTTACAGCTTCTAAACCTTCGAGAGCGCGTATGCTTTCTGCGGAATAATCTTTTGTGTTTTCTACTTTTGTTTCAGCAGTTGTTTCTACTATTTCACTCATATTTTTTAAGACTTTTATGGTCTTGAATACATTACATTTTTAAAGTGTAAAATTAGTCAAAAAATACGAAATAAGCAAAAAAAAATCACTTTTTTTTATGAAAATAGTGATTTTTTTTTGAAATAGGAGAGGGGAATTGAGAAGTTGTTTTTAGAGTTTTTATAGGGATTTAGTATGTTTTTGATAAAAAATATATCAAATACAAAATAATTTTTTAATCAATTTAGGAGGCTATTTATTCTTTTTTCTTAAAACAAAATTAATACAGTTAGGACTCTTCTTTTTAATTCTAATTGACCGTCGAAGTGATGCTATATTAGTAGCACCTTTTTTATAAATACTATAAATTTGCATACTCTCATACCCGCTTGGAAAATCTAGACATTTTAAATAAACGTTAATGTCATATATACTATCAGGATGGATATTTTTACTATACACCAAAACAGGGGTTGTAGCATTGACTCGCTTGATAATATCCTCTGTATATAATTTTTCAATTCCTTTTTTATATATTATCTTAAAACGAGCAGTATTATTTGTTTGAGTGCTACTTTTCTCAACTTTAAAATAAATTTCAAGTTTTATTAAAGTATCTCTTACTTTATGTTTTTCAAAAGATTCAAAAGATAATGAATTTATACAGTCAATTGGAGAATAAATTATTTTTATATAAACCATATTTTTATGATTTAATTTAATTTCGTTTTGTTTTTGGTTTCCAGTCGTCCATATACTAAAATTTATAGCACTACCTGCATTTCTTAAACTAGATATTCCTTCAAAAGATTGTAAGCTAAAAAAATTATATTTAGTTGTATCTAATTTTAAGTCAATTGAGTATATCTCACGAGTATTCTCAAAAATAATAGAAGGATTTAGTTGTGTATTTTTATTATTCTCAAATTTATAAAAAACCAACAAGTCATGTCCTCTATTTGCTAATGATTCAAGAGGTTTTATATGTATTTTTATTTGAGAGGAAGATGATTCAAATGTTATTGTATCAATCTTAATCTGTTGTGCATTAATATTTTGATAAACAAATAACGAAAAAAATAATAAATATAATGCTTTCATTTTTTTATTTTTATTTTTTGTATGAATAATTCGGTAAGTTTTGTAAAATCTTTTATTACCAATTGGCTACGAACTTTTTCTAGATATTTTAAATAATCTTTAATATCTTTCTCAGTTAAAGTTACTAAAATATTTTTTATTCGATCCAAATCTTTCATTACTTCATCCAAAGCGAAATTATGCGTTTTATAATTTATCGCTATATCAAAACCTCTATCTTTATCAGAAAGTTGTTGTTGATATTCATATGCTTGATATTCGATTAGTATTTTTTTGCTAATCATCGTCAAAGTATTAGACATTAAAAAACTATCATACATATACTCTCCCGCGCAAATAGCTCGTAAAAAAGCAAGTTGTAGATTTGTAATATTTCTACCCTTTACTAATATTTTATTTTTATCCTTATTTTGACAATGATCGCCCAAATATGAACTTTCATCATAGAATTTTAAATTTACTTTAGATTCTTGTGAATTATTTTTTTGTTGAAATACACTAATGGGACTTGTACTACCCCAATAACCTGCTGAATATTGTTCAAAAACAATAGTTTTAAATTTTCTTAAATCTGGACAAATATTACTGATACAACTATTATATCCATTACCATCTGCTTTTCCTTTTATTCTTACATTTATTTCTTGGAGTTTTCTACTCTCAGTTAAAGATTCTCTTATTACTTTAAACTCTCCCTCCTTATATTTTTTTAATGTCAGCGTGTCTTGTGAGTCTAGTTTATTAAATAATTCTATTGGAGTACCTTGTACAAGGGTATCAATTGCATTGAGTTTTTCGAGTATATTTGTTATATTTTGTTCATAACTGTTAGCTACCTTTAAAATAGTATCACTTATAGGTTTTACTAACTCTTTTGTCCTAGCATCACACCTATTATTTGGTGAAAAATTAAAAACAGGGTAATAAGATTCCTCAAATCCTTTTGAACTCATAGTACGAGATTCCCAAAGTTTTGTATTTTCATAGCGTTTAATATCTACAGCTTTAAAACTAGGATGTCTTTTTTTTAAAGATTTTGTTTTTTCTATCAAATTATTCAAAGAAATGATTTGTTCGTTTATTTCTTTTTGAAATTTCTCTGTATCTTTAATTTCCTTTTCAATTTCTTTTTGATATTGCTCTATTTTGATTACAAAAAAAGAATCAAGAGCAGCTAAATTATCAGGTAATTTTAAAGATGTAATTCCACAGTTCTCACAATTATTTACTTTTCCTTTATACTTTTTATTTTCCTTTATATTAGATATTTCTTTAATTTGTCTAAAATCTGGTGCTTTAGTAAATGGTATTCTATTATTATGATATTCGTTTAAAATAGCTAATCCAATTCTTGCAACATAAACTCCATATAAAGCAGTTTCTTTTAAAGTACTGTCGTATGATAAATATTTACTATTTTTATTATTTTTATTATCTGTTTCCATTCTTTCAAATTTAACTTTGAGATATAATGCAAAAGAATCAAAAAAAAGTATAGGATGTTTATCGCTTTCAAGTATTTGGCTTTTTAAATTACTTGCTTTTTTATTCATACTATTAGGATCTGCTGAAATACCTGCCAATGGTATGATATTTTTTAGTATTAATATTTTTTCTTCAAATGTTCCAGATAAATTTGTATAGAATATATCTTTACAATTAAAGATAGTTCCTTGTAGGCATTTTTCAAAGCCATCTTCAGTTATTTTTTCCAATTTACTAGCAATTTGAGCAAATAAACCAACATTCTGAAAATAAAATAAAATTAAAAAAGAGTAAATATATTTGTTCATATTATTTATTTTTTATACACTTTTTGATAATATCTGATAAAATAGTTTTATCTGTTTTGAGTTCTTTAAAAACTTTTTCATCTCCACAGCCTAATATAGCTGTATCTATTTTATTTAAACAATCCTCTTTTTGTGTCTTAGTAAATTTTTTATACCTAGATATTTTATGAATAATATCAAAAAAAGACTCAAAGAAAGGATAGTTTATTATATAATAATCTTCCCCTGTGTTACATCTTCGACTTATCTTACTTTGTTTTATCGCATATAATAATTTTTGTTCTTTATCATCAAGTAATGGAAAACATTTATTTGAATATTTTTGATAAAAACGCCAATTTTCAACATAATATTTGTACCCTTCATCTTTACAATCACAATTTTGATTTTTTTTACAATTAAAGTCATACCATTCTTGTATCAGATTTTCTAATAATTGTTCTGTAATACTAAGTTTTAAAAGACTAATAGATCCTCCTCCTTCTTTTGGTACTGCATATGTTGTTCCACCAAGACCTGCTTTGCTAAAATATACTAAACTAACTATCACGCTTGATACGTCACCAGAAATTTCAAGTTTCAAATAAGGATATTTCTTAACAGGTTCATTAATTTGTCTTTCAGTAGTAAAACCAAGTTTTGTCAATTTAGCAGATGCTCTACTATACCAACTCTTTTTCATCTGACTAAATATCAAGCGTTGTTCAGCATTCATATCACTTATACTTATATCAACCCCCTCGACTATATAGATGATACCATTACATTGTGTAAATACTTTATTTTGTATTAAAAAAAATATTATCACCGAAAAAATAATGTATAGTTTCATAGTTTTAATTCATTTCTATATTTAATTGATAGAATAGGAGTTTTCTTTTCCCAATTTTATAGTGTCTTGTTTACCGTTACCACCAATGCATACTATTTTTTTTACAGATGTATCGATTTTTAAAGTACAACTTTTTATTCCACTACTAGCATCAAAACGACTAATATCTTCGCCATTTACTTGAAAAATGTAATTAGTTTCATTGCCATTTTTTGTTGTTATGATAATACTTCTAAATGGGTTAGTATCCTCCTTAAAGACTTTAGGTTTTTCTTCAGATTTATTTATAGAAGTAGGTGCATTATTTCCTTCTTGTTTCTTTTCATTAGAAGTTTTTTTGCCATTATTATAATAAACATCTGGAAAATCTACATATTCATCTCTTGTTATGGAACAATTATTTATATTAACATCATTTAAATTTACTGCGCTAATTAGTATAGATTTAGAATCTGATAACCAATAATGTATTTCAAATTTTTTAGATTCTTTTAATTCAATATCTGGTACATTTAATATACCATCTGTTCCAATAGTAATAATTCGTTCACCATCTCCATTCTTAAGTTCTTTCAATATTAATTTGACACCTTGCTTACAAATAGAATCTGTCTTTTTATCATGTATTTTAAAAGTTACTGTAATTTTTTTACACGATGGATAAATTAAAATCCAAGCAATTCCTCCAATAAAAGCAAAACTAAAGCTAATACTAATAAAAATTTTAAAAACAAAAGTTACATTGATTCTTTTTTTTTGGTTTTCCATTCCTTTTTTTTTCTTTTCCATGCTAATTTCAAATTTTAAACCATTTATAAGCGTTAAAAACTGACTTTTCCATTCTTCAAGTTCGAAATTATTGGGTTGATTATAAAATCTATTTTTTAAAGTATTAAAACTTCCTTTTTGGTGGTCTGGTATTTTTTCGTAATAAGAATTTAAAATATCTAATAAATTAGGAATTTCTGGTGAAGTTGCTTGCTGAAAGCTATCTTTAAATATTTGGCTCATATAATTACTTAAAATGGTTTAAAAAAGTAATGCTATATTTTCTAATGATATGATTTTGCTAACATTTGTATTAAGTTATAGAAACTTACAAATGCTAAAGAAAAATCTAAAAATTCTTTTTTTTATTTTGCGTATTAAAGGGTATGCAAAGATAAATAGTGTTTATTGAAAAAACAAAGAATTTATTAAATATTTTTTTAAAATTTTAAAAATATTTAGTATTGCTCTAAATTCATTATAAAAGCTATTTGAATATTTGAAAAAAAATGCAAATATGTTGTTTTTAAATGATGTATTTCTTATGGAAAATAAATTAGCAATGAAATAAAACTGATTAAAAAAAACGGCAAAAAATTACTTTCATAATTTTCTGCCATTTTTTTGTTTTTTTAGGTTAATTTTTCTTCTAAAATTTCGATATGATGAATAATTTCGGCACCAATTTCTTCAATATCAAGCATTTTTTTCTCTGCTTCTTCGTCGTTTCCTTCTTTTTTTAGTCTGATAATTTCGTTTGCTTTGCCGTGAATTTTTTGGTGTGTTAAATCCAAAGCCGTTACTTCAGCAAATTCAGCAAATTTCACTTTGCCCACTTCATTGACCCATTTTCCCAAAGCACAAGCATTATAATCTGCTAAAACTGCTTCTTCTACTTCTCTTGAGCCATCAAGATATGCTCTCATTTTACTTTTAAACAAATAATGTTTACCTTTAGCCATGGCTAAATCCTGTTTTGGAGTTGTTTCCATAATATACTTTTTTTTAATGTGAATTTTTTTGAACTTTAAATATAAAAATAAGAAATAATAAAATTTTTGTGATTTTGAAAATTAACATATTAAGAAAAGAAAAAATAAGCAATCCAAATAGCAGAAGTCAAGCCAATTACATCAGCCAAAAGTCCTACTGTGGCAGTATATCTAATTTTTTTAATATTGATGGCTCCAAAATAAACGGCAATAATATACAAAGTCGTGTCTGTCGTTCCTTGAAATACACACGCCAAATATCCCATAAAAGAATCTGGTCCATAAGTTTTCATAATATCTTGCATCATACCTGACGCACCTGTCCCGCTCAAAGGTTTCAAAAAAGCAACGGGCAAAGCAAAACTATATTCGCCCTCAACTCCTGATTCTTGCAACACATATTTTAGAGAATTGATCATAAATTCTAACGCACCTGATGCCCGAAAAACCGCAATTCCTACCAAAATACCAACTAAATACGGAATAATCCGAATCGCCACTTCAAAACCTTCTTTTGCTCCTTCAATAAAAGATTCATATACATTGACTTTTTGCCAAACAGCCATAGAAATAAAAGTAACAATCAAAGAAAATAATAAAAAATTACTCATAAAGCCCGAAACTCTACTAATTTCAGAAGGAGGCAAATAAGCAAAATATAAAACCATACTCAATAAAAACGCGACAAAAACGCCTAAATAAGCCAAAAAAACTTTATTAAATACATTTATTTTTTGAATAAAAGCCACCATCATCAAAGCCGAAATATTAGTAACGGAAGTCGCCAAAATAATGGGCATAAAAATATCGGTAGGATTTTGCGCTCCATATTGCACACGATACGCAATAATCGTAATAGGAATTAAAGTCAAACCTGTTGTATTCAATACCGTAAACATAATTTGAGCATTCGAAGCCGTATCAGGACTTGGATTTAAGTCTTGCATTTCTTTCATTGCCTTTATTCCCAAAGGCGTACTTGCATTATCCAATCCTAAAATATTCATCGAAAACTTCATAAAAATGGGAGTCAATGATGGGTGATTAGGTGGAATTTCGGGAAATAATCGCCTAAAAAAAGGTCCGAATAAAAAAGCCAACACATTTACAATGCCTGCTTTTTCGCCAATTTTCATAAAACCTAACCACATAGTCATCGTACCCGTCAAGCCCAATGCGACCTGAAAACCAGTTTCAGATGCGTCTAAGGTTGCTTTGACCATTTGTTGAAAGACTTGTGTGTTTCCAAACACAAATGCTTGGACGCTTGCTAACACAAAGGCAATCAAAAAAAAACTGACCCAAAGGTAGTTTAGTACCATTTTTTATGAATATATTTTATATTTTATATTTTATCTTATATTTTTATCTTTTATGGACAAATATAGTGCTTTTTTATAATATTCAAAGTTTTTATTAGATTTTTTTTGATTTTTTTTGATTTTTTTGATAATATTTAAAAGTAAAATCACCTATTTTATTATTTTTTGGTGGTGGTTTGAGATAGTATGAGGTGTTTTTTTGGAAATATATTTTTTGAATTGCCTCTAGTGTTCAGTCTTTCTCAAATTTTCGGATAATAAAATAAAAACTTGTTTCTCATCTAAAAAATAGGCGTTAATGCCTATTTTTTAGATGCTATTTACAAAATAAAAAACGAATTTTTCACTCTGACTGAACACTTAGTATATATTAGGTGTTTCTAATAAATCAATTTGTGTTTGAGTTAAATCTTTATAGAAATGTTTTTCACCCGCTCCATAGAATTTATATTGTATAAGCATTATTTGAAACTGATTTTGGGTTTCTTTATTCCAAACATTGCCCTCCAACATTTTAAGTACAAACAAAAAACTCCTAATTCTTTCAGGATTATGAACAGTAGTAGAAATACTCCAAGGTTTTATTTTATTCATTTTAGTTTATTTTACACAAAATTAGTTTAATATTTTTATATTTACAAATAAATTAAAATATTTTTATATTTTCATAATTGTTATTATTGTTGTTTAAAAAAGCGAAGTTTTTTTAGTTTCATTAACATACTTTATAAATAATTCATCTTCGAATTCGAATAATTCTAATGCTTGTTTAATTATTTTAAACTTTGTAGAACTTGATGAATGAGTATCTATCACGTAATGTTCGCTAATTGTTGCTGATTGTCTAAAGATTACACAAGTATCGTTTACAGAAGCAATTTTTGTTTTTAAATCGGTTTCAAAAAACAAAGAAGAATCTAATTCAAATAATTTTTTCATTATTTTTACATAAAAAATAGCAAAATTATCTGTTATAATTATTTCATCAAAGAAAATTGCGTACTCTAATTTTTTATTTGTAGGGTCTTCTGCATCAAAAATATTAATTTCCGTTTCGTTATTTTCTCTTACAACAATACTAGGAATTTCCCATATTTCAAAAAAGCGTTTTCGTATTTCTTGAAATCTATTTTCTAATGTTTCTACATCCCACTTTTCTATCGTAGATAGATATTTATTGAGCCACAAACGGCTGCTTTCATAACCCACATCTTTTAATTCTTTTTTTTCTTGAAAAGTTTTATTACCCAAACTACTATTATGCCCAACCAATGTCAAGTTCGCAATCGTATGTAAATGTATATTTTTCATTTCATTAAAAGCGGCTTCGTCATTCATTTCAATTTTCCATTTTGGACTTGGATTTTGAGGAAAAATATGCTCAATAGTTATATTTTCGTTATCGTGAATTTGTACAGATTCATTATTTTTGAAATTTTCTAATCTTTCTAAAAAATAAGTTCTATTTTTAGGTTGTATATTATAAACATCTTTTAATTTCAAAGCATTTTCAACTTCGTCATTTCTTGGAAATTTTTGGTTTCCTTTTTTCTCTAACAATGCTCTTTGAACTGAAATAATATAATTATCTAAATCAATTTTATCATAAAGCGTCATAAATACCTTATTGAGTGCATTAGTAGGCAATCCAACAATAAATCTTCGCCAAGCATAAGATTGTACAATTTGTAATAGTTGAATAAAATCTGCTTTAGAAATAATTTTATTCGCATAATCTTCATACACTTTCATCAAAAAAGGATATGTTACTTCTATTTGCAAATGTTTGATATATTTTAGATGCGTTTTTATATCATTATCATTTTCCTTTTCTGGATTGATAAGTTTATTATAAAAATTTACCAACGATTTTAATTTGGCAAGCGTAAGATTTAATTGCTCTTTGTCCGTTGGATATTTTTTCTTAAATTCATTATAAACCTCTCCTTTATTAGGAATGTTTTTATTTTCGAGTGTTAAAAAATCACGAATAAAATCAGAAACTCTTGTTTGATTATTGCTTTCTTCTTTGGCAAGTCTTTCGATATATTCCCAATATTTTGTGTATATCTCTTGTTGTTCTTTGGGTTCGAGACACATCAATATATAATTTCGAATTAAATCAGACTGAGAAAGCGCAAGTCCCGTAGAATTTAAGCTTTCAAAAATTCTTTGCGGATTATCTTGAGTTCTATCCAAAGCCACTTCCACAAACATCAATCTATTCAATCCATCTCTAACATCTTGATAATTTTCTTTATGTATATTTGTTTGAAAATATCTAAAATTATTCACTAATCTTGAATAATCTGTATATTCTTCATCTTTATCAGCACGCAATAAATATTTTAATGCTTTGTCGTTATTGTCTGTTGGGCGAAGTTTTAACTTTTCACTTTCGGATACGTGCCTATTCGTTAGATAAGTTTCATAAATATCATCGGCTAATGGTTTATTGTCTATTTCTTTTGCCAACCAATATAAAGCAATATAAATCAGTGTAATAGTAGTTAATCTTTGTTGTCCATCAATAATTACCAATTCTGTAGTTCGTGAAGAAGTCGTTATGCCTTCGTGTACGTGTACGATACTCCCAATAAAATGCAAAGAATTATTATTAGTCCTTCCTATTCCCAAAATATCGTTTAATAATTGTTTACATTCTTTGGCAGTCCAATCATAATTTCTCTGATATACAGGAATGACAAATTGTGTTTTATTAGAAGATAAAAAACCTTCTACTTTTGTTTCGTTTGCTTTCATAGTTTTTATTTTCTGCAAAAATAATCATTTCAAATAAATAATAAAAATAAATCTTTATTAAAATGAACAAAATCACTAAAAAAATCATTGTAATAAATATAATCACTCCTTAAATTAAAAAAGATTAAAATGGACAAATTACAAATTCAACATTCATTTATAAAATATACACACGAAAATAGCAAATTTCCTACTTCTGTTGATGATTTTTCAATTTATTTAGAAATTTCTACTACTGAATTTTACGAATATTATTCTTCTTTGAATGATATTGATAGCGATATTTGGTTAGGAACTTTTTTGAATACAAAACAAAAATTATACGAAACAGACGTATATCCACAATATTCGGGCAGAGAAAAAGTATTGGCATTTTATTATACTTGGCTCGAAGTATTGAAAGAAAATAGAGATTTTATATTGATTTCAGCGCGTAGAAAGGCTTTTTTAGATTTAAAACCTTATTTTTTGGAAGATTTGAAACATAATTTTTATGCTTGGTTAGATGATGTTTTGCTCGAAGGAAAAGAAACGCAAGAAATTTATAATCGTATGTTTACAGATAAAATCTATCCAAGAGCATTTTGGGGATTGACTTTGAGCGTGCTAAAATTTTGGATAAATGACCATTCCGAAAACTTCGAAAATACAGATATTTTTATCGAAAAATCAGTTAATTTTTCTTTTGATGCCATCGGAAAAACGTTTATTGATTCAGGAATTGAATTAGGTAAGTTTTTCTTTCAACGTTGGTTTAGAGCATAATTTTTGATAAATTTTATTCTTATTATTTTTCAAGTTTATCCTCGAAAAAAAAAAAAAATGGCTGTATTTTCAAAAAAAATACAGCCATTTTTCTATCATATCAACAAAAAATTATGCTTCTACTTCAGTATTGGCATATTCTTCGACAGGAATACAAGAACAAACTAAATTTCTATCTCCATACGCACTATCAATTTTTGCTACCGAAGGGAAAAATTTATTATCATGTAAATAAGGCATTGGATAAGCCGCTTTTTCTCTCGAATAAGGTTTTTTCCAATCATTTGCTATCAACATTTGAGCCGTATGTGGTGCATTGACAATCACATTATTAGTTTTTTCCGCTTTTCCTTCCTCAATTTCTCTTATTTCACCTCTAATGCTAATCATCACCTCCGCAAATCTATCCAATTCCGCTAAATTTTCGCTTTCGGTTGGCTCAATCATCAAAGTTCCCGCTACAGGAAAAGAAACTGTGGGTGCGTGAAAACCATAATCCATCATTCTTTTGGCAATATCTGCCACTTCTACTCCCACATTTTTAAATTCTCTACAATCTAAAATAAATTCGTGAGCAGCCGTTCCATTTTTACCCGCATACAAAACTTTATAATGTCCTTCCAAACGAGATTTTAAATAATTTGCATTCAAAATCGCTCTTTTTGTTGCATCAACCAAACCATTTGCCCCCATCATTGCGATATACGCATAAGAAATTGTCAAAATACTCGCACTGCCATAAGGAGCAGCAGAAATGGCTGTCGCAGGACTTTCAGAGATTTTAATAACGCTATGATTGGGTAAATATGGAATTAAATGAGAGTTTACGCCAATCGGACCCATACCAGGACCGCCGCCACCATGAGGAATACAAAATGTTTTATGTAAATTCAAATGGCAAACATCTGCCCCAATCAACGCAGGACTTGTCAGCCCAACTTGTGCGTTCATATTGGCACCGTCCATATACACTTGTCCCCCAAAATTATGAATTAATTGACAAATTTCAACAATACTTTCCTCAAAAACGCCGTGTGTTGATGGATAAGTTACCATCAAACAAGCCAAATTATCTTTGTATTTTTCTGCATTCAAACGCAAATCTTCTACATCAATATTGCCTTTTTCATCACATTTTGTAACGACCACTTGCATACCCGCCATGACCGCACTCGCAGGATTTGTGCCGTGAGCCGACGAAGGAATTAATGCAATATTTCTGTGTGATTCTTTTTTGGCAATAAAATAATTTCTAATCGTCATCAAACCTGCATATTCGCCTTGCGCTCCTGAGTTAGGTTGCAAACTAATGCCCGCAAAACCTGTAACTTCCATCAACCATTTTTCTAAATGTTTGAAAATTTCAGCGTAACCTTGTGCTTGTTCCAGAGGTGCGAATGGGTGCAAACCGCCCAATTCTTTCCAAGTAACAGGAATCATTTCAGCCGTTGCATTCAATTTCATCGTGCAAGAACCCAAAGCAATCATCGAATGTACCAATGATAAATCTTTGCTTTCCAACGATTTCATATATCTCAACATCGCATGTTCAGTGTGATGAGAATTGAAAACTGGGTGCGTCATAAATGATTCTTGACGCATCAAATTATCAGGATATTTAACAGAAATATTTTTGATACTACTTTTGATATACGTAGTAAAAGCCGTTTTTTCTTTGGCTGATAATGTTTTAGCAACCGTTTGGAATACTTTGAAAATATTCTGCACATCTTCTAAAGTTTTTGTTTCATCAAAACTAATTCCAATTTTATTATCTAAATAATATCTAAAATTAAATTGTAGTTTTTCGGCTGCTTTTTTAATCGTTTCGATAGATTGTGTATGATTTAATTGAATAGTAATCGTATCAAAATGATATTTATTTTCAATTTCAAACCCCAATTTTTCTAAACCTCTTTTGGCTAATTGTGTTAAGCCGTATATTTTTTCTGAAATTTGTAACAAACCTTTTGCTCCGTGATACACGCCATACATACTCGCCATCACAGATAACAAAACTTGTGCAGTACAAATATTAGAAGTTGCTTTTTCACGTCTGATATGTTGCTCTCTTGTTTGCAAAGCCATTCTATACGCTTTATTACCTTCACTATCAATCGAAACACCAATAATTCTTCCCGGTATTTGTCTTTTAAATTCGTCTTTAGTCGCAAAAAAAGCGGCGTGAGGTCCGCCATAACCCATTGGTACGCCTAATCTTTGAGCAGAGCCAACCACTACATCAACTCCCATTTTACTTGGTGGAGTCAATAAAGTAAGGGCTAATAAATCGCTTGTAACGGCAACAAAAATTCCTAATTCTTTGGCAGTAGCAATCATATCACTATAATCAAAAACTTCTCCATTAGAGGCGGGATAAGGCAACATCAACGCAAAAATATTTTCATTGGTTAAATCTATTTTTGTATGGTCATCTATCAACAATTCTATGCCCAACGGCAAAGCCCTTGTTTTGAGAATATCGATGGTTTGTGGGTGCGTATGATGAGAAACAAAAATTTGATTAGCATTTTTACGAGTTCCTTTTCTATGGCTATATAACATAGTCATCGCCTCAGCAGCAGCCGTTCCTTCATCTAATAAAGACGCATTCGCAATTTCCATTCCTGTCAAATCCATGACAATCGTTTGAAAATTAATCAACGCCTCCATTCTTCCTTGTGCAATTTCGGCTTGATAAGGCGTATAAGCAGTGTACCAAGCAGGATTTTCTAATACATTTCTTAAAATTACGTTGGGAGTAATGGTATCATAATATCCCATTCCAATAAAAGATTTAAAAACTTTATTTTTATTGGCGATATTTTTAAAATTAGTTAAAAACTCTTTTTCAGTTTGAGCCTTCGGAATATCCATTGCTTTTTTTTGGCGGATACCTTCGGGAATAGTTTTATCAATCAATTCATCAATCGAAGCAACACCAATTGCTTCTAACATTTGCGACATTTCGGTCTCTGACAATCCGTGATGTCTTTCTGCAAATACTTCGTTATATTCTAAATTTAAAGGCATTTATATTTTAATTAGGAATTAAAAATTAGGAATTAGAAATTTATTTTTGAACTATATAAAAAATTATGCAAATTTAATCTTTTCTACTCAATAATAAAAATTTGTGCAATAATTTTGTTTTGAAATATGAAAATAATTGAAATTTATCGTTTGAGATTTTTTTATTTCTTGGTATATTTCTTAGAAACTATATACATTTTTTTATCTAAAAAAAAATTGTTTATTTCAGAAATTATAAACAAAAAAACCTTGCATTTAAAAAAATAAATGCAAGGTTTTTAGTAACAAAAGAAAATGTTGATAATTATTTTTAATAAAATCAAAAGAATAATTACTTAAAAGCACTAGTTATCCGCACTTCCACTACTTGTGCTTGTCCATTTCCTAAATATTCTATCACAAATATTTTTTGAAATTGCTCAAAATATAACACACTAGGTCTATTTTCAGGTTGTGGAAAGGGAGCGGTTAAAGCATATTGTTGATCAATAATAGGTTGCATAAGTTGGTCTAATTGAGTAGCATTCATCGCATTAGGATAAAGACTTTGCGTTTGAGCAACCGTCATACTCACAGGTGCTATGTCTGTCTTTTTTTTGAGTTGCAAGCCTACTCCACCATACCAAGGATAACCAAAAGAATAACCGTAGTTCCCCAATTTACCTACTCCGCATTGTTTCATAACAGCGTTACCATGATGACCAATATACTTACGAACATCTTTGGTAACAATAGGCTCGGTAGGGTCATAAATCAAATATAAATTCTGCGAAAACGCAATATTGCTTATACATAAAAGCAAAATAATAAGGATATTTTTCATAAATATTAAAAAAAGTGTTTAAGTTTTAACGATTACAAGGATCTTCAGATTTGCGTGAATTTATGACTGCATCTCTCACACTTTCCCTATTCAAATTCATATAATAATCACTATGCCCTGATGTATTAGGTCCAGTGCCACTATACCTATCTGTTCCTTCTAAACCATCCCAAGCAAGTGCTTTGTAATTGGCGGTTGAAAGACGATTACCGTCATATAAGGCTATCAAGTTAGTGAGCAGTTCCATTTGATATAGGGCAATGTATTCATGGTCAGCCGCATTTAAATCACCATTTTTTGAAACTATCAAAGCGTGATAAGTAGGAAAAGCACTTGGATTCAATAAACCTGTTTGAGTTGCATTCAACCCACCTTTATCAAAAGTTTCTGCATTCAAAACTGCGTGAATAAGTTCATGAATAATCGTGCTAGCAATCCCCAGATGAGAATAGTCACCCTCTCCGCTTTGTAATTTTTGATTGATAGTTACGATACTATTTGCAAAAGAGTTATTTTGAATACTTGTCCGCCCCTGAAGATTAATAGGGAACGTATTAGTTACCCCCAATTTCACGCTGTAGCCATTTCTTGCAAAAACGCTAAGCAGGTCTTTTATTTCTGGCATTTTTGACAATTTATCCCAAACACATTTTATTTTTTTGTTTTGAGATAAATTCATAGATGGGTCTAATGTAACGCCTTTTATTTCATTATCATCACACTCTCCCCCTGTATTATCATTCAAAGTTCCATTACAGCCATTGATTGGTGCATCTTCGCAAAAAACACGATGATTATCTAAAGGTAGTTTTGGTGGTTGGGTACAATCCTCATCTTGTCTTCTTATATCTCCAGCAGGACTACTTCCACTACCACCACCTATCCCACTATAAGGATCA
>JAAFJG010000003.1 GCA_013298075.1 Cytophagales bacterium | reverse complement strand
ACGTAAAAGTGGTAAACCTAAAAGACCTTGACAAGCCTTTTCTGTAGTAGTGGAATTTTGCATTTTCAAAATTACAGAAAATTTTTGTCATTTCTTATTTTTTAACATATTTTTGTCCAAAGTCCAAAATTAATGTTGTTCTTTATATTTTTCCTCAATAATCGCAACCACTTGTGCGTGGTCAGATTGCCAATAATTTACTTCATCATCAGACAAAGTACTATCAACCAAATGATCATTAAAAACTCGCACATATTCCACTGCCCAATCGCTATTTTTATTTTCACCTAAAAATTCTTGACTGACTAAAATATGGTCAAGGCTCTCGTAATGCCCATTATGTACGTGCGTATAATACATATCTTGCATACTTTTGCGTGCTTGAAGATTTTTTACGTGATACAATACCACGTCCCAAATTTTCTTTTTTACTTCGATAGGCCATTTGCGAAAAGGCGGATTACCTGACACAATTTGAGTCGTAACGGCTGTTGTCGTATCATTCAAATCACCCACTAAAATCACAGGACAACCTCTATTTTTTAATTTATCCAACAAAACCGCTCTCAAATTTATGGCTTCATTAATCCTACAAAGCAAAGACCTTGCTTCTCCTTTGGCTTGGTCTAACGGATTATCTCGGGTTTCATTCTCCAACAACATTGGTCTTTTAGATTTGAGATGGGCAACAAAGAAATGAATTTTTTTACCTTCTTTTATCTCAATTTCCACTTCTGCTATCGGGCGAGTAAATTTTTCTACGGGCATTGCTTCCATACCTTCCAACGCTAAAGGCACTTGTAATTGATGATGGCTTTGTGTATGGGTGATAGGAAAACGAGAAACAACCGCCACCGAAGGCTTATCAGTTTCAGGATTTTTTGCCATAAAAATATGGGCATCTTTCAAATTTTTTGTTTTTTTGAGGACATCTTTCAACGCCTCCTCGCTAAAAACTTCTTGAAAACCAACAATATCAACTTGCATATTATCTAATTGTTGTGCAATCCAAGTAATTTTTTTGTCGTATTGTTCTTGTGTATATTTTTCTTTGCCATAATAAACCAAATTTGGTAAAATAAGATTTAAAACATTGAAAGTTCCAACTCTAAATGAATATGCCATACTTTTTTTTATTTTTATATCGTTTTATACTATTTTATTTTTTTACAAAGGTAAAATATATTTTGATAAATGATAAGAATTTCAAAAAAAACATTCGAAATGTTAAAAAATACTATCTAATGCACAAGTAAACTTTTTTAGTACATTGGATAGTCGTGTTGTTACGGTTTCGTTTGGTTATAGATTTAATCAAGGAAAAGGCTTGAATTTAAGAAAAACAGGGGCTTCAGATGAGGAAAAAAATAGAATTAAAACGACAGGCTAATTTTTTAGGTTGAATAAATAACGTACATTCGAGGTTTTTTTATTTCGAATGTATGTTATTTTTTTGAAATAAAAGCAGTTAAAAAATTAACTGCTTTTAAATATTATTATTTTTGATAAACTAAAAAGAAGTGTTACTATTTGGTTGATAAACAAATCGTAAAGTATAATATTTAGATACCGAACTTGCACTTGGAGTAGTAGGTGCATTTTGATAATAGCTCAAAATCTCAAATTTTGCGTATTTTCCGTTATAAGTTTTGACCACAAAAACCTTTCCTGCAATAGGGCTAATAATATTAGTAGTAGCATTATAATTATACCAACCATTATTACTTCCCGTAGGAATGGCATAAATAGCAGTAGCATCTTGTACGAAAGTACTTGCATTTGGAATTGAGGTTACAGATTCCAACGTTCCCGAAACGATACTTACTCCCGCATTACCTGTGCGTGTAGGTTCGTCTGTGATACCGATTTGTGTGCCACCATTGACCAAAATAGTTGTTCCTCTGAAAGCAATATCCCAATTATTATTGGTTACAACTGCATTTTCTGAAAAACTAAACCTCGTAAATACGCCACCTGTGGGCTGTCCATTACCGCCTGTTTGAGGGGCAGAAAGGTTCGAGAAAGTTTTAATTTCTAAAGCAGAAACAGGCTCTGGAGCAGTTTCTTTTTTTGTGCAAGCCGAAAATAAAACGACCAATGCTAAAATAGAATATTTGAAAAAAGATAATTTAAACATAATAATAAAAATTAAGTGAATATAAAAAAGTTAATTGAAAATTTGTTTTGTAAAAAGTACTGCTTTCCATTTTGGATAATCGTACAAAATAAGCCAAACATTGACCGCGAAAAGTAAAAAAGTTTCGACCAATTCAAATGTATCATTAGGCTCAAGAAAAATATGAAAAAGAAAAATATGAATCGTAATAGGCATCGCTATAATTGCCCCCAATAATCCAAAAAACTGACTAATTAACAAAATACCCGTTACAAATTCTACAATTCCTAAAAATTGCCAAAAATAATTGGTTTGTTTGAGTCCAAAAATATAATTTTTGATTTTGAGTACAGGAATATTGTCCGTTTTTAACTTTCCCGTTTTTATCTGCTCCACCAAAGCAGTGGGTGATGGCATAGGTTTTTCAAATTTTTTGAATGCGCCCAGAATTAACATTCCACCCAACGCTAACCTAAAAATAATGTTTAAGACGCTCACAATTCGCCTTCCTTTGTTTGTATTTGACATAAAATATAAAATAAATAAATAAAATAAATAAAAAAATAAAATAAAAAAATATAAAAAGTATTAAAAAATAATTTGCAATTTGAGAAAAATCAACCTCCCTGAAATATTACTAATTTCGGCAGGATTTGTAAAATTAAAAATATTATTAGCACCTGTTTGAATGGTATATTTTTTTTTAATAGTTTTCGAGAGATATAAATTGGTCAAAAAATAAGATTTGACAAATATATCATAATTATCCAAAATTTGATTATTATTAGTATCAAAAAGACCATATTTACTCCTATAAAATACCCTAAGATTGACATCGGTATTTATTTTAGGAATTTGATAAAAAATTTTGATATTAGCCGTATGCCTCGAACGATTAAACAAACCAAAATAGTCTTCATTTTTAATCTTGAACGATTGTAAAGTTTGCGGATTACGAGCAAAAATTTTACCTTCCTCTATTTCTTGTAATACCGAATTATCTTTGGCTATAAGATATTGATAGCCAAAACTCAACTTCAAACCATTGGAAATCAAGTAAGTAGTATTTAATTCTAAACCATAAGTAAATATTTTATCAATATTAAAATAACTAAATACGTTTTGTCCACTTACTTTTTGGGCAATTACTTTAGTATCTATCAAATTTGAAATAGCATTATAAAAAGTATTCAATTCTATTTTTACTTTATCTTTTTGAAAAGAAATACCCATATTAAAATTTAAAGAACTTTCAGGTTTCAAAGCATTTGAAAAATCTATATTACTATTTCTACGTACTATTTGCCCTTGTGCTTCGAGTTCCCTTAATCTATTTTGGGCTATATTATAACCCAAAACGGTATAACCTACCGCCGAATTAGTAAAATCAAAATATAATTGTCTAAAATCAGGTGCTTTAAATCCATATCCTAAAGAAGTTTTGAAAGCAAAATAATCGTTTATTTTATAATTGAGCGAGATTTTAGGGCTTAATTGAGATTTATATTGTGTATGATTATCATATCGAAAACCAATAATCATATTGACTTTTGAGTTCAAAGTCCAATCGTATTGAGCAAACATATATTGCGCATTAAAAATAACTTGATTACCAAAATAAGTTCGGTCTAATGTTTCATAATTCAATCCAATTCCTGTGGTCAATTTACTTTTTTGGATACTAAAATGTGTTCTTATTTCAGGACGGAAAAGCCATTGATTATAATAATTTTGCTCAAAAAGTTGGTCATAACGATTATTTAAAAATTCGTCTGCTTTGTAATTGGTGGCATATATTTCGTATTCGGAAGTTATTTTTTCGTTCCATTTTTGAGTTAGTTTAGTTTGTGCGTTCCATTCTTGGATAGTAGAAATTCCTTGATAATTTTCTCCCAAAATAATACTTCTATTATCTTGTTTTTGTTTATAAAAACGTGTACTTATGAATAATTTTAGATTTTCTGAAAAATCATAATATATTTTTGGGTTAATGGTCATATTCGAATAAGGCTCAACGGTGGGCAAAATAGCATTTTTATCCAAATTATATCCACTGGTCGAAAAATAGTTACCAAATATACTTGTTGTCAATTTTCTTTTTTTCCAATCCAAATTCAAACTTGCGTCTTTGGTATCAAAACTTGCTTGACGATACGCAAAATCACCTGAAAATTTATCTTTTTGTGTTTTTTTGGTTATAATATTAATAACCCCTGCCAAAGCATCAGAGCCATAGAGAGAAGAAGAAGCACCTTTTACGACTTCAATTCGCTCAATATTACCAACACTTATGCGTGATAAATCCAAAGTACCAGCACTTCTGCCAACCAAAGGCACGCCATCTATCAAAATCAAAGTATAAGCAGCATCTAAACCTTGTATCTGTATGCCTTCGCCACCACCAAAAGAAGGAGTAAGTAACAAACCTGTCTGTTCGGCTAATATTTCGTTGAGTCTTGCTGTGCCTGTTTTGGCAATATCATCAGCAGTAATTACCAAAATAGGCAAAGGCACAGAAGAAACTTTTTTTTCGGTTCGAGTAGCGGTAATCACTACTTCTTCTAATTGATTAGTTTGTAAACTATCTATGTTTTCTTTTTTTAATTCCTGCCCATAAATTACATTGGAGAGAAAGAATATAAAAAGCGTTAAGTATCTATTTAGAATCATTCTTAATTATTTTTTTGCAAAATTATGTTATTATTTTTAATTATTCTAAATAAAAACAATATATTTGCAAAATTATTTTTAATTTTTAATTTTTAAAATCATTATGAAAAGCAATTATTTTGTATTTTGTGCATTTTTAGCCTTTATAACCACTTTTTCGGTAAATGGGCAAGACTCTAAAAAACAACAAGACGTAAAAGCCATCAAAGCAATGTGCGGCTGTTATGAGGTAAAATTTAATTTTACTGAAACATTTGGGTACTCAAAAGATAGTACCAACTACAAACCATCTCAAACCAAACACGATAGTGGACTCGAATGGGTTGAGTTAGTAGAAGATAAATCTAACAAGATTGTTTTGCAACATATCTTAATTGGTGGAAAAACCGAAAAAGATATTATCAAACATTGGCGACAAGATTGGCTTTATGAAAGCAAAGAATTGTATTCTTTTTTTAAAGAAGGTACATGGAATTTTACACGATTAAACGCCAAAAATGTAAAAGGACAATGGACGCAAAAAGTGTTTCAGGTAGATGATAGCCCAAGATACGAAGGTTCGGCTACTTGGGTACACGTAGACGGCACGAGCCTTTGGAGAAACACAACAGATGCACCACTTCCCAGACGTGAACATACCAAAAGAAGTGATTATAATGTACTCAAAAGAAGAAATATCCACGAAATTACGTCATTTGGTTGGGTTCACGAGCAGGACAATGACAAAATTATGAGAGGAAATGAAGGTAAAGATGTTCTTTTGGCACAAGAAAAAGGCGTAGATGTCTATACAAAAGTAGATGATAGTAAATGCCAATTAGGACAAATTTGGTGGAAAAATAATCAACTCTTATGGAAAAAAGTAAGAAATAAATGGGATAGTATTTTTGACAAAAATCAAAACCTAACGCTTAGAAAATCAGTAGATAATAAACCTTTATTTACTAAACTTTTTATGCTTTTACCTTCTGCCACACAAGAAGAAGTGGATAAAATTATTGATAGTTTTGTAGTCAAATAACACAACAGAAAAGACTAAAAAAGCAAATTTATAGTTTTATCACCTAAATAAAATGCTCAAAATACACAGATTTTCTGGAGTATTTTGAGCGTTTTTTAGATATACTTTTACGTCTGAACTCATAAAATACTTAAAAATTCTATGAAATAACATTACATTTTTTGTGGTGCTTCTATGCCCAATAAAGCCAAAG
Organism: Cytophagales bacterium; assembly: GCA_013298075.1. Lineage (GTDB taxonomy): Bacteria > Bacteroidota > Bacteroidia > Cytophagales > Microscillaceae > RDXZ01. The sequence goes on along the minus strand of JAAFJG010000003.1, from coordinate 138,055 downwards.
ATTTTTTTAAAGTTTTTTGTGTAAATGATGACAAAGCAATTCTAAAACTTTTAGCATGTTCGGTTTCTGCCTGAAAAATAGAACATTCTGTAAAAAATTTACTATAACTTTTGGCAATTTCATAACTATATTGTGCCAAAACCGCAGGCGAATACGCAGTAGCCGCTTCCGCAATTTGTGTGGGCAACGACAACAATAATTCTAATAAATTTTGCTCTGCTTCGTGCAAATGTTCATAATTTTGATAACTATTCGCACTAAAATCTATCTTTAATTCATTTGCTTTACGCATAATCGAGCATGTACGTGCGTGATTGTATTGAATAAAAGGCGCAGCATCTCCCACAAATTCGACAGATTCTTCAGGTTTAAAAATTATTTTTTTCTTTGGGTCAAGTTTTAATAAATAATATTTGACTGCTCCCAAGCCAATTTGTCCGTATAATTTTTCTTTTTCTACATCAGAATAATCTTTGATATGTCCAAATTCTTCACATTTTAATTGGGCTACTTTTTTCATTTCTACAATCATATCATCAGCATCAATCACATTCCCATCACGTGATTTCATACGTCCTTCGGGCAGTTCAATCATACCATAACTCAAATGATACAAACCTTTGGCATAAGGTCGCTCCAATTTTTCTAATGTTTTGAACAATACTTGACAATGATATTCTTGTTCATCTCCAATCACATACACAGATTTTTGAATCTTGAAATCTTTATATTTTAAATCAGCCGTTCCTAAATCTTGCGTTACATACACAGAAGTTCCATCACCACGCAACACTAATTTATGGTCTAATTTTTCTTTCACCAAATCAATCCAAACCGACTTATCTTCTTTTTGATAAAAAACACCTTTTTGCAATCCTTCTTCTACAATATTTTTTCCTAACAAATAAGTATCCGATTCATAATAAAATTTATCAAAAGTAACTCCTAAATTTTTATAGGTTTCATCAAAACCTTCATATACCCAACCATTCATTTTTGTCCAAAGTTGTTTGGTATTTTCGTCATTTTTTTCCCATTTTTGCAACATTTCTTGTGCCTCACGCATCAAAGGAGTATAATTTTGTACGATTTGTTTCAAACCACTTTTTGCATCATTGTATTTTTTTTCTTCCTTTCGATTATCTTTAAATTTCTCGATTTGTTCTGTTAATGCTTTTATTTTGGGTTGATGTTCAGCAGAAAAATCAGTGAAATCTTTGTTATCAATTTTCGCCATAAAAGGCTCTAATTCGATTCTAAGATGTTTTTCGAAGGCAACATAATATTTTCCTATCAAATGATCGCCTTTTATATTCGCTGATTGTGGCGTTTCATTTTGCCCAAATTTTTGATATGCCAACATCGATTTACAAATATGAATTCCTCTATCGTTCACCAAATTGGCTTTGATAACTTCATATCCATCAGCAGCCAAAATCCGACTCACGCTATCTCCCAAAAAAATATTACGCAAATGTCCTAAATGCAAAGGTTTATTCGTATTTGGCGAAGGATATTCGACCATCACACGCATATTTTTTGTTGGATTTTGAGCAAAATTTTCTTTGTTTTGTACGTCTGTAAATAATTGTAACCAAATTTTATTCGCAATTTTAAAATTCAAAAAACCTTTTACGATTTGAATTCCTGTTACTAAATCTGCATAATTTTGCAATAAATAATTACCAATTTCATTGCCTACTAATTCAGGATTTTTTTGCAGATTTTTAGCTAAATTAAACGTTACAAAAGTATGTGAACCTTTAAATTCTTTGCGTGTAGGTTGTAAAATAATTTCTATATTTTCTATTTGATAAAGAAATTGAATCGCTTGACTGATAGCTATTTGTAATTTATTTTCAATATATGACATATTTTTAGTTGTTTTTTTCTTTAATTTTTATGATGTTTTTATGGGAAATTTATTAAATAAAACATTGAAAATCAATGAGTTATTATTCAAAAGTGGCTAGAATAGTTTTTCCGCCTATTGCTTTTTGTCCCATTTCTACTTTTATTTTTATATCCAAAGGAAGAAAAATATCTACACGCGAACCAAATTTTATAAACCCAAATTCTTCGCCTTGTTGCACGCTTTCGCCTACGTTTACATACCAACAAATTCGCCTTGCGACTGCTCCCGCAATCTGCCTCAAAAGAATATCTTTTCCGTTCAAAGCCTGAATAACATACGTCGTTCTTTCGTTTTCGGTGCTTGATTTTGGGTGCCAAGCCACCAAATATTTTCCTGCGTGATATTGAAAATATCTGACAATTCCTGCCACAGGATTTCGATTGACGTGGACATTCAAAGGAGACATAAAAATAGAAATTTGTTTTCTTTTTTCTTTAAAATATTCGTCCTCTATTACGTCCTCAATCACCACAATTTTGCCATCGCAAGGTGCATAAATACAATTATTATCCAACGTAATTTCTCTGGTAGGATTTCGGAAAAAATTAAGCACCAAACCAATCAAAACACAGCCCAATACGAATAAAATAGCATTAAACCAAATTGGTGCTTGCAAATAATCGCCTATCAAAGCGGGAGCAAGCCCTATTAAAAACGCAATAACGATAGAAACATAACCTTCTTTATGAATAGACATTTTTTTTAATTTTAATTTTTAGAGATAATTTTTTTTTGGTAATCTTGTATAAATTAAGTGTAACACTAATGTTTAGTTTTTCTCAAAATTTCGGAGAATATACTAAAAATTTGTTTCTCATCTAAAACGTAGGCGTTAACGCCCACGTTTTAAATAATGTTTACAAAATAAAAAAATAAACTTTTTACTTCGAATTAACACTACTAAATTTTAAAGCAAATACTAAATTTGAAACATTGTTGAGGTTTCAATCGTTGTATCGTTGGCAGAAGTTGCTTCACATTTAGTTATCAAAGTAAAAGGAACATAATCGATAAATTCTTGTAAATTAGTAAAATATTCTGTCCCATATTTTTGGCTTCCCTTATAAAATACTTGATTGACAATCAAATATTTACCTTTAAAATTGGCTTTCATGACCTCAAAAATATTTTTTAATTCGGGTAAAATATACCATACTATTTCTGCAAAAACAATACAATCTGCTTGTGTATAATTTGTTAAATCTTTACAAATATCAGCCGTTTCAAAATCCAAATTGGGAAAAATTTCTTTTGCTTTTTCGATGGCTTTTTCTGAAATATCTACACTTTTTGGAATAATATTCGTTTCTTTATAAATCCAATCCGCATAATATCCTAATCCACAACCACATTCTAAAATATTTTTGATTGGAATACTTTTTAAATGTATAATGCCCGCCATTCTCGAATATTTATTGGGTTGAACAGATTGTCCCCAAGGATCATCAAATTTTGAGTACATTTCTTCAAATTTACCTACAAATTTTCCGTCTTTAATGACATAATCGTGATATGTTTCCATTTTTTTATTTTTATGTTTTTTATTTAAAATTTTAGTTTTTAGTTTAATGTAATTTAAAAATCAGATAATTAATATAGTCTGATTAGTCATATTGATTGTAAAAGTAGTGTTTTTAAAGAAGTCTAAACCTAAATATCCAACATATTCTTTTTCATCTATCATAGCATCAAAGATTTGTAATTCCATATTTTCTATATTATACCCAAATTCAGGTATTTCTACCAATGGTATTTTATACTTGTACGTATTTGTTACAATTCCACTTGCTGTATACATCATAGATTTTGGTGTTTTTTTTGTAACTTCAAAACCTAACATTTTTGCAAAATTGATATTCAAAACTGTACTATTACAACCAGTGTCTAAAAGCATTCTCATTTTAGATTTTTCAATTTCATTAGATATTTTATCAATATAATAAAAATCAATATTTAAAATTATGAAACCATCGCTAGACAATTTGAATGGAATTTCTTTTTTTGAATTCATTTTATTTATTTGATATTGCAGTATGCATACTTACAATAACTCTTTTTTTTCTTTTGATAGGTGAAGTCCATCTTGTAGAAAAACCACCTAAATATAAACCAGTAAGTTTAAATTTATGTTTATATTTCACAAAAAAATCGATAATTTCCTCAGATGTATCCGACAAACCGACTACATCAGCCTCAATATTATCCATATCACCATTATCTTTGTAGCCAAGCATTACCCATTTATTAGGATATTTTTCTTGTATGTTCTGCCAAGCCAACCATTCGGGTATATGATTTTCAATTTCTAATTCTATATTTGACATTTGTTTTAAGTTAATTATTTTAAAATTATAACGCAAATTACACCAAAAATTATGAATTTTATTCAAAGAAATCTTATTTAACTTCTTCTATTTGATGTATTTTTTTGAAAGAAAGATATTTTTTTGTTTTGTTATCATACATATCATTTATTTCTGATGAGGTTATTCTGATTTTTTTTCCTCTCATATTTTTTGGATTATTGATAAATAATTTATCATTTTCGAAAGTATTTAGCCACAAAAATTTTTCAATTTTTCCTGCATCATTTTTAATCGTAATAAAGGTATAATTTTTCGTTTTAATTTTTTGAAAAACGCCTTCATATACCACAAAAGCAATTTTAGGTTCTTCTGCTTTTCTTTCACCCTCTTCCTGTAATGACACATATTCGATAAATTTAGGGCAATCTCTCATCAAAAAAGGAGCCATTTGTCTGCCGAGTTCTTCAGATATATTCTTATCACTAAATACGTTTTCGGGTAATTCATTCGTGTATTTTAACATCACTAAACCTGAACAAAGTTCTATTTTTTCTTTATTGGGAATAGATTTTTGGTTGATAGTACCATCATTATTTCTCTCATTAAAACATTCACACATATCAACTGCTATTTTTTTCAAAGTGCTATCAGGAATTTGTGCTTTATTTTGTGCAAAAACGACTTTGGTCTGTGCCAAAATAATAAATAATAAAATAAAAATATAACGCATTTGTGTTTTTTTGGTTTTTTGATGAAAGAAATAATTTTAAAATATGGTAAAATAAACTGCCTATAAAAATTTTTTATAAGCAATATATTCTTTTTTTTAGTCTAATTTTAATACCGCCATAAACGCTTCTTGTGGAATTTCTACATTTCCCACTTGTCTCATTCGTTTTTTACCTTCTTTTTGTTTTTCTAATAATTTTCTTTTACGAGAAATATCACCGCCATAACATTTTGCAATTACGTTTTTACGCATTGCTTTTACGCTTTCACGGGCAATGATTTTTTGTCCGATAGCCGCTTGAATAGCAATTTCGAACATTTGTCTTGGTAACAATTCTCTTAATTTTTCGCAAAGTCTTCTGCCCCAATCGTATGCTTTATCTCTATGAACAATCGCAGAAAGTGCATCAACTTTATCGCCATTCAACAAAATATCTAATTTCACCATATTAGATTGTCTAAAACCGACCAATTCATAATCCAAAGATGCATAACCGCGTGAAATTGTTTTTAGTTTATCAAAAAAATCAAAGACAATTTCAGCCAAAGGTACTTCAAAAACCAATTCTACTCTGTCCGTAGTTAAATAATTTTGATTTTTTAAAACTCCTCTTTTATCCATACACAATTTCATAATCGCCCCAATATAATCTGCTTTTGTAATAATTTGTGTTTTTACAAAAGGCTCCTCGATATAATCAATAAAAGTTGGGTCGGGCATTTCTGCAGGTGCTTGCACCCCAATTTGTGTACCTTTTGTTAAAAATACTTTGAATTGCACCGAAGGAACTGTCGTAATTACAGTCATATTAAATTCCCTTTCCAAGCGTTCTTGCACGATTTCCATGTGCAACATACCCAAAAATCCACAACGAAAACCAAAACCTAACGCTGCCGAAGTTTCTGGCTCCCAAACCAAAGAAGCATCATTGAGTTGCAATTTTTCCATTGCTTCTCTCAAATCTTCAAATTCAGAGGTTTCGACGGGATAAATTCCTGCAAAAACCATTGGTTTTACGTCCTCAAAGCCTTTGACAATATCAGAACAAGGTTTATGAACGTGTGTAATTGTATCTCCCACTTTTACTTCTTTGGCATTTTTGATACCTGAAATTAAATAACCTACATTCCCAGGTCCGAGTTCTTTGGTGGGTTCGTGTTCGAGTTTCAATACGCCAATTTCATCAGCATTATATTCTTTTCCTGTGGCAATAAATTTTAATTTATCACCTTTTTTGATTGTTCCATTAAATACTCTAAAAATTACTTCAATTCCACGAAAAGAATTAAAGTGAGAATCAAAAATTAAACATTGCAATTCTCCTTCTGGATCGCCTTTTGGAGGAGGCACACGTTCAATTACTGCTGTCAAAATATCTTCAATACCGATGCCAGCTTTTCCGCTTGCTCTGATAATTTCTTCTCTTTTACAACCCAATAAATCTACGACTTCATCACTCACTTCTTCGGGCATTGCGTGTGGGAGGTCAATTTTATTTAAAACAGGAATAATTTCTAAATCATTCCCAATCGCCAAATATAAATTCGAAATCGTTTGAGCCTCAATGCCTTGCGAAGAATCCACAATCAATAAAGCCCCTTCACACGCCATAATAGAGCGAGAAACTTCATAAGAAAAATCGACATGCCCAGGAGTATCTATTAAATTTAAAATATAATCTTCTCCTTTGTAATGATATTTCATTTGAATTGCGTGGCTTTTGATAGTAATACCTCTTTCACGTTCCAAGTCCATATCATCAAGAAGTTGTGCTTGCATTTCTCTTGCCGTAACGGTCTGTGTAAATTCTAAAAGTCTATCTGCTAATGTACTTTTGCCGTGGTCAATATGAGCAATAATACAAAAATTACGAATATTTTTTTGATTCATTGATGTATAAATAAATTCTTTTTTTTGCAAAGATAAATAAAAATTGGTATTTTTCAAAATGATTTTAAAAGTAATTGTTTTCAATATTTATAAACATTCAAAATTTGATGCTGTCCCTAATTCGTTGCAATTTTTTTATTTTGGAACATTTGCTACAGTACAGACCTTGCATGCAACGTCTGTACAACGATATACTTTTTTTGCAACGAATTTGGGATAGTACCCAAAATTTGGTGTTGTCTCAAATTCGTTGCAAATATATTTTTTTATTTTGATAAAATATGTATATTTATGAGAAAGAAGTATAAATTTTAAATTTGTTAAAAAATAAAAATAAGTAAAAAATTATGGCAAAATATAAAAATAATCATTTAAAATAATTTAGGTAAGAAATTGGTTGTAAAATCTTACGAGTTGGGTAGAGATCATATTAGAGTTTTTAAAATAGCAAACAAAAAATTGATAAAGAATACTAAAAATTCGAGAGAAAAAGAAAAAAATCTATAATCTGTTAAATCTATGTTATTCGTGTGCTAAAATCTTTGTCATTTTAAAATCTCTAATTTAAAACCTACAAATCGAGTAGTTAAATCTCAGTTACTCACTTATTTGAATAAATATATATATACTATCATTAACTATGAAAATAGAAGTGGGATTGGTAAAATTATTGGCAAGGTAGGTCTGAAAAATAAATGACACACTTAGTAGCTATAAGGTAAAATATAAAGGTTTAACTTGAATCTAACTGAGTCATTATGACTTACTTTAATTAATACAATTTTTTGCTACAAATAGGAGAGATGATGAAATTTTTTGTCAATTTATTAACAAAAAATATTTTTAATTAATTGATAATCAATATTTTAAATTTAAAAATATATCTCAAAAAATTTGGATTTCTCAAAAAAAATAATTACCTTTGTATATCAAAATAATTCAAAAAAAGTATAAAAAATATGGGAAAATTCATTCGTCAAGGAGTTCAATCTTCTATGATAACATCATTATCACATGATAATTTTAATGAAACGATGGAAATTGTATTTTGTTATGGTGGCATTTATGAATATGCTAAAGTAAGTGATGAATTGTATGAAAAGTTAAAAAATTCAAAATCTACGGGTGATTTTTTTAACAAAAATGTAAGAGATAAATTTAAACATAGAAAAGTAAGAGAATAATCAAAAAATTTTGTTACTTTGCAACTGAATATAAAAATATTATAAAACCGCTATCATCGTAGTGGTTTTTTCTCACAATCTCAACCTAAATTTATTAAACCCAAAAAAATATTATGGAATTTTTAAATAAAAAAATATTAGTAGCAGAAGATGACCAAGTAAATCAAATATTGATAAGAGCTATTTTAACTAATTTGAAAATGAATTTTAAGATAGTCAATAACGGAAAAGAAGCTTTAGAAATTTTAGAAAATAATATTTTTGACGTGATTTTATTGGATATTCAAATGCCTATTTTGAATGGTTTAGAAACCGCTTTGCAAATCAGAAAAAAAGACATAAAAACGCCTATTTTGGCTCTATCTGCTGATAAAATTACTTTTGAAATAGAAGAAATTAAAAAATATGGCTTTGATGATAGTTTATCAAAACCAATAGAAATCGAAGAATTGCATCACATATTATTTAAATATTTAGCCTAAAAAATGAAATTTTTTATATTTATTACTTTATTTTTTTTATTGAATTGTACCAATAAACAAAAATCAGACAAGGAAAATGAAGATTTTTTAGCAGTCAAAAGAACTAAACAAGGTACAAAATTGGAAACAAAATCAAAACTAATTTTGATAGTCGATAAAGAAGGAAAAGAAATGGTTCATCTAGATTTGAATCAAAGAGAGGCTTTTTTGAAATATGATAAAGCAAAAGAAACTTTGACAGGACAGTATACAGATTCAACACGGAGTCAATATTTTAATGCGGGTGGCGATGTGTTGGCGGTTATAAAATACGAAGAAAAAGGTTTTTCTTTGTATCAACCTAATAATATTTTGCTTTGGAAAATTGAAAACCAAGATGATATTATCAAGATTGCGGACAATAACAGAATGAGAAGTCCGTATGAAATTCGAAAAAGTGATAACGGAAATTTTAGGGCATTTTCTCCTGAAAAATTATGGGGTGATATTTATACTAAAAAAGGTAAAATTTATATACGTGGAGGAATTGCATGGGAAACAATCGGCACAAAAATGCATCCATCCTATTGTACTTTTTTATTTACTCAAATTCCAGAATCATTTAGAATTATTATTTGGTTGGAGATATTAAAAAAAATGTAAGCCCAATGCTATTAACCTTGATACTGATATTTCTTTTATGTTTAGAATAATGTTATAAAATTCTTTCAAGGTTTTTTAAGCCTTGAAAGAATAATAAAATAAATATTTATTTACAAAATTAAAAAGTCGCTATCAAATTTAAAAATATCAAAATCACTTTCCAAAGTATATATAAATGAAAATTTATTTGATAACTTTCATTTCTACCCGTCTATTTTTTTGCCTTCCTATATCGGTTTTATTATCTGCCACAGGTTTGGTAGAGCCATATCCTTTCGGAATTAGTCTGGTTGCTGCAATGCCTTTTTTAGTCAAAAATGTTTTAATCGCATTTGCCCTATCTTTACTTAATTGCAAATTGGCTGTTGGAACGCCTACATTATCTGTATGTCCATCAATTTGTAATTTATATTGCGAACGTTTTTTCAATACTTCTGCCAATTCTGAAAGACTTTCAAAAGACGTTTTTTTGATAATTGCTTTTCCTGTTTCAAACTCTAAATTATCAAACGCCTCTTTCAAAGTTTCGATTTCTTCTTTTGTTAAAACTACTTCGTTTTTAGCCGCTGGACAACCTTGTAATTCAGGCAGACCTGCTACATCGGGACATTTATCATCTTTATCAGCCACTTTATCGCCATCTTTATCAGGACAACCTTTCATTTCTTTTGAGCCTGTTTCGGTTGGACAATCGTCTTCTTTGTCTTTAATGCCATCATTATCAGTATCAGGACAGCCATTCATTTCTTTCGAACCTGCTTGTTGTGGACATTCGTCTTCGCTATCTTTTATGCCGTCATTATCGGTATCAGGACAACCGTTAAATTCTTTTTTACCTGCTACCTCAGGACATTCATCATCGCTATCTTTGATGCCATCATCGTCTTTATCAGGACAGCCGTTAAATTCTGCTTTACCTGCTACGTCAGGACATTTATCGTCTTTATCTCTGATTCCATCGTTATCTTTATCAGGACAGCCTTTCATTTCTTTTGCTCCTGCTTCTGTTGGACAATCGTCTTCTTTATCTTGAATACCATCGCCATCAGTATCAGGACAACCTTTTAATGCCCATACGCCCGGTTGGTCTGGGCATAGGTCTAGCTTATTAGAAATTCCATCTTTATCTCTATCTTTAGCACGTCTTTTTGGAAAAATACCAAAGGCAAGCCCGAAATAAAAATTTAAACCATCAGGTTTATATAAATTGACAAAACCAGCCAAATTATCTGTGCCAATAAACAGAGGTCCTAATCTTACCATTGTGCCTAATACAATTTGAGTATAATTATTTTTCAAGGCAATAGGAGCAGAAAGTTCTACTGCACCCAATTCGATGCGAGGCGTAACCGCCAATAATGAATGATAACGCGTGCCTGTATTGTTGCTTCCTAATAAGTTTTGAATAATTGTACCATTGACATAAAACTTTTTATAGACATTATAATCAAAAGAAATATTCATTGTGGTCGGTAAAGTCATCATAAAACTATTAGAGGCTTGTGGATTTAATAGGTTCAAATAATTAGCAAAATCATCTCCTGCGTCTGCATTACTAAATTCTTTTTCAGTAATTTTTTTATTTTGTGTATTAAAATCATATCGTTTCGTTTGCCCACTTTTATAACGAATACCACCAATATCTGTGATAGCAAAACCTACACGATATTTATATTTATTCATTTTTCTATCTTCTCTTTCCTCGCCGTCCATGGTGTAAGTATAACGTTCTTTGTTAGATTCAGGACGATATTCATAAATAGCACCAATATCAAAACCTACTCCACTATTACCGCCACCAAACAATTTATTGATAACGCTAGAAGGATCCGTAATATCTTGAAATCTTTCAGTATCACTATATGCCAAACGTCCTTCTACCTTATTAAGATTCATAACAGGTTGAATGCCTTCGGTTGTATTTTCTTGATTGATTTGATAATCAATTTTTCTGATGTTAAAATTAGTAGCAGCAGCACCACCTAAGTATTTAAAAGTTAAACCTGCTTTCAAAAAATGGTTATCTTTTTTTAAAATTACTCTCGAATAGGTGGCAAAAAATTCAGCAAATAAATGAACGTTTAAATTAGCAGTAGAACCATTAAAAGGTCTATTTTGGATACCCACATTCCCCATTCCTGATTCTCCAATATTAAATAAATCAGCAGAAATATTATTAGCAGTAATCATAGAGCGAGTTCTTAAGCCCAAAGCAAAACTATGCGTTTGATTTAATCTTACCATAAAAGATGGTAATCGAATATCTAATCCAAAATTGGCGACTTTGCCTGGGCGACTTGCCTTAACAAGACTTAAGTTCTCATTGGCATTACCAGTATTGCCAAAATCAATATTTTTGTTCAATCGATAATAATTATTGCTTACATCAGCCCCAAAACCTACCCAATTGATATGAAAGCTATGTCTGCTGTCTGCAATACTTGCGGGATTGAATTGCACGCCATTTACGCCTGCATAATTGCTGTTAATCAATCCCAAAAAATTTTGAGAATGTATGTTTTGTGCCAACATAATAGCACAGAATAAGAAAATAGATAAAAATTTATTTTTTTTCATTGACTTTTTAAATTGATTTGATACAAAGATTACAATTTTGTGCAAAGTTATAAGATTTATGAAAGAATATACACTTTATTTTTGATTTTTTTAAGAAATAATATTTTAACATAGAAAATCAAAGGAATATTTTTTTTATTTTGGTTATATTTGAAAACTAACAAATATTTTTTTAATTTTAAATGTGATTAAATATTTTAAAAAAAACTATATTTTTTTTAAAAATTTGATTTTTTTGTATATATTTGCATTAAATTAAAATATAAAAATTATGAAAACATTGATAAATATTATTTTATGTGTTCTTTTTTTAAGCCTATCTTCTTCAGGTTGCGGCGAATGTAGTACACAAAAAGAACCTGAATTTGGTCTTGAAATAACTAAAGGAAATGCTGATGCTTATCCACTAATCAGTAGAATTAGAGTAACAAATTCTTCAAAATTAGTTCCTAAAAATAAAGATGGAGTTTATTTAATGCCTTTAGATTTAACTCGAGATAAAACACAATTTGTGTTCGAATTCAATAATGGACAAGAATATATTTTAACTTTTAAATATACAAGAAAGCCAAAATTTGGGTCAGAAACTTGTGGTTTTGTGATGGAACTAAATGACATACAAAAAGTTGGTGCTGAAAGTGATGTCAATATTGATGATGCTTGGGCTAGCGTATATAGTACAGGTTTTCTTCATAGTTCATATAACCCACAAATGAGAGTTCGTATTTTGTAAAAAATATATTTACCAATTAAAAAGTAAAAAATGACACTAAACAAAATAATATTTTATTTATTTCTAGTTCTTTTATTAGTTAGTTGTAAGTCTAATGGCTGTGATGGAGATGACAAAGAACCCACTTCTATATTGGAGATTATTACGCAATCTGGACAAAATATTTATCCACTTATACAACAAATAAGCGTAGAAAATTCTATGAAAGAAATAGAAAAAAATGAAAATGGTTTATATTTAATGCCTTTAGATTTAACTCGAGATAAAACTAAATATTTTATTAGGTTAAATAATGGACAAGTTTATTTTTTTACAGTGAGTTATACAAGAAAAAGCGTATTTGTAAGTAACATTTGTGGATTTCGAATGCATATAAATCAACCCAAACAAGTAAATTCAGAAAGTAGTTTAGGTTTATTATATCAACTTTCTACCAGAGGAATGCAAATAATTATCAATTAAAAAACAAAAAAATGATGAAAAAATATTATCTTATTGCGTTATTGTCTTTATTTTGTATCAAAATACAGGCACAAGACCAAAAAATCAATACAAAAAAAACACAATTATTAGTAGGAATAAACACTACAAGATTGTTGTATAACGCTCTTTCTAATGGATATAGCATTGACCCAATCATAAAATATAAATACGATAAATTTCTTTTTGAATTGGAGGGCGGGTATACACAAATGGGCATGAAAAGGTCTATTCCAAATATTGATAGATATAGAAATATTGGTTATTATGGACGAGTTGGAGTAAATTTTTTGACCTATACACTTAACAAAGATTTTTTTAGTATGGGAATGGGTTTTATTGCAAGCGAAAGCAAAGAAATATTTGATGTAAAAATAAAAGGAAATATATTTGGTGATTATACAACTACTTATTCTCGTGGCTTTTTGAAAGCAACTGCTATAGATGTAAAATTTCAATACGTCCATAATTTTTCTAAAAAATTTTATATGTCACTTGGCATAAATCCTACTTATATGTTATCATTTGAAAATGAAAGTCGTGCTGCCACTCCACCCGAATATGTGGGCATACCTTATGGTTATACAGTAGGAATGGGACGTACCTTGCTTTCAATTAATGACGAAGATAGACCTAATAGATTAACAGGTAGTATTCAACTACAAATTTTATATAATTTATTAGACTAAAACTATAAATCTCACTCAATATTTTTTTCTTATTTTATGATATTTTTTTTTTTTTGATTATATTTGCAGGATAAAAAAAAATCCCTTTCAAAAAATAAAAATATGACAGATTTATTTCTCACTGATAGACTTACTCCTATTTTAACGCAAGTTAAAAATTTTGTTTTAGATGAAATTATACCTTTGGAAAAACATATTCACAAAGGTTTTCATTATATTTCTCAAATTATTATCGAAGAAAAACGCCCTAAAATTCACGCATTGGGTTTGTGGGGATTGCATTTATCCAAAAAATTAGGCGGTTTAGACCTTTCATTAGTGGAATTTGGACAACTCAGCGAAGTATTAGCCCTTTCTCCTTTTGGTCACTATGCGTTTAATTGTCAAGCACCAGACATCGGCAATTATGAATTATTGCATCAATTTGGAACAGAAATGCAACAAGAAAAATTTATGAAACCTTTGACAGAAGGAAAAATAAGAAGTTGTTTTGCGATGACAGAACCCGAATTTGCAGGCTCAAATCCTGTTAATTTAGGCACAACCGCAGTTTTAGATCGTGATAATTATGTTATCAATGGACACAAATGGTACACTTCTTCGGCTGATGGAGCAAATTTTGCGATTGTAATGGCGGTTACAAATCCACAAAATCCACCACACCAAAGAGCCAGTATGATTATTGTGCCAACAGACACAAAAGGCTATCAATTTGTTCGTAATATTTCTGTGATGGGTGATACAGGCGAAGGTTGGAGCAGCCACGCAGAATTACGATTTGAAAATTGTATTGTTCCCAAAGAAAATTTAATTGGACAAGAAGGAGCAGGTTTTGCGTTGGCACAACATAGGCTCGGACCTGGGCGTATTCATCACACGATGCGTTGGGTTGGAATTGCAGAAAGAGCCTTAGATATGATGATAAAATATGCACTCAAAAGAGAACTAAATGCAGGGGAAAAGTTGGCAGATAAACAAGTAATACAACATTGGATTGCAGAATGTAGAGCAAATATCAATGCGGCAAGGTTGATGGTTTTGGATACTGCCCGACAAATTGATGAAAAAGGTGCGGCTTCAGTCAAAGATTTAATTTCTATGATTAAGTTTTTTGTGCCTAAAATTATGCACGAAACTTTGGACAGAGCAATACAAGTTCACGGCGGATTAGGCGTTTCTGATGATACCATTCTTTCTCATTTATGGCGACATGAAAGACCTTCTCGCATTTATGATGGGGCTGATGAAGTACATAAATCTGCGTTAGCAAAAAGTATTTTTAAGCAATATAATAAATAAAAAAAAGAAATTTGTATGGATATTTTTTTATCCATACAAATTATATTTTTGAGTAAAAAAATAGTTAAACACTTACATTTTAAAATTAAAAATAATTTAACGTGTATGAAAAAATACGCTAAAATTTATTATCATCTTATTTTTCTCCTATGTTTTTCTACCTACACAAAAGCCCAAGAAGATAGCACCAAAAATAATATTTTTAAAATTGGCGTGCAACTTCATTATGGGAGTATTTTTGCACATTCCGAAGCAGTTGAAAATACAGCAGGTTCTCGACCTTTTGCTTTTCAAACCGATTTTATTTGGCAAAAAATCAGTAAAAAAGTATGGGAAAATTGTAATTGTTATCCTAAAATAGGTTTTTCTTTGGCATACAATAATTATGATAATCAATATTTGGGTAGCAGTTTGAATTTTGCTTATCTTTTAGAACCTTATTTCAAATTAAGTTCCCGTTTTGATTTATCTTTCAGAACTTCCTTTGGCGGTGCTTGGTTGAGCAATCCTTATGATATACAAAAAAATCCTAACAATCAATCGTATAGTTTGCCTTTGAGCGTATATTTAGGCGTAGGAATTGGAAGCCATTTTAAGATAAATAATGCTTGGAGTATGGGTTTGTATGGCAATTATCAACACATTTCGAATGGCGGTGTAAAAGAACCCAACAAAGGAATAAATTGGGTTACAGGGAGTTTGAGCGTGATTTATACGCCTAAACCTACGCCTTTGCCTATGCGTGAAAGGAATATTTTTGATAAAAAAAAGGCAAGTGTAGAAAAAGAATTATTTGTTTGGGTATCTAATAAAGAGGCAAAAATTGGCGATAAACAACGTTTTTTTATATTTGGAACGAGTTTTCAAATTCATAAACAAATCAGTCGTTTGAGTGCTTTATCTTTGGGAACAGAAATTTATTATGATGGTTCATTGGTAGAAAGATTGCGACAAAACAATGAAAAAGGCGATGGTTGGCGGGCTGGTTTGTTGGCTGGACATCAATTTATTTTAGGAAAATTTAGATTTACACAACAAATTGGCGTGTATATCTATCAAAATAATCCTTATTTTGACGCTTGGTATCATCGTTGGGGTATTTTGTATTACCCTAATCAAAAATGGGGAATTGGCATTAGTTTGAAAGCACATAGACACATTGCGAATTTTTTTGATGTGCGTGTAAGTAGAAAATTTAAAAAATAAATACATTAAAACCAATAGAAAAACTCCAAGTAAAAATAAAATATTTACAAAAAATTGAGACAAATATTTTGTTCTATTCAAAAAAAAACTTACTTTTGTAGCAGTTATTAGTATAAAAAATCGTATAGTTTTTTGATTTAATTGTCTATTCATCTTAATTTTCATAACAAAATGCACCTAAGTTTAACAGAAGAAGATTATCTTAAAACTATTTATCATTTATCGCAAAATATTGATAATCAAGAAATTAGCACCAATGATATTGCTAAAAAAATTGATATTAGTGCGGCTTCTGTGAGTGATATGATAAAAAAATTATCTAACAAACAACTCATCAATTATGTTAAATATCAAGGCGTAAATCTGACAGAATTAGGAAAATTAACGGCTGTAAAAATTATTAGAAAACACAGACTTTGGGAAACTTTTTTGGTAGAAAAACTAAAATTTACTTGGGACGAAGTGCATATTGTAGCAGAACAATTAGAACATATCGATTCTGATGTATTAATTCAAAGATTAGATGAATTTTTAGGATTTCCTCAATTTGACCCGCACGGAGATGCGATTCCGAATGATAAAGGAGAATTTATAGTCATTAAAAGAATATTATTAAAAAATGCACCGATTCAAGAAAATTTAAAAGTAGTAGCGGTAGAAGAGAATTCACCTATTTTTTTAAAATATTTGAATAAACTACAAATTAATTTAGAAACAAATATCAAAATTATGGAAAGAGTTGATTATGATGATTCCTTAGAAATTGAAATAAATCAATCTAAAATAATGATGATTACGAAAGAAGTCGCAGAAAATTTATATGTCATTAAAATATAAAAAAATACAAATAATTGATTATCAATGTATTAAAAATATCAATAAAAAAAAGTAAAAAAATATTTAAAAATATATGCAGAAATATTTGGAAATTAAAATTACAGATAGTACCTTTGCACTATCAATAACAAAGTAATCAAAATAATTACTTTACAAATGCGAAAGTAGCTCAGTTGGTAGAGCGCAACCTTGCCAAGGTTGAGGTCGCGAGTTCGAGACTCGTCTTTCGCTCCAAAGATATTAAAAGCCCATTCAGAAGGGCTTTTTTCATCTTTTGTTTCCTTGCTGAAATGGCGGAATAGGTAGACGCGCAGGACTTAAAATCCTGTGAGACTTAAATCTCGTGTGGGTTCGATTCCCACTTTTAGTACAAACAATAAATAGGCTTCAAAATAATATTTGAAGCTTTTTTTATGGGATAAAAAATAAAAAAAACTCTGTATTTTCAATGAATGAAATATAGAGTTTTTAGTCTTGGAGTATGTAAAACCAACTTTTTGCAACGCATTTACGTCTATTATTACGGTGATAGATAAAGTAGAAAACATACCTTTTTTCTGTCTTTTTTATAAATATTATATCGTACCTTTATCAACTAATAAATCTTTTTTAGATAAATAGTTGAACAATTTACCTATCAAAACTCGTATAAAATAACAGATGGTATCCTAAATCAGTTGCAAGAGATTTAAAATAAAATCGTTGCAAATTTATTTTTTCAACATAAAAAATAAATTTGCAACGAAATTGGAACAGAATTACTATTTTTGTTTTTTTTACTAAAAATATGAAAATAAATTATACTCTATTTTTCATATTCTCATACATTTCTACGAGTGTTGCTTTCAAATCATATTTCCAATTCCACTCAGGATAATGTGTTTTGAATTTACTCAAATCAGATATATACCAAATATGGTCGCCGATACGATTATCTTGAGAGTAAGAATAATCTACTTTATTACCTGTAATGTCCTCACATAAAATAATAGCTTCTTTCATAGAGCAGTTAGCAAATCTTCCGCCGCCTGCGTTATAAACCTCTCCTTGTTTAGGATTTTGATAAAAATGCCAAAACATATTTACTAAATCCCAACTATGAATATTATCTCTTACTTGTTTGCCTTTATAACCAAAAATAGTATAATGATTTTTTGTAATGGCACATTTCATTAAGTAAGCCAAAAAACCATGTAATTGCGCTCCTGAATGTTGGGGTCCTGTCAAACAACCTCCACGAAATACGCCAGTATTCATATTAAAGTATTTTCCATATTCTTGCACTAAGATGTCTGCTGCTACTTTTGAAGCACCAAAAAGAGAGTGTTTTGACTGGTCAATAGACATATTTTCATCTATTCCTTCTTTAAAATAAGCATGATTTTCGTCAAGTTCCCAGCGATTTTCTAGCTCAACCAAAGGTAAAAAATTAGGGGTATCACCATAAACTTTATTGGTAGATGTGAATATAAAAACTGCTTTTTCTGCGAATAATCTTGTAAGTTCTAACAAATTAAGCGTTCCGTTAGCATTGATAGTAAAATCTGTCAATGGTTCACGTGCTGCCCAATCATGGCTTGGTTGTGCAGCTGTATGAATGATAAGTTTAATGTCTTTATTATATTTTTCAAAAATTATTTTTAAATCATTATAATTTCTGATGTCTATGTTATGATGTTCATAATTGGTATAATTTGCTTCTATTCTATTTTTATTCCATTCAGTTGATGCTTCTTTACCAAAAAAATAGGCTCTTTGGTTATTGTCTATGCCAATAATTAAGTCCATTTTAGGAGATAAAAAGCTCACTGATTCACTTCCTATCAAACCTGCTGAACCTGTAATAATTGCTATATTCATTGTTTATATTTTTTAGAATTTATATTTTAAAGTTAGAAAATTTTTTATTTTTTATTTTTTTTAAAATCACCTCTAGAGAAGAATTTTTCAATCAAGCAATAAAGCAGGATAAAAAAATATCGACTTCCCATTTCTTTTATTTTTAATTTGGATACGCCATATTTCCTATTCGTCCAAGAGTTAGGTAAGATTGTATAAGTATATCCTCTCACAATTGCTTTGAGTGGGAGTTCTAAAGTTAAATTAAAATGCGGAGATAAAAAAGGTTTCAAACCTTCCATTGTTTCTCTTTTATATAATTTAAAAGCATTAGTTGTATCATTATAACGCATACCCACAGAAATACGCACAATAAAATTTGCTAATCTATTTATCCAATATTTGTGTTTAGGATAATCTACTACCTTCCCCCCTTTGATAAATCTACTGCCAAATACACAATCATAATTTCCTTCCAACATTGCTTTATAGAATTTTACCAAGTCTTCAGGGTCATCTGATAAATCTGCCATCATAATAGCTACACAATCTCCATCAAAACGTTCCAGTCCATACCTTACTGCATAACCAAAACCGTTATTACCTTTGTTCGTATAATAATTCAAGGTAGTAATTTTTGATTTAAGTTCTTGTAATACCTGTTCGGTATTATCTTTTGAATTATCATTAACTACCAAAATTTCGTGAGGTATTTCATATTTTTGCAATACATTATAAAGTATTTCTATAGTTTCAATAATGGATTCTTGTTCATTATAAGCAGGTATAACTACACTAAGTTTCATAAAAATTTTAATTATGTTAAAATAGGTTTCAATATTTTTTCATTTTGTTTCAACCATTGAAATATATCTACCATAATTTCTTTTACTTTAATTTTTGGTTTCCAATCTCCAAAGGTAGTAATTTTTTTGTTATTTGTAACATAAATTCTTAAATCTACGGCTCTATTCTCTACTATTCTGTTGATGTTGATATGATTTCCTGAAATTTCTTCGCATATATTCGTCAATTCCTGCAAAGAAACACTTATGTCTTTCCCACCACCTACATTGAAAATATGATTATTAAATTTATCTATTTGATGTACTTGTAAATCTATCAATTCAAATAAATCTTGAATATGTAATATATCTCTTAATTGTTTGCCTGTACCTCCATAACCAAAATATCCTAAATCTTTTTTCCAAAAATGCCTTGCTGCCCACAATACTATTACGCCTTGGTCAACTTTACCCATTTGATAAGCACCTGTAAGTACGCCACATCTGTTAATAACGGCTTTCATTCCTAATAAATCTATGTATTCTTGGATAAGCAATTCCGAAGCCAATTTGGTAGTTCCATAAAAAGAACGGGAGCCTTCTAAGTTAAAATTTTCTTCTATACCTTCAGAGGAAATTCCTTGTAATATCTGTTCGTCTATCCATTCAAATCTAGTTTCTTTTTCAATGAAATTAGCCATTTCTAAAGTTTTGATGGGATAAACTCTGCTTGTAGAAAGAAATATAAAAGAGGCTTTATTTTTTTGAGCCAATTCCAGACAATTTAATGTACCTAAAAAATTATTATTGATTACTTGTGCTATTGGGGAAGTAATTCCTGCCAATACAGAAGGTTCAGCGGAAGCATCTATTAAGCAATCAAAAGGCTTTATTTCTTGTAAATCTTCATTATTTCTAATGTCTGCATGCACAAAATTAATTTGCCTTGCTTGCAATCTTGGCAAATTAAGTTCAGAACCTCTGCGTTTTAAATTATCCAAACATGTAATATCATAGTGAGGATATTTTTCTTTAAAGTTAATAGCTATATTTGACCCCGCAAAACCTGCTCCGCCTGTAATAAGTATGTGCATAAATGTTTTTATTCTATTATATCTTTATTATTCAAACTTTAAAAGTAAAGCCCTGAATACAAATTTTCCAGTAGTTGCTTTTATGTGTGTGGTTTGTTCTATTTTTATAGAAAATTTTTGTTTTACTTGCTGCAACATCATTTCTGATTTCATATCAAATGAATCAATTATCCACATATATTTATCTTTTGTTGGCTTTATTTTTTTATCCAAGTCCATAAAACTAACTAACTGCTTATCCATTTTTAGTTTATAAAAATAAAATTCTTGTAAATAAGCAGAAGAACATAATATTGGCTTGTTGGCATAAGAAGATTTTGCTATGAATTGTGCTAACTCTCTGTAAGGCTCCGATGATTTTTTATGATATGCTAACTTGCCCCAAGATGAATAATTTACAATATTTGCTACAAAAAACAAAAGCAAAAATAAAGCAATAATTTGTTTGCTCAACTGACTAAAAATCCCTGCTATAATGACTAAAAAAATTGGAAATAAAACAATAACATAACTATACATAAAATAATTAAGTATATTCCTTCCTCTGACTGATTTAATATACATTAATACGTAAATAAATAGAAACATCGCTATAAAAAGATAGAAAAAAATAGGTAATTGTTTTGATTTCTTTTGATATATAATTTGGTATAAAAAAATAACTAACAAAAGTAAGTAAGTAGTCATCAAAATATGACTACCAGCCATAGTAGCAGAAAATACATTTAATATTTCTAAAATATATAAAAAAGAGGGAGTATCTATATTTTCTCCGTTATGAAAACGAAGTATTTTAATAAATTGAAAAAACCATGGTAAAAATAAAACACCAACAAATATATAATCTACTATCCAATTTTTTAAGTTAATTTTTATTTGTTTGGTAAAATAGGAGTAAATAATGATACAAACCAAACCTATATGTACAAAAAAACTAAAATAGCTCATGTGCATAAATAAACCACCTACAAGAATAAATAAAAACCTTGTATATTTTTTATCATATTGTTTTAGTTGTTTTACAAATAAATATAATACTAAAGCAGTCATAAAAAAAGCCCAAATATATGACCTTGCTTCTCTTGAAAAATAAATATGATAGGGGATAAATGAAAGAATAAAAACAACTAATAAGGCATTTTTTCTATTAAATATTTCTTTGATGAGATGATAAATAGTCAATAAACTTAACATTCCGCCAATAACAGAAAAAAAACGAGCCTGAAATTCTGTAAAACCAACAACTTTTAACCATAACCACAACATAACGGGATAAAGTGGTGGGGTTTGGTCCCAAAAATGTAATACATCATACATTCTTCTCAGAGAAATATCGGGATTAGAAGTATATAAGGCAATAATCTCATCTGTCCATAAATCTTCAAAATTAATGTCATAAATTCTAATAATAAAAGCCACCAAGAGAATGATGTTTAATGTGATGTATTTATTATCTAATTTTTCTACCAATATATCAAGTATTTTCATATTATTTTTTTTGTAAATAGTTATCATACCATTTAGGTATAGGCATCAAGTTATATTTTATTAGTATATTTTTTATTATTTTATTAGATGTTTTGTAATTTCTAAATTTTGTTAGTTATTGGAAAATTAGTATTGAGATAATTTTGTTATTTCTAAAAAAAACAACTCAAAATAATAAAATATCAATATTAAAAAAAGGTATCTTTATTTTCTGCGTAAATACAAAAAAAATTAATTTTTTTGCTTTGTACTTCGCGGAATTTCAGGTCATAAATTAATAACTCTCTGCATTTAGTTTCGCGGTGCAAATATAGTACTTTTTTTATAAATAAAAAATAAAATAATTTATTTTTTTAGTATAGATAACGTAATGTTAGAAATTGATGACGATATTCCTTGTGAAGAGGTTGTCAAAGAAATGAAAAATAAATTAGAAAAAGGTATTTATTTTATCGGTTTTGGTGGCACACATGTTGATTTCCTTATCAAAAAACAAAAAGAATTGTTTTTGACACATACAGGTTCTACGTCTATTATTACGGTGATAGATAAAGTAGAAAACATACCTTTTTTCTGTCTTTTTTATAAATATTATATCGTACCTTTATCGGCTAATAAATCTTTTTTAGATAAATAGTTGAACAATTTACCTATCAAAACTCGTATAAAGTAATGTAAAATATAAGTTTTTTTGTCTAAAATGAAAAAAAAATGCGTATTTATAAATAAAAAATGAAAAAAAATTTGTGTAATTAAAAATAACACTTATTTTTGTAAAAAATTTATCTTACTGCCTACAACACTATGATTGATAATGACGATTTAGATGCCCTAACAAGAGAAAATCTTGGAGATGACGATGATTATGATGACCACGAAATTCAAGAAGACGTTGTTTCGGACACACAAATTTATGAAGTAGAGGAAAAACCTAAAGATGCTTTTGAGGAACTCGAAAAATGGTTAGCAGATGCGTTTGATTTTAATAAATCTGGTACCGTTTCTACTACGCCTACTACGCCTACACAACCTGTAAAAACTGATTATAATGAAATCAATAAAAGGCGAGAGCATAATAAAAATTTAGTAGCAGATTCACAAGAAATATTTCAAAATCTTACTACTATTGGACAAGGACCTTCTACCATCTCAAAATTTATGGAGGAAGAAGGACGTGGCGCAACACATTTAGATATATTGAATAAAAAATTGTTTGGAAAACCTAAAAGACAATTAACTCCTGTACTTGAAAGACCAGAAATAACAAGCAAATTAAAATTTTTAATAGATAAAATAGATAAATACAAGGCTTTGTATCAAAATTATGAAAATAGGTCGAGACGCTGGGCGTTTGTTTTCAAACTATTATCTTCACTTTTGGCGGCTATTGTAACTGTTCTATTGGGGATTAATGTAACGGATACGCTCAAAAGTTATGGCGTAGATTGGTATTTTAATTCGTTGGCTTTGATTATTACGGCTACTATTTCTATTATTGGTGTGGTACAAAATTTTTATGACGCAGGCGAATTATACATCAAATATGCAGATACTATCAATAGACTTAATCAGATGTCTGACGTAATTGAATATTTAGAATTAGGGAATGAATATGTTTCTTTAGATGATATAAATATTCTAAAATACGAAATAGATAGAATTGTTGCTTCTACACAAGATTACGAAATTCAGGTTCAAGCAGATAATGATGATATTGCCAAAAGAGTAAGAAAAGAATAAAATTATCAAAATATCATTGTTGATATTCACAAAAATAAATCATTTTAAATCATACACATAGATTTTTCAGTTTTTTACAAAAATGAAAAATCTATGTGTATTTATTCACAATTTTATATGGACGTAAAAATAGAAAGTTCTTGGAAAGAACGTTTGAAAGACGAATTTGAAAAAGATTATTTTATCAAATTGACTGATTTTTTGAAAGAAGAATATAAAACAAAAACTATTTTTCCTGCAGGAAATTTGATGTTTAATGCTTTTGAAAAATGCCCTTTTGAACAAGTAAAAGTAGTTATTTTGGGACAAGACCCATATCACGGCACAGGCGAGGCAAATGGACTTTGTTTTTCTGTCAATGATGGCATCAAAATTCCCCCTTCTTTGAGAAATATTTTTAAAGAAATTAAAGAGGATTTAGGAAAAGAAATACCAAAATCAGGAAACTTAGAACGCTGGGCAAATCAAGGCGTATTTTTGTTAAATGCTACTTTGACTGTCGTAAAAGATACGGCTGGCTCGCACCAAAAAAAAGGTTGGGAAGGATTTACTGATGTAGTTATCAAAAAAATATCCGAAGAAAAAGAAGGAGTTGTGTTTATGTTGTGGGGAAAATATGCACACGACAAAGGAAAAGTAATAGATGCTCAAAAACATTTGGTTTTAAAAGCACCACACCCATCGCCTTTGGCAAAAGGTTTTGATGGCAATAAACATTTTAGTCAAGCAAATGAATATCTTAAAAATAAAGGCGAAAGTGAAATTGAATGGTAGTTTTTTTGGATTAATATTTTAAATAATTGATAAAATGAGCTTACTATTAAGTAATAATAAAATAATTATTTAAAATAGTATAGCATTTAAAATCTAAAAATAATTACATTTTTATTAGAATAATTATATATTTTATTTTATTTTATTTTATTTTATTTTATTTTATTTTATTTTACTTTACTTTATTTCAATATGGGTGACATAGTTGTAAAGGCTATAAAGGCTTAAATTTAGTATAAAAGAATTTTTTGTATTTAAAACATTAATTAAAAATAGATACGACAAATTCCCGTAAGTATTTTTTATTCATTTAACCAAATACTAAAATTTAAAAGTATTGAAAAATGCCTTAATCATCTTTAAATAGCCTTTTTATGTTAAATTCAAAATGTCACTCATATTGTTATTTTACTTTATTTTATTTTATTTTATTTTATTTTATTTTATTTTATTTTTGTACCATAAATAACATATGTATAAAAGATTAATCGTTGAAAAAATATTTATAATATTTTTTTCTCCTAATTATTAAAAAAATATTAAAATTAAATAAAGTTAATTTAAAATGAAAAAAATACTTTTAAGTCTATTGATTATTGCAGCTACAAATAACTTCTTGAATGCTGAAAGAAATATTGGTCAACATTTATTAAAATCAAGTGTAAGTTGTTATAACCCAAGCATAAAAAATGCTTGTTGTTTTAAGGTATCTTATCCTGCATCACTTTTAGGCGGAGCACGTATTAGATTTAGTGCTGACCTTTATTGTGGTGAGGTTAAAATAGGTTACGGAAATTTCAGTGTGGATATTCGTCTTAAAGGATCGAATCAGGATGGACAACTTGCGCAGATAAAAGATGAACAACCTACCACTATGACTCTTGAGTGTGTGGACTATAAATATGGTAACTGTGAAGAATTTGCGAATCATTCTCGCATAGTCGATCAAGTAACCCAAGTAGCACTTAGTTTCTTAAACTAATTTTGGTCTAAAACGTTAGTAATTTAGAAAATTACTAACGTTTTTATAAATAAAAAAATGAAAATATTTATATTCTGTATGTTTTTATGTATTTTTACAAATATTCAAGCACAAGAAAAAAAATTTGAGGGCTTATATAAATTTTTTAAACCTGAACCTTTCTTGAAATTATACAATTTATCAAAACTACAAAATAAAGTAGAAAATTCTGAAATCGTTAAACCTGTACTTGCTTTGTATTGTTGATCATTTGATAAGTTTTGGTAAATACTTACTTTGGTAACTCGTTTTTTATCTACTTTTTCTATTTTTATATTTTTTTAAAAATTATGGGAACTTTTTTGATGCAAATTTACTAATTTTTTATATATTTGCCTAATTTATCTCATTTAAAAAACTCTAATATGGAATAGGGGGTGCTGAAAGTCGGATAATAGTTGAATGACTTTTTTTTTGCCTTTTCCTCTCAAAAGAAATATACCAGTCGAAGATTTGATAAACTTCAAAAAAAATGTAGTATAAAAATATTTATATTATTTTTCTAATCCGCTCTCAAAGCCTCAATTGGTTTTACGCGTGCTGCTTGCAACGCAGGTATTAAACCAGCCAAAGCCCCCGAAATCACTAAAAGAATCGCAGCCGAAATCGCAATTCCTGCATTTATTTCAGGCTTATAAAAAAATCCAACTTGTCCTCCTTGTGCTTCTATCATATCAATTCCCGATTCCATTAGTTGTAAAATCCCTGCTCCAGCCAAAAGTCCCGCATAACCCGCCAAAGAAGTAATAAAAACTGACTCTTGTAATATCAAACTCACGATTGAAAAAGGAGTTGCTCCCAAAGCCTTTCTCACCCCAATTTCTTTGGTACGTTCTTTCACAATTATCATCATAATATTACTCACACCTACAATTCCCGCAATCAAAGTTCCCATACCCACAACCCACACAAATACCCGAATTGCATCAAAAACAGATCTAAATCTTTTGGCATTTTCTTGATTGCTATTCACGCCCAACGCCTGTGTATCTGATGCCTCAAAACGATGTTGTTTTGCCATTACTCGCCTTATTTTATCTGTAATTTCTTGCGTATTGGCATTAGGATTATGTGTGAGTGCGAACACATCAACTTTATTGATTTGTCCAAATGTGTATTGAAAAGTTGAAAATGGAATATAAACACGCTCTTCTATTCTGCCACCGTTGGTTTTATTTTGAAAAACCCCCACGACTTGAAAAAAAATGCCTTTAATATCAATATATTTTCCAATTGCATTTTCTTCTTTTCCAAATAAAATTTCTTTCGTTTTTTTGCCTAAAACGGTTACTTTTTTTCTTTCTTTTTCATCACTCCAATTCAAAAGTCTTCCTTCGTATAATTTTGAGCCATTGATATTTTGAAAATCAGGCGAAACTCCGTCTGCTCTTGAAGTACTATTTTTACTTTTATATTTTAAAACATATTCACCAAAAAGTGTTCCTCTTGGTGCTACCTCTTCTAATTCAGGAATTTGTTCTTGTAATGCTTTGATGTCCGCATTGGTAAATTGAATTGTCCTGCCTGCTTTAAATCCATTCGAACCTGTGCTTGTTTGCCCTTTCCAAACCCAAAACGAACTCAAAGAAGCATCTTTAAAATTTCTTTCTGTTCCATTTTGCAATCCATTTCCTGCTCCCAATAATATTACCAACATAAATATTCCCCAAAATACGCCAAATGCTGTTAAAAATGTACGTAATTTATTTTTTTTCATGGTATGCAATATTTCTTGCCATTTATCTAAATCAAACATAGTTATAGTCGTTTATATGGAATTTTCTTGCTCGATTTGTATTGTTTTTGAGAATAAAATTACAAAAATAATAGATATTAAAAAAATATTATTTTTTTGAACAAATCAATACACATTTTGGCTATTTATTTTTATAAAACACTATTGGATAGGAAATTCTACGACTTTGTCTATCACAAATTTTATTAGTATTTTTTAAATGAAAGAGATTTTAGCACACAGATAACACGGATTTAGCGGATTAATATGGATTTTTTTTCTTTTTTCTCGAATTTTTAATCATTTTTGTCAATTTTTGGCTACCATTTAAAAAACTCTATTTAAAAATCTACAATAACAATTATTTACCGCATCTTTTGCATTTTGACTTTCGTTGTCAATAGGGAAAGTAAAAATTTCGTTGGATTTTATTTTATAGTTTTATTTTTGAATAATCATAATTTCTTCGCGTAATGCAATATTGTGTCAAAAATACCATCTTTCAAGATTGCTTTCTTTTTTGGTACAAATCAAGGTATATTTTTTGTAATATTTGTGCTTGCAAAAAAGAAAATTTATTAGAATTAATTTTTTTGGTTCTTCTATGATTATTTTCCTCTTTTATTTTTGTTACAAAAGTAATAATTTTATATATTTTTTTTACAAATATACATAAAAAAAATGATAAAATACAACAGGAAAACATATTTTCTTACTCAAATTTTATTTTTCTAAGAAAAAAACGAGGTTGAAAACTCATATAAAAACCATAATTATACTCGAATAATTTTAATCTTATATCATAATAAGGTTCGACTCTCAAGGTAAAAGTTAAGTTTTCACTCAATTTAAAATCTTTGCACCAACGTAAAAAAATCAATTCTCGAAACCTAAAAAAACGTTCACTTCCTGTTTGTGCTGCTGAAATTGAGCCGTACAATGCCCCGCCAACATTGGTTGGTCTGAAATTATTCGTATATAAATAATTGACTAAAAAATCGCCTACTTTTGTTTTTAGTTTGATATTTCCGTATATTCCATTGCCTGCTGTTTCTGTAAAACTTATCAAAGTTGAATCAGGAAAAACTTCTTTTTGAGAATACAAACCATATATTTCTGCACTTAATTTTTGGTTAAATAATGTTTTTAATCCTATTGTAGTGGCTAATTGTGTGGTGGCTGGTGGTGTATTTCCTCTAATATCTTGCCCGCCTTGATGAAAAAAAGTATTTTGATTAGTGATATAAAGCCCAAATTTTTTTCTGTCTAATAAACTAAAATCCATTTTAAAACCTGCCCAAAAAACTTCTTGTGTGGGTGGATTTTGGGCTAATTGTTTTTGCCAATCTATCCAAGTCTCTGCTTGCCATTTTTTTCTTTTGTATTTGAGTTGCAATCCATTTTCAAAAGGTCTTTTGTATCCTTGTTCAAAAGCATACAGAGGTTCGATAAGCTGATGCGCAAAATTGGCGTGTATATTTCCCAAAATAATTTCAAAACTATCTTTGATAAAATACTTTGCATAACGCATACGAAAGCGCGGTTGTACTTGTGTAAAATCTGGATTACCAAAATCTTTTTGAATATTTGCTCCAATTTCAATAGAAAAATTTTGATATGGGTGATATACAAACGATGGACTAACATAATAACCAAATATTGTTTCGCCCAATAAAACAGGACTAAAATACTCATTATTCCTAAAATATCCTTTCGTAAAACAAGAAAAATATACATTATCTTTTTGTGTGCTGTCTATGTTGATTAGTTTTTCTGTGACTGATTGATTGGGTAATTGTGCCAATAAATACGAACAAAAAAATAAAAAATTGAAACAAAAAAATAAAAGAAATAGGTATAATTTTCTCATCGTGTTTTTGGAAATAAATAAGTTTACAATCAATAAAAAACTACATCAAAAAAGTACTTTTTTCTACTTTTTCTTTTAATTTTTGTTTGAATAATATTAATTTTTCTTGTAAATTAGTATCAGAAGTTGCCAATATTTGTGCAGCTAAAATTCCTGCATTTTGAGCGGCATTTAATGCCACAGTTGCCACAGGAACGCCATTTGGCATTTGTAAAATAGACAACATAGAATCCCAACCATCAATCGAATTATGTGATTTGATAGGCACACCAATCACAGGCAAAATGGTCAAAGAAGCAATCATACCAGGCAAATGTGCTGCTCCTCCTGCCCCTGCAATAATCACTTTTAAACCATTTTGAATTGCATTTTGGGCATATTCCACCATACGCAAAGGAGTTCGATGGGCAGAAACGACTTCGGCTTTGAAAGCAATATTCATTTCTGTTAAAAAATCTGCTGCAGGTTTCATCAATTCCCAATCTGATTGACTTCCCATAATAATTCCGACCATTTTTTTATTTTTTTCAATCACAATTTCAGAACGATTTACACTTATTGTTACTGTAATTTTTCGTGTATATTTTGTTAAGATGCTTTTTTCTTTTGATTAAGATACAAAAATATGATAACACTAAGTGCGTGGAGCCTCCATTGGTAGCCCATTGCAATAGGTTTATTTTTTTGTCTTTGTGCCACTACTAAGTCCACACCTTTTTCGGCTCTACCAGACCCTCTGGAATTTCTTTAGTAGTATGAATAACCGAGCCATTATCTCTTCTAATTTTAAATTCTACTGTGCCATAATTAATTATAATTGTTTTGTGATAACTAACAAACGAAAAAATAACCAAATTATTTTACACACTTTTAATTACAGTAACAAAAAAATAAATAAAATCAAAAAAATTGCTTTTTTTGTATAAATTATATACTTTTGCAAAATTAAATTACTCATCAAAATAAAATGCTCTCACAAGATACTTTCAAAAACCTACTTATTTTCTTACAATTCAAAGAAGAAGAAAAAGATATTTTTACAAAAAAATTTCAAAACGATGTTTATATCAAAGCAGATTTTGAAAAAAAAATACTTATCTATCCCGAAGACAAAGGTTTTACGATGAACGAACGACAAACCTGTAATTTTTCTTCTGCCGAAAATTTTGTAGTATTCGAATGTGTCCATCGACTTTTTGAAAAAGGATATAAACCTGAACATATAGAACTCGAGCCCAAATGGAAACTCGGACACGGTGCAAGCGGTGGACGAGCCGATATTTTAGTCAAAAGTCAAGAAAAAGACGAAAAAGGAGAGTATAAACCTTTGCTTTTGATTGAGTGCAAAACTGCAGGCAAAGAATTTGACAAAGCTTGGAAAGATACACAACAAGATGGCGGACAACTTTTTACTTATGTACAACAAATCCAAGAAACACAATTTTTATGTTTATATGCGTCTGATTTTAACGAAAAATTAAAAGAATATGCAGATTTTCAAAAAATTATTTCCCACAAAGACAATCAAGCCATTTTAGAACAAGACAACCAACTAAAATCTTTTGAAAAAGCCCAAAACGTAAAACAACGTTATGAAGTTTGGAAAAATACCTACAAGTTAGAATTTACAAAAACAGGTATTTTTGAAGAAAATATTTTGCCTTATCAAATCGGAAAAAATGAATATACGCTTGATATAGACACAAAACCGCTTTCTTCTATTGATAAAAAAGGATTGTATCATATTTTTAGAACCATTTTAAGAAAATATAACGTTTCAAGGCGTGAAAATGCTTTTGATATTTTGGTTAATCTTTTTATCTGCAAAATTATTGATGAAAAAGAAAATAAAACTAAACTAAAATTCTTTTGGAAAGGAATTGCTTACGACAATTATTATGACCTCGTCGATAGATTGCAAGAATTGTATAAAATTGGTATGCAACGATTTTTAGAGGAAGATGTTTTGTATGTCAGTAATGACGAAATAGACAAGGCTTTTTGGACAACCAAAACCAATAGAAATGCCACTAAAAAACGCATCAAAGAAATTTTTACAGAATTAAAGTTTTTTAAAGGACTTGATTTTGAATTTATAAAAGTCAATAATAAAAAAGGTTTCGATAAAAATGCTAAAATATTGATTGAAATTGTCCAAATGTGGCAAAGTGTGAGGCTCGGAAGTCAAAACCAAAATCAATTTTTAGGCGATATGTTCGAATATTTTTTGGATAATGGCATCAAACAAACCGAAGGACAATTTTTTACGCCCATTCCTATCTGTAAATTTGTGTTGGCTTCGTTGCCATTGGAACAAAAAATAAAACAAAAATCCGAACCACTCAAAGCCATCGATTATGCTTGCGGCTCTGGACATTTTTTGAATGAATACGCTATCGCAATAAAACCTCTGGTCGAAAAATATAAACAAACAAATATCACAGACTATTATAAAGAAGTTTTTGGGATAGAAAAAGAAGATAGACTTGCCAAAGTTGCCAAAGTATCTGCTTGTATGTATGGGCAAAATGAAATTCAGGTATTAGATACTGATGCACTGGTTTCAAACCCAAAAATCAAAGAAGAAAGTTTTGACGTATTGGTCGCTAATCCGCCTTTTGCAGTCAAAGATTTTCTGATGACACTCGAAGATTTGGGCGAAAAAGAACTCCAAAAATTTCAACTTTTTAAAGAAAATGAAACCAATTTAGAAAGTAATAATATTCAATGCTTTTTTTTAGAACGTGCCAAACATTTGCTTGCACCTGACGCAGTGGCGGGCATTATCGTGCCTACTTCTGTGCTTTCTAACAGCGATGAAATGCACATACAAACAAGAGAAATTCTACTTAAATATTTTGATATTATCAGCCTTGTAGAATTGGGAAGTGGTACATTTGGAAAAACAGGAACGAATACCGTTGTACTATTTTTGCGTAGAAATGCACAAAAACCTGAACAAGCAGAACATTTTTGGAACAGAACTCTCGATTATTTTGAAAATGGAAAAGATGAAATAAACGCAAATGGTGGCGTATATCAAGATTTGGATATACTCAAAAAATACTGCTCGCATATCGAAATACCTTTTGAAACATATTCGCAACTTTTGAACTTTACAGATTTTGAAAACCTAAAAAGCCTTTGGGAATTTGAAATATTTAAAGAATATAAAAATGCCTTTGATAAAGCCACCGCAAACATAAATTTACAAAAATCTACTATTTTTAAGAAAAAAACGCCTGAACAACAACAAAAAGAACTTCATAAAACCCTGATAAATTTTATACACGAAATAGAAAAACAAAAATTCTATTTCTTTATGCTTGCTTACCACAATCCGCAAAAAGTGCTGGTTGTAAAAAGCCCGCAAGACAACAAAGACCAAAAAAACTTTTTAGGTTATGAATGGTCAAATTCAAAAGGCAACGAAGGTATTAAATATAATGGTGGCGATACGGTTTATGATATTATTACGCCTATGTTTAATCCAAATGATAGAAACGACGAAACAAAAATTAGTTATTGGATTATACAAAACTTTGAAAACAAACAAACCACCAACACACACGAGTTTATGCAATATACGAACCTCACGGATATGCTCGACTTCACAAGAACCGATTTTAATAAGGCTCTTGCGATAAATACAAAGAAAAAAATTGTAGTGGAAAGTAAATGGGAAATGGTGAAGTTGGGAGATATTTGTATATTAAAAGCTGGTGGAACTCCTTCAAGAGATAAAAATGATTTTTGGAGAGATGGAACTATAAAATGGTTGAAAATCAATGATTTTAAAGATTTTGACGAGGTAATAAATACAGAAGAAAAAATTACAGAATTAGGTTTAAAAAACTCATCTGCAAAAATTTTAGATATTGATACCGTAATAGTTACAATTTTTGCAACTATTGGCAGAATTGCAATTATAAAAGAGCCAATGACCACAAATCAAGCTATTGTGGGCTTAGAAATTAAAGATAAAAATAAATTATTGCCTTATTATTTAATGAATGCAATATTTACAAATATAGACGTTTTGAAAGCTGAAGCGATAGGAATGGCACAGCCAAATATAAATTCTTCTAAATTATCAAGTTTCAAAATTCCACTTCCACCTTTAGAAATCCAAGAAAAAATAGTAGTGGAAATTGAGGAATTTGAAAAAAATAAAAATCAATTTTTAATAGATGGAATTTCTTTAAAGGATTTTGAAAAATTGATTAAAGAAAAGAAAAACGAAATTATCAAAAAATATTTATAAAAAAAGAAAAAAGTTCTCAAAATTTATTTTGAGAACTTTTTTTTTATTACTTGCTATGACAAGCATTTGAGCAATAATAACAACCATCTGACTTTGAATAAGTTTTTTTTGCTTCTTTCACCGCATCAGCACAATTAGAAAAATCTCCGAGCATTTTTTTATTGGTTGGAAGATATGAACAAGTACTTGTATGTACTTCATGATTACCCTTGCTATCAGAGTTGTTATTTACGTAATAAACCATAATAAAATTGTTTTAAAATATAATTATGTAACGATTAAAAAGATATAAAAATTTCATTTTTTAAAATAAATAAATTATTTTTTTAGCAAAATTAAAAATTAGTTTCTGGGATAGAAATTTTAGAAAAAATAATGTTAGAAAATAAGGAAATTATTGCTCGTGCAAGTCAATCGAAACAAGAAATTATGCAAAAATATCTATAAAAATGGTTAAAAAAGTTGGCTTTTAATGGTGTCGTTTTGGTTAATATTTTAGATAAAAAATTATTTTTAAAAAAAAGTGATAAAAAATTTGTTATGTAATTTTTTTTCTCTAATTTTGCACTCCCAATTAGAGAGTAATTTCAAAATTGCACTACTTATTAAAAGAGTAAGTAGTTTTTTATTTTAGTTCAATATTTTTAATACAAAGAAATGTCAGGTATTATTGGTAAAAAAATTGGAATGACCAACATTTTCCAAAGTGATGAAGCCTCTACTAAGCAAATTGCTTGTACGCTTTTACAAGTTGGTCCTTGTGTAGTAACGCAAGTAAAAACCAAAGAAACTGATGGGTATGATGCTATTCAATTGTCTTATGGCGAAAAAAAGCCAAAAAACACAAGTAAGGCAATGAAAGTACACTTTGAAAAAGCAAAAACGACACCTAAATTTAAGGTAATCGAATTTAAAGGCTTTGCAAAAGGTAAATATCAGTTAGGTGATGTACTTACAGTAACAGACATCTTTTCAGAAAAAGATGTAGTAAACGTAATTGGTACGTCAAAAGGAAAAGGCTTTCAAGGGGTTGTAAAACGTCACGGATTTAGTGGGGTTGGTGCAACTACTCACGGACAGCACGATAGAGCAAGACACCCCGGATCAATCGGTGCATCTTCTTATCCATCTCGCGTATTCAAAGGATTGCGTATGGGAGGTCGTATGGGTGGAGATAGAATCAAAACAAAAAATCTAAAAGTTTTACGTATTTATCCTCAAGACAATGCTATCTTAGTATCTGGCTCAGTTGCGGGTGCAAATAATTCTTATATCATAATCGAAAAATCATAATAAAGGCGATGGAAGTAGTAGTATTAAATAAACAAGGACAAGCTACAGGACGTACAGTTGTACTACCTGCAGAAATTTTTGGTGTTGAAAGTCCAAACGACCACGCTATCTATTTAGATATAAAGCAATATTTAGCAAATCAACGTCAAGGAACGCATAAATCGAAAGAACGTGCTGAAATAGCAGGTTCTACTCGTAAAATTAAAAAGCAAAAAGGTACAGGCGGTGCGCGTGCGGGTAGTATCAAATCACCTACATTTGTAGGAGGTGGACGTATATTCGGACCTCGCCCTAAAGACTATCGTTTTAAATTGAATAAAAAATTAAAACGTGTTGCTCGTAAATCTGCCTTAACTTATAAAGCAACTACTAACAATATTATTGTAGTAGAAGACTTTACAATGGATACGCCTCAAACTAAATCTTATATCGATTTTTTGAAAGGTCTTTCAGTAGAAGGGACAAAAACATTGTTGGTAACGGCTGATGTAAACAAAAATGTTTATTTATCAGGTCGTAACTTACCAAAAACAGCCATCGTAAGTTCTCAATCTTTGAATACGTATGATATTTTACATACGCAAAAATTGATTTTGACTGAAGGTTCTATTGCTAAAATTGAAGAAATTTTGAAATAATAAAAAGCGAATAAGGAAAAATGGAAGCAACACAAATTTTAAAACGCCCAAAACTCTCTGAGAAAATGGCGAATATTTCCGAAAAAAATAAAGGAAATAAAGAACGTTACTTATTTATCGTTGATATCCGCGCTAATAAAATTCAAATTGGTGAGGCGGTAGCAAAAATGTATAATGTAAAAGTTGATGCGGTGAATACTCTTAACTATAAAGGAAAAGCAAAATCGCGTTATACAAAAGGTAAAGTAGTAGCAGGGCATACAAAAGCATATAAAAAAGCGGTTGTAACTGTAAAAGAAGGAGAAATTATAGATTTCTATGCAGAACTCCCGAACTAAAAAATAATTAATTGTAATTTTAGCAATGAAAACTGCAAGTGATAAGCGTACACAAGTAAAGTTTTCGTTGCTTGTTTTTAAATAAACAAATAACGCTTAAAAAGATGGCTTTAAAGAAATTTAGACCTATAACCCCCGGACAACGTTTTAGAATGGCACCTGCTTTTGATGAAATTACAAAAGCAACCCCTGAAAAATCGTTATTGATGCCCAACAGAAAAAGTGGTGGGAGAGATAGCTCGGGAAGACGCTCAATGCGTTATATAGGAGGTGGTCATAAGCAAGCTTATCGTATTATTGATTTTAAAAGAAATAAATTCAATATTCCGGGTAAAGTTGCTTCTGTAGAATATGACCCAAATCGTTCGGCACGCATCGCATTGATTTTTTATGTTGATGGTGAAAAACGTTATATTTTATGTCCTAATGGACTTAAAGTAGGACAAACTATCCTTGCTGGCTCAGGAATTGCTCCTGAAGTTGGAAACTCTTTACCATTAGGAGAAATTCCTTTGGGTACTATTATTCATAACATTGAATTACACCCAGGTAAAGGCGGACAAATGGCAAGAAGTGCAGGAACTTATGCACAATTATTGTCAAGAGAAGGAAAATATGCTAACTTAAAAATGCCATCTGGCGAATCAAGATTAGTATTATTAACTTGTATGGCAACGATTGGTACTGTATCTAACCCTGACCACATGAACGTGAGATTAGGAAAAGCAGGACGTAAACGCTGGTTAGGTCGTACGCCTCGCACAAGAGCGGTAGTAATGAATCCAGTCGATCACCCGATGGGTGGTGGTGAAGGACGTGCATCAGGTGGACACCCACGTTCTCGTAAAGGTCTTTATACAAAAGGTAAAAAGACTCGTTCACGTAAAAAGTATTCTAATCGTTTAATAAAAGCCAAAAAAGCTAAAAAATAATTTATGGCACGTTCATTAAAAAAAGGTCCTTATATCGAACATCACCTTCAAAAGAAAGTAGATGTGATGAATGAAGCGAACAAAAAAACGGTTATTAAAACTTGGTCAAGACGTTCGATGATTTCACCTGATTTTGTAAATCATACATTTGCCGTACATAACGGTAATAAATTTATACCTGTTTATGTAACAGAAAATATGGTTGGTCACCGTTTAGGTGAATTTGCACCAACTCGTAATTTCCGTGGACATATCGCTAAAAAAGATAAAAAGAAAAAATAAGACTAATGGAAAAGCAAAAAGTGAAAAAATCAGTCTTAATCCGTCAGAAAAAAGCAGCCCTGCGTGAATTTCGTGAAGAAAATCAAGGTAACTTAGGACAAGTAAAAGCTCATTACAGAGATATTCCTACTTCTCCTCGCAAAATGCGTCTTATTACTGATATGATTCGTGGAAAAAGTGCAAATATCGCCTTAGGTGCGTTGAAATTTGAAGCTAAAATTGGTGCTACTTATTTAACTGCATTATTGAAAAGTGCTATTGCCAACTGGCAATTAGCTAATTCAAATGTAGATTTAGATAGCGTAGATTTATATGTAAAAGATATTTTTGTAGATGGAGGTCGTATGTTGAAAAGATTACGCCCTGCTCCACAAGGGAGAGGTTATCGTGTTCGCAAACGCTCTAACCATGTTACGCTTGTTTTAGACACGCGTACTGTTGAACCTACTCCATCAAATCACACTAAAAGAACCGAAAGAAACTAATAATGGGACAAAAAATTAATCCAAACAGTTTACGATTAGGTATTATTCGTGGCTGGGATTCTAACTGGTTTGGCGGAAAAGATTTTTCTGAAAAATTAGTAGAAGATGATTTTATTCGTAAATACATCAGCAAACGTATCTCTAAAGGTGCGATTGCAAGAGTTATTATCGAACGTACTTTGAAACGAGTAACGCTTACTATCCACACTGCAAAACCGGGCGTTGTCATTGGCAAAGCTGGAGCAGAGGTAGATAAGATTAAAGAAGAATTGAAAAAATTGACGAAAAAAGATGTGCAAATTAACATTTATGAAATTAAACGTCCAGATGCAGACGCGAAATTAGTAGGTGAAACAATCGCACAACAATTGGAGGCTCGTTTTTCTTATCGTCGTGCCATGAAACAAGCGATTCAAAATTCAATGCGTGCAGGTGTTCAAGGAATTAAAATAAAACTTTCAGGTCGTTTGGCAGGTGCAGAGATGGCACGTACTGAGCAATACAAAGAAGGTCGTGTTCCTTTGCATACTTTACGTGCTGATATTGATTATGCTGTAAGCGAAGCACATACGATTTATGGAAAAATTGGTATCAAAGTTTGGATATTCAAAAAAGAAATCTACGGAAAACCTGACCTTTCTCCTAACACAGGCATAAACTCATCTGAAAAAGGAAGCTTCCAAGGTGGTGGTAATTATGGTGATGGCGGAAATCGTGGTGGTAATAACCGCGGAGGTGGTGGTGGAAATGACCGCAATAGTAATAATCGTAATCGTCCTAATAATAACAAAGGCGGAAACGGAAATAACAAAGGTGGTACTGATAATAAAGGCGGAAGTGGTAATAATAATAACAACAACAACCGCAATAATAATAATAACAACCGTAATAATAGCGGGGGTAATAATAAAAAACGTTAATTTTGAATCAGGTTGTGTGATGTGAACAATATTACACAACTTTTCACATAAAAATTTTTTTAGGAAAATGTTACAGCCTAAACGTACCTTATATAGAAAGCAACAAAAAGGAAGGATTAAAGGATTAGCCCAACGTGGTACTAACCTTGATTTTGGTTCTTTTGGCTTAAAAACCTTAGAAATAGGTCGTATCACAGCGCGTCAAATTGAAGCCTGTCGTGTTACGATTTCACGTACAATGAAACGTGAAGGTAAAATTTGGATTCGTATTTTCCCTGACAAACCTATTACGAAAAAACCTGCAGAGGTTCGTATGGGGAAAGGTAAGGGTTCTCCTGAATATTGGGTAGCACCAATAAGACCGGGACGTATTATGTTCGAATTAGATGGTGTGCCGAAAGCAGTGGCAGAACACGCACTTTATTTAGCAGCACAAAAATTACCTGTTAAAACAGTATTTGTAGTACGTAAAGATTACGCAGAATAAGATGAAAAATGCAGAATTAAATGGTCTTTCTCTGGAAGACTTAACCTCTAAATTAAAAGAGGAAAAAGAGTTGTTACAAAAATTAAAATTTGCTCACGCACTTTCACCTATAGAAAATCCTATGCGTATTCGTGCTGTTCGTAAATTTATTGCACAACTCTCAACAGCGCTTGTCGCACGTCGTTCACCATCAAAGTAAACCAATTTTGAAAAAAATGGAAGTAGTTGTAAGAAACAAACGTAAAGAGAAAGTAGGGAAAGTTGTTAGTGATAAAATGAATAAAAGTATCACTGTATTAGTAGAAACGAAATACAAACACCCTTTATATGGTAAATTCCTTTCTAAGTCCATAAAATTTATGGCACATGACGAAACGGAAGATGCAAAAGTGGGAGATGTAGTCCGTATTATGGAATGTCGCCCTTTGAGCAAAAACAAACGTTGGCGCTTAGTTTCAGTAGTAGAGCGTGCTAAATAATAACGCTTAAACGAAATTTTTTTTTATTTTTTAACTTTTAAAAAAGTATGATTCAGCAAGAAAGTCGTTTAAATGTAGCGGATAATAGTGGGGCAAAAGAAGTGCTTTGTATTCGCGTATTAGGAGGAACACGCAAACATTATGCAAGCGTAGGCGACAAAATTGTGGTAACTGTAAAGGCTGCCCTTTCCTCAAGTAGTATAAAAAAAGGTACGGTATCAAAAGCGGTTGTAGTTCGTACACGCAAAGCGATACGCCGTACTGACGGTTCTTATATCCGTTTTGAAGATAACGCGGCTGTATTGCTCAATCCAAATGATGAGCCAAAAGGTACACGTATTTTCGGACCCGTTGCAAGAGAATTGCGTGAAAAGCAATTTATGAAAATTATTTCATTAGCCCCTGAAGTATTGTAATTTAATAAAATGGAACGTAAATTTAACAAACAACCTAAATTGCATTTGAAAGTTGGTGATAATGTTCGCATTATTTCAGGCAAAGGCAAAGGCAAAGAGGGAAAAGTATTGAGCATTGATAAAGATAAGTTGAGAGCTGTGGTAGAAGACGGAAAAACCGTTACGAAACACATTAAGCCTTCTCAACAAAACAAACAAGGCTCTATTGTAGAAAAATTAGCAAGTATTCACATCAGTAATTTGATGGTATTGAACGAAGCAGGTGAAGCACGCCGTACGGGCAGACGCTTAGATGCACAAGGGAAATTAGAACGCTATTTTAAAGAACACACTTCTTTGCAAAAATAAGAAGTAATTTTTCAAAAAAATGAAAGCGAAATTAAAAGAAAAATATACAAATGAACTTGTAGCAGTTTTGAAAGAAAAATTCAAGTTCAAATCTGTAATGCAAGTACCTAAATTGACTAAAATTGTAGTCAATAAAGGTATGGGTGGCGCTACTTCTGACAAAAAAATTGTAGATGTAGGTGTGGAAGAGCTTACAACTATCACAGGTCAGAAAGCGGTAGTAACAAAATCTCGTAAAGATATTTCCAATTTTAAATTACGTGCAAACATGCCTATCGGTGCCAAAGTTACTTTGAGAGGCGATATTATGTACGAATTTTTAGATAGATTGATTGCTATCGCTTTACCGCGTGTGCGTGATTTCAAAGGAATTAGTGATAAAGGTTTTGATGGACGTGGTAACTATACAATGGGAGTAAAAGAACAAATTATATTCCCAGAGATTAGTATTGAAAAAGTAGCACGTATTTCAGGAATGGATATTACTTTTGTAACGACGGCTGCTAATGACGAACAAGCATTAGAATTGTTGAAATCATTAGGAATGCCTTTTGTAAATCAAAATAAATAAATTTTTTTAAGACCAATATAAAAATATGGCTAAAAAATCAATCATTGCACGTGGTTTAAAACGCGAAAGAGCAGTGGCTCAATATGCAACAAAACGTGCCGCCTTAAAAGCTGCTGGCGACTACGAAGCTTTGGATAAACTCCCCAAAAATGCTTCTCCAGTACGTTTGCACAATCGTTGCAAAATCACAGGTCGTCCTCGCGGTTATATGAGAAAATTCGGAATTTGCAGAAATGTATTCAGAGAAATGGCTTCTGAAGGAAAAATTCCGGGAATTACTAAATCAAGTTGGTAAAATATTTTTTTTTATCAAAAATAAGTTTTAACTTTGCACCTCAATTATAAGAGTGCTTTAAAATACTGTTTTTATATATGATGACTGACCCAATTGCGGACTACTTGACACGCTTGCGTAATGCAATTAGTGCAAGACACCGCATTGTAGAAATTCCTGCTTCTAATTTGAAAAAGGAAATCACACGTGTATTACACGAAAAAGGATATATTCAAAATTTTAAATTTGAAGATACCCAAAATAAACAAGGTTTGATTAAGGTTGCCTTGAAGTATAGCCCTGAAACGAAAGAATCTGCTATCTTAAGTCTTGAACGCATTAGCCGTCCAGGTTTGCGTAAGTATGTTAATAAAGATGAATTACCCCGTGTAATCAATGGTTTAGGTGTGGCAGTATTATCTACCTCAAGAGGAGTAATGACTGATAAAGAAGCACGCCAGTTGAAAGTCGGTGGTGAGGTTTTGTGTTACGTTTATTAATTGATTTGTATGTCACGTATCGGAAAAAAACCAGTTACATTACCGAATGGCGTTAGTATCACATTTGACGAAAAAGCAAATGTTATTTCTGTAAAAGGTGCGAAAGGCACTTTAACGCAATATGTTCACCCTGATATTAAAATAGAACAAGAAAATGGTGAACTTGTTTTCACTCGTCCTTCTGACGAAAGAAAACATCGTTCTCTGCACGGTTTATATCGTGCCTTAGTTAATAATATGGTACATGGAGTAAGTCAGGGATATAAAATTGACTTAGAGATTGTAGGGGTAGGTTATAAAGCCACAGTAGCGGCTAATAACGTATTAGAAATGGCTTTAGGATTCTCTCATGGTATTTTGTTTGCGGTCCCGCAAGAGATTAAAGTGAGTGCCTTGACTGAAAAAGGTAAAAATCCTATTGTTACTTTAGAAGGAATTGATAAACAGTTGATTGGACAAGTCGCTGCAAAAATCCGTTCTCTTAGAAAAGTTGAGCCTTATAAAGGCAAAGGTATCCGTGAAGTTGGCGAAGTAGTTCGTCGTAAAGCAGGTAAAACAGCATCTAAAAAATAAGCAATAAAATGAGTAGAATATTAAGCAGAAGGGAACGTATCAAAAAAGGAATTCGTAAAAGAATAGCTGGCTCGAATGTACGCCCTCGTTTGTCAGTATTTCGTTCTAATACTGCCATTTATGCACAGTTGATTGATGATGTGAAACGAATTACTTTAGTAAGTGCTTCTTCAAGAGAAATCAATAAAGATGCTAAATCTGTCAATATCAATGCTGCTACAGAAGTAGGAAAGCTAATTGCTAAAAAAGCAAAAGATAAAGGATTTGACAAAGCAGTTTTTGACCGTAACGGGTATTTATATCACGGTAGAATAAAAGCCTTAGCCGATGGTGCGCGTGAAGGTGGTTTACAATTTTAATTTTTGTATAAATAATAATGAAAGCAAATATAAAATCAAGAATTGTTCGCATAGGTGAATCAAAGATAGATTTAAAAGCTGAATACGAAAAAGTAGTCGCTATCAACCGCGTAGCAAAAGTAGTAAAAGGTGGACGTAGATTCAGCTTTTCAGCGATTGTAGTGGTAGGAAACGGAGATGGTATCGTTGGATATGGTTTAGGAAAAGCAAATGAAGTTACAGATGCGATTGCTAAAGGGGTAGAAGAAGCAAAGAAAAATTTGATTCGTGTGCCTATCATGAAAAATACTATTCCTCACGAAATACTTGGTAAATTTGGTGGCGGTCTTATTTTATTGAAACCTGCTGCGGCGGGTACTGGCGTAATTGCTGGTGGTGCAATGCGCTCTGTATTAGAGGCTGCTGGTATCAAAGATGTATTAGCGAAATCTAAAGGTTCTTCTAATCCGCATAACGTTATCAAAGCAACTTTTGATGCGTTATTAAGAGTAAAAGCACCTCACATGGTGGCTATGCAACGTCAAATTTCTATGAATAAAGTTTTTAACGGTTAAGAATATGGCGAAGGTAAGAATTACACAAATAAGAAGCGTAATTGATAGACCAGAACGTCAGAAACGCACAATCATTGCGTTAGGCTTGGGTAAAATCAATCGTAGTGTGGAAGTAGAAAATACACCACAAATTGCAGGAATGGCTAAAGCCGTTCATCACTTGGTAAAAGTGGAAAATATCTAACATTAGGTTATTCATTTTTTAAAGAATAAAAAATTCTATGAACTTACATAGTTTAAAGCCTGCGAAAGGCTCAGTAAAACCAAATCAAAGACGTGGACGTGGACAAGGTTCAGGCATGGGTGGTACAGCCACACGTGGACATAAAGGAGCGCAATCTCGTTCGGGATATAGTGTAAAAGTGGGTTTTGAAGGCGGTCAAATGCCTTTACAACGTCGTTTACCTAAATTTGGTTTTAATAATATCAATCGTAAAGAATACAAAGCGGTTAATTTAGTAGATTTACAAAGAATAGCGGAAGAATCAAAAGTTTCTGTTATTGATTTAGAATTATTACAAAAAAACGGTCTTGTATCTAAAAAAGATTTAGTAAAAGTGTTAGGAACGGGCGAGTTGACAGCTTCTCTTGAAGTAAAAGCAAACGCATTTTCTGCCTCAGCTAAAGAAGCCATCGAAAAATTAGGTGGAAAAGCAGTTATCATTTAATTTAGTTTTTCTTTTTCTATTTATATGAACAAGTTTATTGCTACAATAAAAAATATATTTGCGATAAAAGATCTACGCGAAAGAATCATTTATACATTAATTTTGTTAGTGGTTTTTCGTTTAGGCTCTTTTATAGTATTGCCGGGTATCAATCCTCAAGCACTTACTAAACCGCAAGGTGGAATTTTGGGAATATTGGATATATTTTTAGGTGGTGCGTTTAGCAAGGGTGCAATCTTTGCTCTGGGTATTATGCCTTATATATCTGCGTCTATTGTGGTACAATTACTACAGGTGGCATTGCCTTACTTCCAAAAACTTCAAAAAGAAGGTGATTCTGGACGTAAGAAATTAAATCAAATCACTCGATTTTTGACTATTGGTATTACATTAGCACAATCTTTCGGGTACTTGACAACAACTATCCCAAGAGAAGCTATTTTAGTAGATTATTCTTTGTTCTTGTTTTCATCAATGGTAATCATTACTACGGGAACAATGTTTGCGATGTGGATTGGAGAGCGAATCACTGAAAAAGGTATTGGAAATGGTATTTCTATGCTGATTATGATTGGTATCGTTTCGAGATTCCCAATAGCAATTATTCAAGAAAGTAGTTCAAGATTTGCAGCAGGTGGAGGCGAACTAATATTATTTATTTTAGAGTTTGTCGCTTTATTTTTTGTAGTATTAGGAGTAGTAGCCGTAACACAAGCAACACGTAGAGTGCCTGTGCAATATGCAAAACAGGTAATTGGTAATAAAGTATATGGTGGACAGCGCCAATTTATTCCTTTAAAACTAATTTCTGCAGGGGTTATGCCAATTATATTTGCACAATCTTTGATGTTTTTGCCGGGATTAATTCCTTCTATGTTTCCTAATAATGATGCTGCTATTTGGTTTGCAAGTAATTTTGGAGACTATACTGCCATTGGTTACAATGCTTTATTTGCCTTTTTGATTATTGTGTTTACCTATTTTTACACTGCTATTCAAGTAGAGCCTAATAAAATTGCAGATG
The DNA here is from genome assembly GCA_013298075.1 of Cytophagales bacterium. Taxonomy (GTDB): domain Bacteria; phylum Bacteroidota; class Bacteroidia; order Cytophagales; family Microscillaceae; genus RDXZ01. The sequence continues at coordinate 93,334 of JAAFJG010000003.1, read as the reverse complement.
ACATCAAACGTAATAATGGTTTTATTCCGGGGGTTCAACCTGGACCTGATACTTCTGATTACATTGATGAAATTTTATCAAAAATTACTTTTCCTGGTGCTTTATTTTTAGCATTAGTAGCTATTTTACCTGCATTTGCAGCGAGATTATTAGGCATAACTGCTGAATTTTCTCAATTTTATGGAGGAACATCTTTGTTAATTATGGTGGGTGTAATCTTAGATACTTTACAACAAATCAATATGTATTTATTGCAAAGTAAATATGATGGTTTGATGCAATCTGGAAAGATAAAAGGACAATCGGTGCAGGGTGAAGAAATGGTTAATGTCTAAAATTTATGATTGACAAAAGAGTAATTTATTACAAAACAAAGGAAGAAATAGAATTAATAAGGCAAAGTGGTGTTGTGCTTGGAAAAGCACACGCTGAAGTTGCCAAACTAATTCAACCGGGCGTAAAAACGATTGATTTGGATAGAAGAGCGGAGGAATTTATTAAAGATAACGGAGGTATTCCTTCCTTTAAAAATTACGGAGAGAAAAATAAACAATTTCCGTTTTCTCTTTGCATTTCTGTCAATGATATTATTGTGCATGGTTTTCCGAGTGAATATCAATTAAAAGATGGAGATATTGTTTCAGTAGATTGTGGAGTAAAATTAAATGGATTTCATAGTGATAGTGCTTATACATATCCAATTGGAGAGGTAAGACAAGATGTGAAAAAATTATTAGATATTACTAAAAAATCTTTATACAAAGCAATAAGTGAAGTAAAAATTGGAAAAACTATCGAAGATGTAAGTTATACAATTCAAACTTTTGTTGAAAGAAATAATTTTTCAGTAGTAAGGGAATTGTTAGGGCATGGGATAGGAAGAGATTTACACGAAGCACCTGATGTGCCTAATTTTGGTAAGAAAGGAAGAGGTGCAGGGATTAAAGAAGGTTTAGTAATTGCTATTGAACCTATGATAAACTTAGGTAAGAAAGAAATTATCGAAGATGAAGATGGTTGGACTATCCGTACAATAGATGGAAAACCTTCTGCACATTTTGAGCATACTGTGGCTATATTAAATGGTCAGGTCGAAGTTCTTACTACATTTGAACACATTGAAGCAGTTTTTAAAAACTAATATATGGCAAAGCAAGCATCGTTAGAACTAGACGGTACAATTTTAGAGGCTCTTTCTAATGCAATGTTTAGAGCTGAATTGGAAAATGGACATCAGGTCATCGCACATATTTCGGGTAAAATGCGTATGAATTATATAAAAATTTTACCCGGTGATAAGGTAAGGCTTGAAATGTCTCCTTATGATTTATCTAAAGCAAGGATCGTTTACCGTTATAAATAAACTTTTGGTTATTATGAAAGTAAAAACATCAATTAAAAAACGCAGTGTCGATTGCAAAATAATCAAACGCAAGGGCAAACTGTACGTGATTAACAAAAAAAATCCAAGGTATAAACAAAGACAAGGTTAATAACTATGGCTCGTATCGCAGGGGTTGATATCCCAGACAAAAAAAGAGGTCTAATCAGCCTCACCTATATTTTTGGTATAGGAAGAAGTGCCGCTCAAACTATCTTAAAAAAAGCAGAAATTTCTGTGGATAAAAAAGTAAGTGAGTGGACTGATAGCGAAATTAGTGCTGTCCGTAATATTATTGGTACTGACTATAAAGTAGAAGGTCAATTAAAATCGGAAGTACAATTAAGCATCAAACGCTTAATGGACATCGGTTGTTACCGTGGTGTTCGTCACCGTAAAGGTTTACCAGTACGTGGTCAGAGAACGAAAAACAATACTCGTACTCGTAAAGGTAAACGTAAAACTGTTCCTAATAAGAAAAAAGCAACGAAATAATCTCCTGTTGAGATTATTTAACAATTTGTTCAAATTTATTTGTAGTCATGGCTCAAAAAAGAAAAGACAAAGCAAAGAAGCGTGTAGTAGTAGTAGAAGCGGTAGGTCAAGCACATATCAGGGCTTCTTTCAACAACATCATTATTTCGCTTACAAACATCAATGGTCAAGTGATTTCTTGGGCATCTGCGGGAAAAATGGGCTTCAAAGGCTCTAAAAAAAATACCCCTTATGCTGCTCAAGTTGCCGCTAAAAATTGTGCAGAAGTGGCACACGAATTGGGTTTACGCAAAGTAGAAGTGTTTGTGAAAGGACCTGGTGCAGGACGCGAGTCTGCTATTCGTACATTACAAACTTGCAACATCGAAGTTACGACAATCCGTGATGTAACGCCGTTACCTCACAATGGATGTCGCCCTCCCAAACGTCGCCGCGTATAGAGCATAGTTTGGGCTGAAAATTTATTTCACCTTTAAAAAAAATTCTTGTAGAAAAAAATGGCAAGATACACAGGACCAAGAGCAAAAATCTCTCGTCGATTCGGTGAACCAATCTTAGGTTATCAAGAGGCAGTAAAACGTAAAAATTACGCCCCTGGACAACACGGAAAAGGTAAACGCCGTAAATTATCGGAGTATGCAGTCCAATTGGCAGAAAAACAAAAAGCCAAATATACTTATGGCGTGTTAGAGCGTCAATTCTCTAACTTGTTTCGCAAAGCAGCCTCAAAAGAAGGCGTTACTGGCGACAACTTGTTGAAATTTTTGGAAGCCCGTTTAGATAATACGGTTTATAGAATGGGTATCGCACCTACAAGACGTGGTGCCCGTCAATTAGTATTACATAAACATATTTTGGTTAATGGAGGCGTAGTAAATATATCATCTTATTCTATGAAAGCAGGTGATATTGTTTCTGTACGCGAAAAGTCAAAATCATTAGAAATTATTACTAAAAGTCTTACTGCATCAAATGTTCGAAAGTTCAATTGGTTGGAGTGGGATGGCGCTCAAATGTCTGGTAAATTTATAATGTACCCTGACCGTGACCAAATACCTGAAAATATTAATGTACAACGCATAGTTGAGTTGTACTCTAAATAATAATAAATGGAATAACTTTTATGAAATATTATTTTTAACAAATATTAATTTCATAAAAGTTGTTTTATTACTTTTTACGTAATTATACATCCGATAAATAATTTTTAACTCGAAAAAATATGTCGTTATTATCATTTCAAATGCCTGATAAAGTGTTGATGGAAAAAGCAACGGAATTTCATGGCACATTTGAGTTCAAACCTTTAGAAAAAGGATTTGGTGTTACTGTTGGTAATGCTATTCGTAGAGTATTGTTATCTTCTTTGGAAGGTTATGCTATTACTGCGGTTAGAATGCCGGGCGTATTGCACGAATTTTCATCTATAAAAGGCGTTGTGCAAGATGTATCCGATATTATTCTGAACCTAAAACAAGTTCGCTTTAAAAAGGTTTCCGAAAATGAAGAGGACAGAATCGTGGTGAGAATACAAAACCAAGATGTTTTTACAGCGGGGGATATTTCTCAATTTAGTGAATCTTTTCAAATATTAAATCCTGATTTAGTGATTTGTGATTTGGAAGAAAGCGTTGAGATTGAAATCGAAATTTGCATTGGAAAGGGGAGAGGTTATGTTCCATCTGAGGAAAATAATAAAGAAGATAAATCTATGGGGTATATTGCTATAGATTCTATTCATACACCCATCAAAAATGTAAAATATAGTATCGAAAATACTCGCGTAGAACAACGTACCGATTATGAAAAATTGATTTTGGATATAGAAACTGATGGTTGCATTCATCCAGAAGACGCTTTGAAAGGAGCTGCTAAAATCCTAATTCAACATTTCTTATTGTTCTCTGACCAGAACATTATGATTGAAACCGCTAAACGTGAAGAAGTTGAGGAAGTTGATGAGCATTATTTACACATGCGTAAACTTTTGAAAACCACTATTACCGATTTAGACCTTTCTGTACGTGCTTATAATTGTTTGAAGTCTGCGGACATCAGATGTTTGGGCGATTTGGTAAAGTTAGACATTGACGATATGATGAAATTCCGTAATTTCGGTAAAAAATCTTTGACCGAATTAGAGCAATTAGTTTCTGATAAACAGTTGCATTTTGGAATGGATGTTTCTAAGTATAAACTTGATGAAGATTAAAAAATAGAAGTGAAATAAAATTCAACTTCTGATAAAATATTTAAAATAATGAGACACGGTAAAGGTTTTAATCATTTAGGACGCACCGCAACACACCGTAAGGCTATGCTTTCGAATATGACTTCGTCTTTGATTTTGCACAAACGCATCATCACGACAGTCGCAAAAGCAAAAGCGTTACGCAAATATGCAGAGCCTCTCTTGAACAAATCAAAGGAAAATACAATGCAATCACGTCGCGTTGTCTTTTCTTATTTACAAGACAAAGCGTCTGTAAAAGAACTTTTTGATAAAGTAGCTGATAAAATTGCTACAAGAAACGGTGGTTTCACTCGTATTGTTCGAATTGGAACAAGATTGGGTGATAATGCAGACATGTGTATGATGGAATTAGTAGATTTTAATACAACTTACGTAGCGAATGAAGGCGAACAAAAAGCAAAAACTCGTAGAAGTCGTAAAAAAGGTGCTAAATCTGATGAAGATACAACTGTAATAACAACTACTGACTTGGTGGAAGAAGAAGTAAAAGAATAATTCTTATTTCTTTAAAAATAAATTTTAGCCTGCAAAATATTTTTTGTGGGCTATTTTTGTTGTTTTGATTTGATAATATTCCAATGTTATCAACAAAAAATAATTTCTTTTTATTTGAAAAAACTTCTTGAACTGTATTTTTAAAAATGAGTATTATCATTAAAATTCGAAAATTTATTGGTAAAATTATCTAATAAATTTTATTTTAACAATAATCCGAGTAGAAATTTATCAATCGAGTAAATTTTTAGACAAATTAAACCGTAACTTCCCGTTTTAGAGAACGTAGGAACTGAAAAATTACAATAAAATACTATTATATTTTTATAAAATAAAGTTTAGTTTTGAAAAAAATAATATTTAAAACTATGTTTATTCTGTGATTAGCATCTTTTTATATGATTTTTCATAATAAATATAAAAATAGATACAAAAAATAATTATAAAATTGAATATTTTAGCTTGAAAAATTGCGATTTTATAGCGTTATGTAATACTAAAACACCACTTTTTTGGTTGAAAAGAGTAAAATATGCTTTATTCCGTGAGTCTTAATGATTTTTTTTAATAATTTAGAACTATTATGCATAAATCAAAGAAGTGTGATTATTTTCTACAAATCAGGCTTAGATAAAAAACTGGTTTAAGTAATTCTTTCCTTGATACTTAAATCAGTTTTTTTAGTGTTCTATTTCCCCGATTTTCGTCTATTGTCTTCTCTGCATAACATTTGGCAATTTTCCGCACTTGTTTTGCCACCACTGTGCCAAGGTGTTATATGATCGGCTTCCATTTCATTAATCTCAAACTGTTTTTTACAAACTACACACATTCCATTTTGTTTTTCGTATGCTTCTCGTTTTTGATTGTCCGAAAATGCCCTGATATTCAAGTGCTTGTCTTTACCTGTCAAAACGTATTCGTAAATTCCTTTTTTACTCGTTACGTCTTCGTCTTGCATTAGTTTGGCTACTTCAATTTCTAATTTTTTGTGGTCAAGTTTTGCATTCTTGAACTCGTTATAAAGAAAACCCCAAGCAATACCTTTCATCTCTTTGTGGTATTTTGGAAACGTAACTTTTACCCAATTAATCACACTTTGAAAATACAACCAAATTTCGTTGGCGTTGGGGTCTTGTTGGTGATTTGACATATAAACCTCTATATTTCCTTTCGAAAGCCACTCAAGAGTCGTTTCCAAATAATCTTGACGAATGGCTGAACCGTTTAAGTAATCTTTACCTATGTTGTAACCAGCACAGCCATTCTTACTAAAATATCGTTTGGCATCTGACACCCACGAACCAGAATAAACCGCATTGCGTAATTCTTGTTCTGTCAATTTTTCGCCTGTTATGTTTATCGTCTGAAACCATTTTAATTTTTCACTATCTGTGCCGCTGCACAAATACACCATTAGTTTATAGTTTAAAACTTCTTCTTTTTCGTCTTTTTGTAGGTTATGAAAATACTTAAAGAAGTAAGCAAACTCTCCGTTTACATATTGACATAAGGAAATAGTGCGTTGTTGTCCATCTATCACTTCATAATTACCATCTTCACGAACTGCCCAATACATAACATTCAATGGGAATTTTTTGGTAAGTGTATCAATTACTGCTTCACGTTGTTTGTCTTTGTAGATAAATTCACGTTGGTAGGGCGGGCGAATGTCTAACTTGCCACCAAAGCCTACAACACCATTCTCTTCATTATCTTGATAGCCTTTGGCAAGTTCTCTAACTGTGATTTCTTTGAGTTCTATTTTCATAATTTTTTGTTTTTGATGATTATTCGAGCATATAATTCTTTTCCATTAATACGAAAACGGCTAACTTTTCCTGTCATTTTTTTTATTAAAGGTCTATCCATACCAATAATTTCAAATTGTTCAGGATTGAATTTATCCAAAAAAGTAATAGGAACTCCCATAAAACCTGCATAATCCATTGGAATATCAGTAACTTTATCCACATTTATTGCATCATAATTGTCATAGGTTGGATATTCTTCAAGGTTGTACGTCTTGTAAAGAATTAAATCTTCATGGCGTTTTTTATGTAGCAAATTTGTAAACCAAACAACACTTCCCATACTAAAATATTGCTGTCCGTTTTCTACTTTTTTTCTTGTTTCTGTGGCAATATCATAATGGTCTTGTACTCTAAACCATTTTGTACCACCGTTATCAACACCTAACCATATTTTATTTTCTTTGATGAATTTAAAAACTTCTTTGTAAGTGATTGCATTTTGATGTCCTACAATCAAAAACTTTTTATCGTATTCAATGAGTTGAGTTACGTATTCTCGAAAAAGGGAAAAAGGCGGGTTTGTAACCACAATATCGGCTTGTTTCAAAAGTTCTATGCTTTCTTGACTACGAAAATCGCCATCTTTTTCTAATTTTTTAATCCCAATATCTTCAGGATTAGGGATATTAGGATTATCTTTATCTCCTTTGTATAAAGCTTCTTGAGAAATACTTTTCATATACTCTGGATAAGGCATAAGTTTTCCTTCTGCATCTCTCTTGTATTCTATACAAATAGCTTGTTCAGACTTATTTTCGCTAAATAAGTCGGCATTTTGGTTTTTGTAGCAAGTAGTAATGAGTTTTTTTAGCCCCAAAAATTCAAAATTATAAGAAAAAAAATGAAAAAAGTTACTGATACGTGGGTCATCACAATTACAGTACACTACTTTATCCTTAAAGTGATGTCTGTAATGTTTTAACTCTCTTTCAATATCGGTAAGTTGGGTATAAAATTCGTCTTTTTTGCCTGTTTTGGCACTATGTAAATTCGTGTTTTTTGATTTTGCTTCCATTTGCCCCAATTGGTTTAAGTATAAAAAAATAAAATGTTGAGTATTAAGTAAAATATTACTTAAACTTATAATAACTGAAATTTTCTGACTTTGATATTCGAAAAAATACTAGTTTAATTACAAATGGGTGACCTAATCATGGAGGCTTATAACCTACTTTCAGCACCCTTTTTTCAGTTTAGAGTATTTACTCAAAAATGTATAAATATTTAAAATTTTACGCATAAAATATATTTAATTTATCTGAAAATTTACCCGATTTATTAATTTTTATTCAGATTATTGTTAAAATAAAAATTATTAGATGATTTTACCAATAAATTCTCGAATTTTAACGATAATACTCATTTTTAAAAATAGGGTGCGGAAGGTCGGCTATATCAATGCCACAAATTACATCTAAAATAATATTTCAATTCCAAAAATGGTTCGATTAAAAGACGTAAAGAAAAATATATCTTTGTACGATTTTTCTCATTTCAATTCCAAAAATAGTTCGATTAAAAGAAAAATACAAAATTAAACTTAAAAAAGCACAAAAAAAGTTTCAGTTCCAAAAATGGTTCAATATGGGGGACATTTTGGATTTAACATAAAGAGGCTATTTAAAGATGATTAAGGTATTTTTCAATACTTTTAAATATTTAGATCTTATAAGCCTCTATGATTAGTCAGCCATATTACAATTATAACGTTATTTATCTAAAAAAAGTTTGTTTATTTTTTGTTTTTTTGTGAATATTTTATCGAACTTATATTTTTTTCAAGACGACTTAAGTATAAAAAACTAGTTTCAATAATGCTTCACCTAATACTTAAACCAATTAAGAAAATTTTTAGCCGTAATTTCTTTGAGTTCTATTTTCATAGATTTTTAGAAGATGAAATTTTTTTAACATTTTTTTCTATATTTTTACCTTCATTTTTCAAACGCCTTTTCACTTTGTTTATATCCTCAGAAGAAGGCAAATTTTCGGGTTTTACACCTCGTTCCAACAATATTTTTCTGACGGCTTTGTTGTTATCGATGTGTTCTTCGGCTATGTTTTTCTCTCCTTTGAGGTCTTTTTCGACTACATTGTGGCTGGTGAGTTCGGTTGCAAAATCTTTTGCTTTGATAGTAAGGGTAGGCAAAAAATCAGCTAAAGGCTTGCTGTCAGACACTTGTAATTTGTGTTTCATTTCCGAAGTGTTAAACCCACCAAAAAGTGCCGAGTCACCTTTGGAACGAATCAAGGCAAATCCTTTTTCATCTACACCTCTTTCATAAATAATTCCTGATAGTTTCTTTTCAGATTTACTTAATTTCTCTCGTGCCGAAACCCTTTCTTTGTCTAATAAGCGTTGTTCGATAATTTCTTGTTTGCGAGTTTGTACCGCAAAATAGGTTTGGGCAAAGGCAATTTCGGTTTTGCTCGAATCTCCGTTTTGGGCAACTAAATAACACGCATAACGAGTAAGGGCAAAATCTGCAATTTCTCTTTTTGAGCTACTACCCAACTCGACCATTTTACTGATTTCAGTAAAATGGTTAGAAACGCTAATTTCGGCATTTTTACAGGCTTCTTTGGCTTTATTGAGAATATACTCAAAATTTTGCCACTTGGTATAACCCAAAATAGTTTGCAATTCTCTAGCACTCCAACACTCCACATCTTCAATAAGTTGGCTGGCTGACTCAAATTTTTCAAATAATGATTCAATTTGTTCTTTTTTCATAGTTTCTTATTTTTTATAAATATTCTTGCGTAAGTATTTTTCAAAAAAATAGTTTAAGTACTAAGTAAAACATTACTTTAACTTACAATAACTGAAGTTTTTCGACTCCATTGTTTAAAAAACTCACAACTTTATAACGTTATTTATCTAAAAAAAGTTTGTTTATTTTTTGTTTTTTTGTGAATATTTTATTGAATTTTATATTTTCTTATCCAAACCCTACAAATGCTTTATTTTCCATTGTGCAGGATAATAATTATTCCAACGATTAGGCAATGCTTTGAGCCAGCCCAATCCAAAACCATTAAAAGTGGCTAAATACCAACCTTTTTTGTCAGGAATAGGCGTAGAAATATCAACTTTTCGTAAAAAATTAAGCGCATTTTCTAAGTCTAATGCTATTTTTGGAATATTTTTATTCAAATCTAATGAAAAAGCAAACTCAGGTGCTGGCTCAATATCTTCGTGTTTGCGTGTGCCGATGCGAATACCCGCCTGCCACGCACCCAAAGTTTCGCCCCACAAGTGCATATTTTCTGCTTGTTGAATTGGTAAGGCAAAAATATCATTTTTTTGGGTAATATATAACTTAAATTTAGATTTATCTTTATCTTCTAACCAAATATCTAAAAAATCTTGTTTTTTGAGTGGAATAGGCAATAAATTTGGATTTTTGAGATTTGGTTTTCTTTGCGAATTTTCTTTGTACGTTTTTTGTAAACAACTAATAAAAAAACCTTCGCCTGCCAATAAATGTGGATAAAATCTATAACCATACAAAATTTTTCCATCAATTTTTGTTTCTGTTTCCGTAATATTCCAATCACTATCAATTACCAATCGAATACTTTCAAAACCTTCATTTAATAAGGTTTGGAGATTTTTTTCGTTTTCTAATGTATTAAAAGTACAAGTGCTATATATCAAAAAACCGTTTTCTTTCAAAGAAGGAATAATATTATTTAAAATATCTTGCTGTCTTTCGGCACACATCAACACATTTTCTGCACTCCATTCTTCTCTGCTATTCAAATCTTTTCGAAACATTCCTTCGCCAGAACAAGGTGCATCGATCACAATCGCATCAAAAAGACTCGTCCATTTTCCTATATTTTCTGAACTTTGATTGGTAACAACATAATTTGCTTTGCCCAATCGAGCAAGATTTTCGGTCAATATTTGGCATCTTTGTCGATTGATTTCATTGCTCATCAAAAAAGAATTTTCTGATAAAAGGCTTAAAATATGCGTACTTTTTCCGCCCGGTGCTGCACACATATCCAAAATTTTTAAATCTTTATCAATCGGTAAAACTTGCGTCAAAACTTCCCCCAAAAACATAGAACTCGCTTCCTGCACATAATACGCACCTGACCAAAAATTTGCATCAGTCGTAAAACTAATTCTTTTGGGTAAATATTTTCCTTGCGTTTCCCAAGCGACACTTTCCAAATTTTCAAAATCTGTAATCGGTTTGAATGGATTTAAACGAATCGAAATGGGTGGTGAAGTGTCCAAAGATTTTAAAAATGATTGATGTTGTTTTTTAGGCAAACCAAAATCTGAAGACTCGATAAAATTTTGAGGAAGCATTTTATTGTTATGAATATGATAAATTTTTTGAAAAAATAAGGTTAAAATAATGATAAAAAAATACAAATAAAAAAATTATTTTGCCGATGAAAAAACCAATCCGCCCAATACTTTTGGAAAAAAATAAGTCGTTTTGGCGGGCATAATATAACCATTTTGAATGACACTTTCGATTTCTTTCAAAGTTACTTTTCGAGTAATGACTGCAAATTGTGCTTTTTTTGACTCCACTTGTTTATAACATTCAGAAATTTGATGCGTAAAATCGAGGTATTCAAATTGCATTTGTTCACGCAAACCCAATCCTTTTTCTAACATAAAATAATGCAAAACACTTAAATCTAATTTTTTGACTTCATCAGGTAAATCTATTGCAAATTTTTGTATTGCATCATTTTTGAGTGTAGCCAAATACGATTTTTCGAGAAAAACCAATAAAAAAGTACCCAAATTTTCGGTAGGTGCTAAACCTTTGTTGTGCGTGTGCGTGGTTTCTGTGATATTAAAATATTCGCTAATCGTATCAAAAAAGTCTTTTTCATCAAAATTTTTCAAAGAATGTAAAATTCGATGCGTAGGAAAAACGCCCAAATTACTCGAAACTGTATTGGTAAACCACATCAAATGAAAATTATATAATTCTTTTCCTGTATGATTTGGATTTTGTTCTTTTTGCATTTTGGCATATTTATAACTACTTTCGTATCGATGATGCCCATCTGCAATCCAAACTTGTTTTTCTGCTAAATTTTTGACAAACAAATCAATCACTTTTCTATCGTGAATCACGCCGACTACGTGCCTTGTATTATTGGCATCAATCACATCAGAAATTGGGTGAGAGATACATTCTTCCATATATTTTTCCAAATTTTGTGCCTCATCAGTATAAAAAGCGTGTGTTGGAATGGTGTGCATTTCTGTATTTTCTAACAAGGCAATTCGGTGTTCTACGGCTCTTTTGATGGTTAATTCGTGAGGTAAAACAATTTTTTCGGAAAAATCTGTGGCTTTGATATGAGCAATAAAACCTTTTCTACAATACATTTTTTCAGGATTTTCTTTGAGATGAAAATATTGATAATACACATAAATTCCATCTAAGGCATCTTTTTCGATTACTTTATCGAGTTTCCAATTTTCTACTCTACGTTTTGCATTGTGATAAGGAGGAGTATCGATAGGAGAAGAAATATGAAAATAATGAAAAGGTTGTTGATAAAACATTGCCTTTTTTTGTTGTGCAACCGTTTCAGACATCGAAGCAGTCATATTTTGTAGATTTTCTTTTAAAAAATCGTTATATTGCCAAGCACGTAAAGATTGTATTTCAGCCATTAGAATTTTCTATTTTTGTGCAAAGGTAGGATAATTTTACTAAAAATAAAAAAATAACGCAAACGATTGTAAAAAAAGAGCGTTGTTTCAAAACTTTTTTTGTAAAAAATTAAACTATTTGCAAAAAAAAGATGTTTTAATAGTATCAAATATTTGTTATTTTTATGCGAAATGAATGATAACAAATTTTATCTAACTTACTTTTAATTATTTTTTACCGTTATCAAAAACCTATTCAAATTGTATGAAAAAATCATTTTTTAAAAAGATTAGTATGTATTATTCTCGTATGTTTTTTGCGTTTTTAGGACTTATTTTAGTCCTTAGTTTTAATAGTTGTGCGATAATTAGACCGGGCGAAGTTGGTGTAAAACAAAGGTTTGGGAAACTAAAAATTGGTACACTAAAACCGGGGCTTTATGGCATCAATATTTTTACAACTCGAATGTTAAAAGTACCAATTCGTACTATCAATATGCCTGTTACTTTAGAAAAACTACCTTCAAAAGAAGGTCTAAATGTAGATTGTGAGTTGGCTATTCTTTTTCGTATCAAACCTGAGAATGCTATTCAAGTCATTGAACAAGTAGGTTTAAGATTTGGAGAAGGCATTATTTTAAGCGTTTTGCGTTCTGCTGCCGCTGATATTACTTCTCATTTTTTTGCCAAAGATTTACACACTTCTGAAAGAACAAATATAGAGAAAGCGATTGCAGTCAAAATGACCGAGATTTTAGGAGATAGAGGTTTTGTGGTCGAGGCTGTATTGTTGAAAAGTATTCAACTTCCTGCCAATCTTTCGAAAGCCATCGAGGAAAAATTAGAAGCAGAACAACAAGCACAAACGATGAAATTTGTATTGGATAAACAAAGGCAAGAAGCAGACCGCCAAAAAATAGAAGCAGAAGGGATTCGTGATGCCCAAAAAATTATTTCTGAAGGCTTAACTGAATTGCTTATCAAGTATAAAAGTTTGGGAGTATTCGAAAAATTATCAACTTCTCCGAATACAAAAGTGATTATTACAGACGGAAAAGCTCCTTTTCTTATCAATCAAGATACAAAATAAAGTCAAGGCAACGATAAAAACAAACCTAATTTTTTTAGGTTTGTTTTTATTAAATTTAAACAAAATTACTTTTGTAAACTAATATTTTTCAAAATAATATTTTGTATTTATATCTTTTTTCAAAATATTTAATGGTTTATTCAATCAATTTGAAACATCAGCCAATTACTTTTTTGTTAATATTTCATATTTATTCAAAACATTTTAATATTTTATTAGTTTTAATAGTAATTTCAGTTTTCCTAAAAAATATATAATTTTATGTGTTATTATAGTAGTCTATTACTAATTTTTTTACTTTCTTTTTATAATATATCACTTCATTCACAATCTTTAATCGTAGGTATTCCCTCAGCAGACGTTGCAGAAAAAGGACATATAGAATTTACACACGAAAGCCAAGTCAATACTTGGTCAACTCCTAAGAGTTGGAATAGTTTTAATTTTTTATGTTTCGGAATTGGAAAAAGTACAGAATTAACCGCCACTTTTAATAACCTAAATAATCAAGGTTCAGAAAATATGTCGGCTGGTTTGGGAGCAAAACACGTTTTCAAATTAAGCAAAGAAAATAAATATGAAAGTAAACTAACAATAGGCGGAAATTTATTATATTCATTAAACCGAAAAGATGTAGGATTTTGGACTTACAGCCATTTTAGTTTTAGATTGCCCAAAACTAAAACACGATTGACAGCGGGTTTAAGTTATGGAACAGAACAAAGTTTTGGATTTAGAAAAGTTTTACTGCAAGAAAGTAATTTTAGTTTGGAACCACAAAGACCTTTCAGTTTGATGGTAGGTTTTGAGCAACCATTATCCAAACACGTAAGTTTGGTAGCAGATTGGTTTTCAGGTGATCACGATTTAGCAGCTTTAATTTCAGGCGTTCAAATAGATATTGGGCATCACGTTTTGATTTTTGGTTATAAAATGCCTAATGATTTTAATAGAGCAGGACAAGCAGTTGTATTAGAATTTATGATTTCTTTACCAACTAAAAGACATTAATGAGTTTGATAATGACATTTCTTTTATGTTAATCCTTGGTCTGTGGCACACAGACCGAAATAAAAGTTACTAAGCTATTTCAGTCTGTGTGCCACAGACCAAGGAGAAAAAATATGAAAAAATATAAATAATTTGCGACTTTGATACTTCAATAATTATATATTTAAAATCAAAATAAAATGAATTTTATAGAAAAATTATGGCAAGATTTGTTTGGAACGCCTGAAAATCCTCAAAAAATAACGCATAAAGAAATTTTAGTCAGAAATAATTACGAAAAAAATCTATTCGAAAAATGGAAAAAAAGTGAAGAAAGACCACAATTATTGGGCAATATCGCACAAACTTATTTTCTACAATCAAAAGATTTGAAAACTACTTTTGAAATGCACTTATTGACTTCGACAGGGGCAGAAGGCTGGGCTTTGATGGCAGAAAATAAACTCAAAGAAGAAGAAATAGTATGTTTGATGGAAGATTTTAAAGAAAAATTATTGAATACAAAAAATTATTATATCCAAAATGCAGAACGAAATTGGGTAGAAAAAGAAAATTGGGTAGAAATTAATGAACGATATTATTTAAAACCTGACATTCACGCACAAGCAAAAGAAGCCCAAATTTGCAATCAACAATACGGAAATATTTTGATAGAATACCAAAAAATAGATAGAAAACCTATGTATTTGAAAGTTATAGCCAGTTTTTATAACGATAGTATGTTTACAAACGTTTTGCCTTTTAAAGATTTGAGTGATTATCTTTTTAGAATTTGAAAATAAATATGAAAAAAATCTTATTTTTATTGGCAGGAATTAGTTGGATAGCAGCAATATATTTGCCATTTGGAAAAGCCATTACGACAGAAGTTTTTTTTACACGATTTGAATTATTTATTGTTGAGTTTTTTATTTTTGTGGGTTGTCTTAATTTTATATTGGTATTTTTTTCGTACAAATTTATCAAAATCATTCATATTTTTTTCTATATTTTTGTGTTGATTTGGTTTATTCCTTATATTCGAGATATAATAAACTTGAAAGGTAGGCTTGGGTTGGGTGCGTATAGTTTTTTAGTGAGTTATATAAGCGTTTTTTTTGCTTATTGTATCCAACATAAAAATAAAAAATAGGTTATTTTTTTTTGGTTTTTAGGAAATTTATGCGTGAGATGAATTTTTTTGAAATGTATTTTTTGAATTGCCTCCAGATTTAGCTGGAGGATAATATACAATTCAATCATTGGCTCTTAGCCGAAATATTTGTGTTTTTCAAATTGATATTTTTTCTATATTTTGAAAATAAATGGCTATTCATAAACAAAATTAGCTTCGTAATAATTTCCCATAAACCATTAAAATTTAGCAATTTATCATCACACATCATTTTTTATTCAAACATAGCAACGAAATATTTCTTAAATTTCATTTTTTTTCTTTTTAAAAATAGCACTCAAACCTACAAATACTCCAATCACAACCATAAACAAAGGCAAACCATAGACCGCCAAAAACGTTAAAAAATTGGCAGTTAAACCTTTGGCAGAATGATTGATATTAAAATCTTTGGCATCTATTGTTTTTGAATCTTTGAATGAAATATCGTTTGCCTTTAATGTATCAATATTTTCGAACAAAGTTTTAACATTTTTAGTGATATTTTTAAAATCATTATTTTCCATATTTTTTGTATCTTCTAACCTAAAAATAATATTATCAGCAGGTTTTGGTTCGAGATTTTCAAAATCAAGAGCGAGATATTTTCCTTTTGTTTTAAAAATATTATTTGGAAAAATAGCTAAAATATCTTTTAATTCCAAATTATCTTTCAATTCTATCAATATTCTTCCTTTTTCAATGGCATCTTTCCAAGGTGCCCCCGATTCTAATACATAACAAAAACCATCACTATTATTTTTGTCATATCCTTTTCTGATAAACGCATTAGAAGTATTGACAATAAAATAAACAGTTACTTTAGTGATAGTTTCAGGCTCAAATTCGCCTTCCCAAACATACCAATTTCGTACTCCTTCAAGGTGTTTAGAACGATAAGATTCTTGGATTGAATCGGTACGAAATAAAGAAATTTCAGATTTTTTTTGATTCATATTGACTTGAAATTCATATAAATCTTGAAAAACGACTGCATTTGTATTATTGTTATAAATAGTGCCATTGACAGGATAACCAATTTTCATATTTACCTTTTTTTTATCGTGATTATACATCATATATTCGCCTTTCACGACCGCATATCCGCGATATAATTGAATAGTAATCAGTTCGCTTTTCATTTGAATTTTTCCTAAATGAATTTTATCTTCTCGAAAATAAGGCACAAAACCTGCCCCTGCCCCTACATTAAAAAAGCCCGGCATCGCAATATTTGCCCAAGAAAAAGAAGAAATAAAGTAAAAAAGGATTAAATAGACTATTTTTTTCATTTTTTTGTAAATTTTTTTATGATATTTTATATTGATTTTTAGTGAATTTAAAGTAAATAAACGTTTTTTATTTTGATTTATGAAATAATAATTATATTTTATTTTGATTTTATTATTTTAACAAAAATATTTATAAGAAATTAAAAAAAAATAAGCAACCTTTTAAAAATTTCAAGTCTTAGAGATAGAATACTAAAATAATTCACACAAAAAACTAATTTTATGAACAATTTGCTTTTTAGTCGCCGCTTTTTTGATTCAAATTATAACAATTTCTTATCAGGTTTAGAATTAGCATGGCAAAATTTTGATGAAGTTGCGCCCGATACACAAAATAAAAATACTCAAAAACGTAAAAGAAAATAATTGATACGATGTGCTTGTCTTTCTTGTTAGAGAGATAAGCATTTTTTTATCGAACAAAGGTAAGCAAAAATTATCTTAAAACAAGTCCTTTTTCCTTTAAATATTTTTTTAAAGTAGGAATAGGAATTTCGCCAAAATGAAAAATACTTGCTGCCAAGGCTGCATCTGCTTTTCCTTTCGTAAAAATATCTAAAAAATGTTCTTTTGTACCCGCACCACCTGACGCAATCACAGGAATTTGTATATTTTCCGAAATATTGGCAGTTAGTTCATACGCAAAGCCTTTTTTTGTGCCATCGTTTGCCATTGAAGTCAATAAAATTTCACCTGCACCTCTATTTTCAGCTTCTTTTATCCAATCTAAAGTCGTTAATTTTGTGATTTCTCGTCCCCCTTTCACATACACAAACCATTGATTGTCATAAAAATTAGTATCCACCGCCAACACAACGCATTGACTTCCAAAACGCAAAGCCAAATTATCGATTAAATCTGGATTTTGAACAGCCGAAGAATTGATAGAAATTTTGTCTGCTCCTGCCTCTAATAATCGTGCTACGTCATCAGCATTTTTAATTCCTCCGCCCACAGTAAAAGGAATATTGATAGTAGCCGCAATTTTTTTGACCAAATCAATCAAAGTATTTCGGTTTTCGATAGTGGCTGTAATATCCAAAAAAACCAATTCATCTGCACCTTCTTCTACATATTTTTTGGCTAATTCGAGAGGATTTCCTGCATTTTTAAGATTTTCAAAGTTGATGCCTTTGACAGTTTGCCCATCTTTTATATCCAAACAAGGAATAATTCTTTTTGCTAACATAGGATTTTTTTTAGTTTAAAATGTGATACATTTGAAAATGATTTTTTATTTTGAACTCATTTTAAGCAAAAGTAAATGTATAGATTAAACTAAAAAAAACAAAAAATGTTATGTATCAAAATAAAAAATATTACACATCAAAATAAAAAGTAAAATAGGTTTAAAAAATAAATACCTTATTTTGCTTACTATTTTTGTTAAAATAGAATACAAATGTGATATTTATCTTAAAATATTAAAAAATATTCGTTAAAATTTTCTTTTTCAAAAGAAAGTGCGTATTTTTGTATTTATTTCAAAACAAAAAGAAAGATATTACTTTATTTCATTCAATTTTATTTACTTTATAATTAATTAATTAATTTTTTTATTTCAAATTATGAACAAAAATTACAAATTTGGATTAAGTTCAACATTTGCTGATATAGGCAAACGAACGAAATCTTGGGTTTTGAATTGGGTTTGTGCTTTGGTAATGTTTGGCTTACTTGCAACTTCACAACTGCAAGCACAAATAGCGGTAACAGTTACTGGCTCAGCCAATACATCCCCAGCCTTAGCAGCCACTTACACTTCTTTGGCAAATGCTTTGACTGCTTTAAATGCAGTAACTGCTATGACGGGACCTGTAACGCTTACTTTGGCAGCAGGCGGAAGTGAAACCGCTCCCGCAACAGGATTGTTTTTAGGAAGTGCTACGCTAAACCCTGTTTTGAGTGCTACAAACACCATAACAATCGTAAAAGCAACAGGTGCTTCTACTGTCTTGAATGCAGGCTTAGGAGGTATTGCAACTCCTGCAAGTGCTGCTCCAGATGGTATCTTTAGTCTTCGTGGAGCTGACTTTGTTACGATTGATGGCTTGACCTTTACTGATGGAAACACAACCAATCCCGCTACAATGGAATATGGTTTAGGTTTATTTAAGTTGAGTGCAGGTGATGGCGCAAATAATAATACAATTCAAAATTGTATTTTTAATATGCAACGTATCAATAATGTAACTGGTGGTACACCAATGGTAGAAGGTAGTGTAAGTATTTTAGTGATTAATAGCGTAGCTAATAATATTTTATCTTTAACGCCTACTAACGGAGGTACTTCAGCTACCAACGGTACAAATTCAAATAATAAATTTTATACTAACACTATTAATGGTGGTAATTATGGAATTGTTTTGAGTGGTTTTGCTGCTACTGTGGGCGTAGGACCTGCACCTGTAGCTACTACTTTCTTAGGTGATTTAGGCAATGATATTGGAGGGACTATTGCAGGAACAGGAAATACTATTTTGAATTTCGGTGGTGTTGTTGGTGCTGCCACTGCTTCGGCTGGTATTCGTGCTAACCATCAGTGGGGCATCAATATTTCTTATAATAGTGTTGATAATAATAATGGCTCAGGTGTGAATCACGTGAATACACTAAGAGGTATATTTGCTCAGGCGGGTACGAGTGCGAATGCAACGATTACGAATAATACAGTCAGTGTAAAGAGTGCTGCTACAGGTTCTGCTGCTACAGCCATTGAAAATGGAATAGGTGCTACTACTGCTTTAAATACCGTAAATATTAATAACAATACGATATTAAATAGTGCAATTACTGCAACGCCTACCTCTGGTACTGCTTTTACAGGTATTCTAAATACTGCGTCAGCGGCTAATTTGAATATGAACAATAATATAGTAAGAGGAACAACTTCTACTGCTACTACAGGTGGATTTATAGGGATTAGTAATATAGGTGCAGTAACGACTACACTGAATATGAATGCTAATCAGATTGGTAACTCAACTAGTGGAGCCGTTACATTTAGTGCTGCCACATCAGGTGCAGTATTTGGAATTACATCAACGGGAACTCTTGGTGCTTGTACTACTTCTATGGCAGGTAATAATTTGCAAGGATTTGTACATAGTATAAATGGTAGTAGTACTCATACGTATTTAAGAGTTAATAATGCTGACTTATCGCCATCAGTTACGATACAAAATAATACTTTTACCAATATATCTGTTGCTTCATCAGGAACGGTTATTTTTATAGATCACAATTATAGTATTAGTGCCGCAGGACAATCAATTATTAGTAATAATTCGATTGTTACAGCTTTTGCGAGAACAGTAGCAGGTGCTTTAACACTTACTACTACTGCTGGCTCGTCTCCTAATAGTGCAACTACTAATTACATCAATAATAATTTTTCTAATATTACAGTAACAGGTGCTTCCACAATTTTAGGTTTCAATAATACAGATGGATCTGGCTCATCACCTACTAAAGCTATTACAGGCAATATTTTTAATAATTGGATAGGTGGTATTAATGCTATTACTTGTATGAATTTTGGATATTGGGGTGGGGTATCTTCATTGTCTAATAATACTATCACAAATATTACAGGAGCAAATGCTATCACAGCCATTATACTTGGATCTACTGCAAACCTTGCTACCTCTATTTTAGTGAGTGGAAATATAATTAATAATATTACATCTACAAATACTGGGGTTGTTGGTACAGTAATAGGAATTAGTTGTTCAAATACTTCCGCAGGTATTGTGATTACAAATAATACAATCAATACATTGTCTTCTACGAGTACATCAATAACCATTAGTGGAATTAGTATGGGTAATGCTCCTGCAACGGGTACTGTTATTTCAAGAAATAAAATCTATGATATATCGGGTAATCAAGGAGGAACGACTGTAAATGGTATTAATTTTACAGCAGGTACAAGGTTTGATATTAGTAATAATATCATAGGTGATTTGCGTGCAACTGCTTCTGTAGGAACAAATGCTGTTCAGGGTTTGAATTTAAGTGCAACATCTACTTATAATGTATTTCATAATACGATTAGATTAAATGCTGTAAGTTCATCTGCTACTACTTTTGGTACTACTTGTATTACTTATAGTAGCACAGTAACGACTTTAAATTTAAGAAATAATATTTTAGTAAATACATCTACGGCGGGTCTGACAGGTGGTATTACTGCGTGTTTAAGAAGAAGTGCAGGTACTGCAGGCGTTGTACCAACGAACTATGCTACTACTTCAAATAATAACTTGTATTGGGTTAATCCAACAGCAGGTATCACAAATTATCTAACTTATGCTGAAGGGAACACAATTCCCGCTGTTAATGCTCAAAATACTTTCGCACAGATGAAAGCATTTATGGTGAATAGAGATCAGCAGTCAGTTGAGCAAGATATGAGTTTTGTTTCTACTACTGGTTCAAATGCTACTTATCTAACTCCTTCAGGTGCTACATTAGCAGAAAGTGGTGGGGCAGTAATTGCAGGTTTTGCAGATGCTGTCAATGCTTATAATGGACTAAATCTTAGAACAGGTTATCCAAAACCAGCCCAAACAAATGGTGGTGGTTTTTCACCTGATTTAGGTGCTTATGAAGGCGATTATATTTATTTAGATTTAGTACCGCCTACTATTACATATACTCCTATCACAGGAAGTTGTGTTGCAGGGGCTACAACGTTGGTTGCTACTATTATTGATAATAGTGGAGTACCTACTTCGGGGGCAGGTTTGCCAGTGGCTTACTTTAGAATTAATGCAGGTGCATATTTACCAGCAGTAGGAACTTCTT
Organism: Cytophagales bacterium; assembly: GCA_013298075.1. Classification (GTDB taxonomy): domain Bacteria; phylum Bacteroidota; class Bacteroidia; order Cytophagales; family Microscillaceae; genus RDXZ01. Next base: position 71,896 of record JAAFJG010000003.1, on the reverse strand, counting down.
TAGGGGGTAATCAGTATCAATTTTCTATAGGTATAGGTTCTGTTACGGGTGATGTTATTACCTATTATGTGGTAGCACAAGACAATGCAGCAACTCCAAATATAGGTGCGTTGCCTTCAGCAGGTGCGGCAGGTTTTACAGCCAATCCGCCAGCCGCTTCAACACCACCCACTACGCCTAATTCTTACGCCAATGCACCTACCTTAAATGGTACTTATACAGTGGGAGTAGGGGGGCAATTTACTACCCTTACACAAGCAATATTAAATTATAATGCAGGTTGTGTAACAGGTCCAGTTGTTTTTAGTTTGATAGATGCAACTTATCCTTCTGAAACTTATCCAATTATTATCAATCAAATTGCTGCGACAAGTGCTATCAATACATTAACTATTACACCTTCTACGACTGCAGGTAATGTGGTTATTTCAGGTACTAATACTACTGCTTTGATAATACTTAATGGAGCAGATTATGTTACTATCAATGGAGTAAACGGAACGAGTACATTGACTATATCTAATACATCTGTTACTCCTTCTACTAATACCATTGCATTTGTTAATGATGCCACTTTTAACACTATCACAAATACGATTGTGCAGGGTGCTATTACTGGAGGTACAGGTGCTGTAATATATATAGCAGGTGGAAATGTAGTAGGAAATGACAATAATACAATTAGTAATAATACTATTACAGGAGTTGGTGTCAATCTTCCATTAGTTGGTTTTCTTTCAATAGGGGCAAGTCCAACAATAGACAATAGTAATTGCACTGTAACAGGTAATAATTTTGCGAATATATTTAGTCCCACAACTATTTTTTCCGCTATCAATATCAACAGTAATAATAACACTTGGACTATCACTAATAATAAAATATATCAAACAGCCCCAAGGACAGTTACAACAGGAATGACCGGTTTTGGTATTCTATCCAGTTCAGGGAATGGGCATAATATTAGTGGAAATATTATAGGTTTTGCTAATGCAACAGGTACAGGAGTTACAACTTATAACAGTGGGGTAGGGGTAGCATTTAACTATCGTGGTATAAGTACACAAGGAACATTAGTAGGTCTTCCTTCTGTTATGATCCAAAATAATGTTATCACAAATATTACAATGACTACCGCAAGTACAGGCGGAATGTTTATTGGTATTTTTGGTTCAGGTCCTGCTGATGTAAATATTATTGGTAATACAATAGGTAATACTACCACGACAGGTGCTATTGATGTAACAAGTTCTGCTTCTTTAACAGGTTCGGTGATAGGTATCACTATTGGACCTACAGCTACAGGTATCAATACAATTAGTAACAATATTATTGGGTCTATTGATGCGAAAGGCTCGACTCCATCTTTTGCTGTGAGTATTAATGGTATCTCTTCTGCAATAGGAACGAATAATATTACCAATAATACAATAGGAAGTACTACGGTTACTAATAGCATTAACGCGTCAACAGCTTCTACTGTGGGTACTCAAACGGTATTAGGTATCAATATTACAAGTGGTGTTACTACTATTAATAATAACACTATTGCAAATATAAATCAAAATGCTACTACCACAGATGCTTTTATTCGTGGTATCTATTATGGAGGTGGAAGTGGTGCACTTACAATTAATCAAAATACAATTAGAAATTTATCAGGTGCTAATACTAATATTTCTCAGGCAGGTGCAGCGGCATCAGTACAAGGTATTCATACTTGGGCAGCAACTGGTTTATTAGTAGATATTAGTAGAAATACTATATCAGCTTTATCAGCAACTAATACAGGTACTACTGCTACTATTGTGTCAGGGATAGGAATAAATGCTACTGGAGTAGCAAGTGTTACAAGAAATCAAATTTTTGGATTAACAAATGCTTCTACGGGTACTACGCTAACTGCACCACCTATTGTTGCTGGTTTTATACTACGATCAAGCTTAGATGATTTGACTTTGGCAAATAATATGGTATCATTAGGAAATGCACAAACAACTAATACATCTTTTGTGGGTATTCTTAACTCTTTTACTAATACAACACCTATTAAAATATATCATAATTCAGTATTTATTACAGGAAATGCGACTGCGGGTGCTTTGCCTTCATTTGGATTGATGAGAGGTGATTTTTCTACTACTGCTATTACCACTCCAGTAGATATTCGCAATAATGTGTTTATCAATACAAGAAGTGGAGGTACAGGCGCTCATTATGCCATTGGTAATAATTTTGGTGCTACTGCAAGTGCAACAGGTTGGGGAGCAAATGCTTCTAATTTTAACGTATTGAATGTAGCAACTCCTGCTAATTTAGGTCATTGGACAACACCAAGAACTTTCGCCACTTGGCAAACTAATTCAGCAAGTGAAACTAATAGTGTTAATTCAAGTGTTAATTTTATCAATGCAGCTAACGGTGATTTACATATCAATACACCTTTTCCATCAGCGGTAGAGGGAACAGGAGTAGATATTCCTTCGGTTACTGTCGACTTTGATGCGGAAATAAGAAGTGCCAATTCACCAGTAGATATTGGAGCAGATGCAGGTAATTTCTTTTCCTATCCAATTATCGTACTTACGCCATTGGCAAATAATTGTAATGTTGGAGCAAGAACGCTCACCGTAAATATTACAGATGTGGATGGTATGCCTACCTCTGGAGCAGGTTTACCTGTTTTATATTGGAGAATTAATGCGGGTGCTTATCAAGCAGCTACGGCAACTTTTATAAGTGGTAGTCAATATCAATTTACTCTTGGTACAGGTTCATTAGTAAATGATGTAATTTCTTATTATGTCATGGCACAAGATAACTTAGGGAATACGGGTTCGTTACCTTCTTTGGGAGCATCTGGATTTACACCAAGTCCGCCAGCTGTTACAACGCCGCCAACAACTCCTTTTGCTTATACAAATACTATTTTATTATCAGGAAATTATAATGTGGGTGTTTCACAAACTTATACGACTTTAACAGCGGCTGTTAATGCCTATAATACGGCTTGTTTGGGTGGTGCAGTAACATTCTCTTTGGTAGATGCTACTTATCCGTCAGAAACATATCCGATTGTAGTTAATAATAATACACAAGCAAGTGCTGTTAATACTTTGACGATTAAACCTGGTACTGGTGTAACATCATCTATTTCTGGTAGTAATGCAAATGCTATTCTTAGATTGAATGGGGCAGATTTTGTAACTATTGATGGGTCTAATAATAATACGACCACAAAAAACTTGACTTTTGAAAATACAAATACTGCTGGTGCAGTAATTTGGAACTCAAGTGCAAGTGTTACAGATGCTGCCACTAATAATACATTTAGAAATTTAATTGTCATAGGTAATGCGGGTACTACAACTCTTGCAAGTATTTTGATAGGTGGTAGTGTTTTGGGTTCAGCAGCAAATATACCTAATAACAATATTTCTATTATCAATAATACGTTATCTAAAAGTCAAAATGGTGTTTTTGCTACTGGTAATGTAATTACGCCTGATCAAGGCTGGGTAATTAATAATAACCTTGTGGGTGATGCAACCATAGTAGCTAATCAGCCTCTTAGAGCAATAGCTGTACAAAATGCACAAGGATTTATTATTAACAATAATCAAATCAATGGCATATCTACGTCATCAATTAATACATCAACGGGAATTTTAATTGGCGCAATTATTAACGGAGGTACTGTAAGTAATAACCAAATTACTAACGTTAAAAATACAAATACTGGTGGATATGGATCAAATGGTATTTTCTTGAATTCATCAAGTACAAATACTAATGTTAATATATTTAACAATACGATAACAGATGTTGCTTCTTATGGTTTTGCATCAGGTTGGGCAAATGATGATAATGGATATGGTATAATGGTAAATGCGGGTGGTGGCTATAATATCTACTATAACTCAGTCAATATGAATACCAATCAGGCTACTGCTGGTAATTCTGCTGCTATAAATATTGTTTCGAGTGCTACTGCTTTAAATATCAGAAATAATATTTTTGTAAATTCTCAAACAACGGGTACACGTTATGCTATTTATACTGCTACAGCCAATACAGCTTTCACAAGTATAAATTATAATGATTATTTTACAGCAGCAGGCGGAAGTGTAGGTTTCTTAACTTCGGCAAGAGCAACTTTGGCAAATTGGCAAACGGCTACAGCTCAAGATGTAAATTCATTAAACCAAAATCCAATTTTTACTACTCCTACTAACTTATTGCCTACTTCGTGTAGAGTTGATAATAAAGGTGTTGTAATAGCAGGAATAACGACTGATATTGTTCCACTTCCGAGAAGCGTTTCTACGCCAGATATGGGAGCGTATGAATTTACTGCTTCATTAGTGATTAGCCCTGCTACATTATCTAATGGAACATTGAATACTGCGTATTCACAAGCAATTACACAAACAGGATTAACAGGTACTCTTGCTTGGTCAGTTTCTGCAGGTGCGTTGCCAACAGGTCTTACTTTGAATGCAACTTCTGGTCTTTTATCAGGAACGCCTTCAGTAGCAGGTACGTTTAATTTTACTGTACAAGTGGCTGATGGATTTTGTACCAACACACGTGCTTATACATTGATTATAGATTGCCTTCCAGCTGCTTCTGTTACATTTGGAACAGCACCAGCAGATGGTACGGTTGGAGTTGTATATTCTCAAACGGTTACTCAAACTGGTTTAGTTGCACCTATTGCATGGTCAATAAGTAATAATAGTTTACCATTAGGATTGACTTTAAATGCAACAACAGGTGTAATTTCAGGAACACCAAATTCTGCTGGTTCATATACATTTACAGTCCAAGCACAACAATCTACTTGTACTTATACACAAGTTTATACAATAGTGATTGCTTGTCCAGTTCCTACTTTTGGCACTGCACCAGCGAATGGTACGGTTGGAGTAGCATACTCTCAAATAGTTACTCAAACGGGTTTAGTATTGCCATCATCATGGTCGATAAGTGCGGGTAGTTTGCCAACAGGTTTAACTTTAAATACAACAACAGGTGAGATTTCAGGTACGCCAACGGTTTCTGGTTCATATACCTTTACAATGCAAATAAGTCAATTAACTTGCGTATTTACACAAGTATATACAATAGTGATTGGTTGCCCGACTATTACAATTAGCCCTGTTACTTTACCAAGTAGTTTAGTTAATACAGCTTACTCACAAACGTTATCTGCGACTGCTGTAGGCTTGACGAATGTTTATACATTTGCTTTAACAACTGGTAGTGTGCCTGGTTTGAGTTTTAATGCTGGAACAGCCACATTGTCAGGTGCGCCAACTACATTTGGAACATATCCATTGACTTTTACGGCTACGGATAATGCTTCAGGTTGTTCTACAACGATTAACTATTCTGTTGTAGTGGCTTGTGCTACTCCATTATTTAGCCCTGCTACTTTGGCAAATGCAACAGTAGGAACAAGCGTAAACGTAGTAGTTTCTCAAACAGGTGCAAATCCTCCATTTACTTGGTCTTTGGGGACAGGTACTTTACCAACTGGTGTTACTTTTGATGTGGCAACGGCTACATTGAGTGGTACGCCAACAGTAGCAGGTACATATACTTTTGAGATAAACTTAACTGTAGGTATAGGTGGTTGTACGGTGCCTCAACCTTATACTTGGATAGTAAATTGCCCAACGATAACATTTACAAATACAACTGCTAGTGCCGCTACGGTAGGAACTTCGTATAATATAAATGCAGTTGTTACAGGTAATACATTACCAATTACATATTCAGTTTTACCAGCATTACCAGCAGGTTTAACTTTGGATACAAGCACAGGAGCAATTACAGGTACACCAACAACGGTTACAGCCTCTACAGGTTATGTAGTTACTGCTACTCAGACAGGAGTTTGTACGGTAACAAATACTTATACTTTTGCGGTAAATTGTCCAGTCATTACTTTGACACCTACACCAGCAGTACCAGCAACTTTAGTAGCAGGTACAGCGGTGAGTTATACTTTTGCAACAGCAGGAAATACACTTGCTATTACATATAGTACAACAGGTACAATACCAACAGGTATGACGTTTGATGTGGCTACAGGCGTACTTTCAGGTACACCAAGTGCTACAGGTGCTTTCACTTTCGCAGTGATTGGTACGCAAGGCAGTCCTTGTTCTTTAACAAATAACTATACAATTAACGTAAATTGTCCAGTCATTACAGTTACACCTGCTGTTATTCCTACGCCAGTACCAAACATTCCTTATACGCAAGTAATGAGTACCATAGGAAATACAAGTGCAGTGGTATGGTCGCAAACGGGAACTTTACCAATGGGTATTACATTTAATACTGCTACAGGTACTTTCTCAGGAACGGCTACGGTTTTAGGTTCATTTGCAGGAACTGTAACAGCCACACAAACTAACGGTCCTTGTCCTACGACAAGAGACTATACTTGGAATGTTACTTGTCCAGTTGTTTCTATTACAACCGCAACTTTACCAATAGGTTTTATCAATGTTCCTTATACTATTACATTGGCACAAACAGGTTATACAGGCACAATTTCTTGGTCTGCGACAGGTTTGCCAACGGGCATGACAATGAATGCTACAACAGGGGTGATTTCAGGAACAGTAACGACTTTCGGAACGAATAGTGTAACGGTAACTTTGACACAAGGTCTTTGTTCTATTACTAAAGTATTCGGATTGCAAATCAATTCTGGTTGTCCTCTAATTTTATTAAATCCAGCAACTATGCCAGCGGGTAATGTAGGTGCGGCTTATACAGCCACAACCATAGTAGCCACAGGTGGTGTTGCACCTTATGTATTCTCTGTAAGTAATGGTACATTGCCAGTAGGTTTATCTATGACTCCAGCAGGTGTTATTTCAGGTACGCCAACCACAACAGGTACTGCTAATGTGAATGTTACTGCTACTGATGCAAATGGTTGTACGGGAAGTGGTTTATATGTTATGACTATCAATGCTGCGTGTACGGCGGTAACTATTACGCCTGCCACATTGAACTCTGGAATTATAGGTTTATTCTATAATCAAACCTTGACTTCTACAGGTGGTACAGCTCCTTATAGTTATGTAGTAACGACAGGTACATTGCCAACAGGTCTTACCTTAGCAACAAACGGTGCTTTGACTGGTACGGTGGCTGCTCCTGCCACTTCTACTTTCTCTGTAAGAGTAACAGATGCGATAGGTTGTACTGGAACAATTAGTTATACATTAGCAATCAATCCTGTACCAACAAGAGTAATTGCTTTGATTATGCCAGTGATTTTTGGACCGATAGTAGATAGTTTAAGACTTGCCGATGTGATTGTAGGTCAATCTGGAACTTCTACATTTACGATTAGAAATAATGGAAACTCGCCATTGACTATCTCAAGTATTCAATATCCAACTGGATTTAGTGGTGCATTTGCAGGTGTAATTCCAGCAGCAAGTTCTCAAATTGTAACCGTAACATTTGCACCAAGTAGTGTAGGATCGTTTAGTGGAACTGTTTTAGTAAATAGTGATGCGATTTCAGGAACATCAACATTTACAATATCAGGAACTGGTATCAATAATGTTACTGCGATTGAAGAATTTGGAAAACCAATCGTTACAGTATATCCTAATCCGAGTGCGTCAGATTTCAATGTGAGATTTGATAATAACTCAAAAGGAGATTACACAGTAAAAGTATTAGATTTATCTGGAAAAGTTGTCTTTGAAGACAAAGCCGAAATTACTGATAGCGTTGAAGAAATTCAATTAAGACTAGGACATTTGGCGAATGGTGTTTATTTATTACATTTAGAAAACAAACGTGGAAAAGCTGCGGTTCGAATTGTAAGAAGATAATCATTTTCAAATATACCTCATAAAAATTAAAAGAGTGCCTTGTAAAAGGCACTCTTTTTGCTTTATACTTTTTTGAATTTATTTATTTACTTTATTTACTTTATTTTTATCTTATTTCATTTAAAAAAAAATACAACAATATGAAAAAAATATTATTTACATATTCAATTTTGTTATTTTTGTGTGCTTTGCCTTTATCTATATTGGCACAAACAAAAGACACGACCACTTTTAAACCTTCTGTGCAGTTTGGTGCTTTTTTGCAAATGCAAGGCGTTTTTACACAAGATAGACCACAAAGTCCTTTATTAGACAATGGGCGCGGTTGGGGAACTCAACTACAAATTTGGAGAGCAAGGTTAATGGCAGGGGCAAAATTAACAGAAAAAACTTCTGTATTTATGCAAACTGAAATTTTATCACCGATTGGTTTTGTGGATTCGACCAAAAGCATACAAGACCCAAAACTAATTATTTTAGATGCACAAGTAGAACATAAAGTGTCTGATAATTTTTTGATTTATGCGGGTATGCAACTCACAGGCGTAAATCGACAAGGAATGCAATCGCCTGTTACTTTGATGGGTTTGGAATTTGGTTGGTATCAATATCCTTATAATTTATTTCAAAATCAAGCTTTACAAAATAATTTTGGACGTGATTTGGGAGTTAGTTTTAGAAGTTATGTATTTGAGGAAAGATTAGAAATTAGAGGAGGAGTTTTTAGAGGGCGTGCAACGAGTAAATATTCAAATCTAAGGGCAAATTTAAGATTAAATTATAACTTTTTAGACGTAGAAAAAGAACATTATTACTCAGGAACTAATCTCGGACAAAAAGAAATATTTGCAGTAGGAGCGGGGATTGATATACAAGACGATTATTTCAATATTGCAGGGGATGTTTTTGCTGATGTAACAGTAGGGGAGGGGGCATTGACCGCACACGCAGGATATATGTATTTGTCAGGCGGTAATAATACCACTAATGCAAAATCTTTTACGCCATTAGTACCAAATCAAAGTATTATTTTTGGAGAAGTTGGTTATTATTTTCCAAACTCAAAACTGCAACCTTATATCAAATACGAAGCACAAAATATGAATGTGAGTGATACGCAATATTTATTAAACCCAAATAGAGTGGCAAATAATTCGTTTCCAATCAATGCTACTTCACAATCTAAAGGTAGTTTTAATACTGTTTTTTCAGAATCAAGAATTGGTGGCGGATTAAATTATTATATCAATGATTTTAATTGTAATTTAAAATTGCAATATGAACAAATTTTTTATGGTCGTTTCAATGGTTTGACTACAGAAACAAAATCAGGCGGAGAAGTAAAATTGCAATTAACTTGTTTTTTATTCAAATAGGAAAATAGTTGGCTGTTTCAAAATTGGCTGTTTGCGATAAGGATAGAAGCAGTATTGTAGAGACAAAAAGGCAAAAACACGTAGGAACGAAGTGTTTTTGCCTTTTTGTCTCTGTGCTTGCACGATAGCCTGTTATCGCCCAAAATATTTATATGATTTTATTCTTCCTCTAAATTTTGTTCGCCGCTTTCAATTCTACATTTTTTCTTGGCTTTGACACGATTTTTCGTCTAATTGTTTTGATAATAAACGTTTTAGGTCAAAAAAGAGTCTTAAAAAATCATTTTGTGCTGGAAGTTTTTACTTGGAATTGTCAAAAAAGTGGTTTACCTTTGCGTATTCAATGATTTCCACTAATTATATACCATTTTTATATAAAAAAAGATGAAAGGAGAGGTTTATCTCAGTGTTTGCGAATCTATTCGTGAGGGTAACAAACTGAAATAAAATAATTACCAAGACTTTTTTTAATTCTTGGTAATTATTTTTTTAAAAATACAAAAATATTTTACCAAACAAAGCAAACGCCCTATGCTGATTACTTTGCCTTTGATTTATATCATTATAATCTAAATTATAGCCTGATCCTGTAAAATATCTTGTATTCATTGGAAAATTATCATTGATATTTTGGCTATAGATAAAAGGTGCATAACGTCCTCCAAAACCTACATATAAATTTGAGGCAATTTTTGTTTTTACGGTCGCAATAAATTCTAACCCATAAAAAAATTGATTAGGACGATAAAAATTAATTTCGTTTGGATTGAATGTATAATAATAATTTCCAACGAATAATCTACCACTTTCTTCAAAAAAACCCAAAGGCACAGCCGTAGAAAACATAATTGTATTATCATCAGATATTTTCAATAAATATGAAATCATAGGTTTAAAATAAACCCCTTTGTTATGTACATTGAAATTTCTCGACCTAAAATAATATTCAGTATAACCAAATTCTGCTCCATACGCCCAAGATTTTTTGAATAATTTATGTGTCTCCATATCTATCGTAAATCCACCTACAAGCGGTCTAAGACCCATTTTACTAAAATTCAGCCCCAAAATAAACCTTTTTTCATTGGCTATTTTTTGCGTTGGTTTGATGGTATCTTGATTTGTTTTTTTCTTCTCAGGATATAAATCAGGTAGTTGTGCTTGCAACGAAGTCGTTATACAATACACTAATATAAATTTATAAAGTAATTTGTAAAGCATATTGAATGTAAACTGAATATTCTGATAATTTGATGTTAGCTATAGGAAACGATGTTTTGTCTGTGATAATATTTAAGTTTTTGTATTTTGTATATATACCACAACTTCTACTTTCATAACTATAATATAAATCACCTTTTATGGTGATACTATCTTTTTGTCCATTTGGTTTTTCGAATACAAAACAGAGTATTTTTGGATTGGCTACCGTTGGAAAAGGTAAATGATAATTAGGAGTATAGAGTGTGTCTCTTCCTGCTTTGATACTATCTATATTTGTCATCATACTTTTTTCATATACTCTTGAATAAGGAGATTGTATTCTTCTACCATTAGCATTTTTGAATTGTAGGTGTGCTATCGCTCCTGTAGATTCTTGACAAGGAGTAGGTTGAAAGCAAGCAGTCATCAAAAGAACAATTAAAACGAAAATGAAGGTTTTTTTTATCATATTTTTAGGCATTTTTCTTATAACGCATTGTCAATAAAAATGTTTTAAAAAGTGTAACTATTTTTATTTTTATTAAGAAAACTTGATTATGTTTTTTTTTATTTTATTTAAAAAACTATATTTTGCTTATTAAAAACGAGAATTTAGGAATTATTTTTAATCGTTTTTTCCTTCTTTATTTTTTATTCCAAAAAAAATATTTATTTTTGTATTTTTATAACGTTTATAAATGTATCAAATCTCAAAAATTTAATAAAATAAAAAAATGGCAAAGAAAACAGAAGAAAAATTAGGAAAATATATCAATTTTTTCACAGATTTTGGTTTCAAAAAATTATTTGGCGAAGAGGCAAACAAGAAATTGCTCATCAATTTTTTGAATACTTTATTGGTTGATGTTAGAATTACTAAAATAAAATACCTGAAAAATGAACATTTGGGCAAACAAGAAAAAGATAGAAAATCTATTTTTGATTTGTATTGTCAAAATGAAAAAGGCGAGCATTTTATTATCGAAATGCAAAAAGCAAAACAAAAATATTTCAAAGATAGAGGTGTTTTTTATGCGTCAAGTGTGATTTTATCTCAAGCAAAAAAAGATAAAAAAGCCGAAAAAGGAAGTGGAGAACCTGATTTTGTTTGGAATTATGAATTAGCAAACGTTTATACGATTGCTGTGATGGATTTTAAATTTGATATGATTGGAGAAGAAAGCGAAGGAAATCAGGTCAAACATGACGTGATGTTATTAAATATCGAAACAAATAAAATATTTTATGACAAACTACGTTTTGTTTATTTAGAAATGCCAAATTTTAACAAAACTATCGAGCAACTCGAAAGTGATTATGATAAATGGTTGTATATTCTAAAAAACATTTCAAAATTTGAAGATGCCCCCGAAATTTTAAACCAAGGTATATTTATGGAAGTATTTGAAATTGCAGAAGTAGCTAATTATTCTCCTGAAGAAATGTCAGCTTATGAAGATAGTTTAAAAAGTTATAGAGATTTAAAAAACTCTATGATTACTTATCGTGAAGAAGGTTTGCAAAAAGGTGAAATAATTGGCTTACAAAAAGGTGAAATAATTGGCTTGCAAAAAGGCGAGGTGATTGGTTTGCAAAAAGGCTTACAAAAAGGGGCAAAAGAAACAAATAAAATGAATACGATTAATTGTATTCATTTAGGATTGGATAACCAAACCATTCATCAAATTACTAATTTGCCTATTTCAGAGATAGAAAAAATTAGGAAAGAATTATCAAAAAAATAAGTAATTTTTGATTGTTTTTTTGGAAGTTTGTCAATACCAAAGACTTGACGAACTTCCAAAAAATATTTTATGATGAATATATCAACCCAAAAATATTTTATTTTTTAAAGAAAGACATAACCATCAAAAATCTACAATAAACCCAATCAAAAATAAAAAAAATACAATTTAATAAAAGTAAAAATCTTTTTTAACATCAAAAAATTTATAAAAGAGTTAGATTTTGCGAAATAAATACTAATATTGCAACTCGTAACAATTTATTTTATTTTTGATTTTAAAAATGGAAGAAAAAAATTATTTTTTGAAAGATCTCCCAGAAAGAGATGAAAAACCACGCCAAAAAGGACTAACTATGGTGATGGATAAAGGACTTAGCACACGTGAAGCAGAAGATTTGATAGAATCTTCGGGAGAATATATTGATATGATAAAATTAGGTTGGGCAACTTCTTATGTTTCGCCTCACCTCAAAAAAAAATTAGACATCTATAAAAATGCTAATATTCCTTTTTATTTTGGTGGAACTTTATTCGAAGCATTTTTAGTACGCGGACAAATTGACGATTACAGAGCAGTTTTAGATAAATATGAAATGCCTTTGTGCGAAGTTTCTGATGGCTCGATTGAACTTGATCATGATGAAAAATGCAAATATATCGAAATGTTAGCCAAACAAACAAGAGTACTTTCGGAAGTTGGCTCCAAAGATGCAGAAAAAATATTAGCCCCTTACGAATGGATAGAATTGATGAATAAAGAATTGGCAGCAGGTGCGTGGAAAGTGATTGGAGAAGCAAGAGAAGCAGGAAATGTAGGACTTTTTAGAGATTCAGGAGAAGTTCGACAAGGTTTGATTAAAGAAATTGTGCGTTCTGTTCCATCTGAAAAAATTATTTGGGAAGCACCACAAAAATCTCAACAAGTTTGGTTTATTAAGATGTTGGGGGCAAATGTAAATTTAGGAAATATTGCTACTAACGAAGTTATTCCGTTAGAAACATTGCGTTTGGGACTTCGCGGAGATACTTTTAGCCATTTTTTAGAAGGAAATAATCAATAAAAAAGGTTATTAGGAAATTTGTGAGAAAAATAAAAATATGTTTTTGAAATATGTTTTTTGAATTGCCTCCAGATTTATCTGGAGGATAATATAAAATTCAATTATTGGCTTTAGCCGAAATCTCTGCATTTTTCAAATTGATATTTTTATATTTTTTAAATAAATGGCATAAATGCCATTTCTATTCATACAGAATAAAATTATATTTGCAATATTTTCCTCTAAATCATAAAAAAAGTGTAAGTAAAAAAATCTATATTTTTGCTTACACTTTTATTTTCTTATCAAAAAAATATTTCCACAAAAAAAACTAATTTTTTTCTGCATTAACAATCGCAATTTGTTGAGCAACCTTACGAGCCAATTCCTCAAATGCTTCCATTGTGGCAGGTTCGGCATTTGCAACTGCAGGAATACCCATATCGCCTGATTCTCTAATACTTTGCACCAACGGAATTTGTCCTAAAAATGGCAATACATTATTTTCTGCAAATTTTTTACCGCCATCTTGTCCAAAAATATAATATTTATGATTAGGCAATTCTGCGGGAGTAAAATACGCCATATTTTCTACCAATCCTAAAATAGGTACTTTTGTACCAGGTTGTCTGAACATTGCTACGCCTTTCAAAGCATCAGCCAACGCAACTTTTTGTGGAGTCGTAACAATTACTGCGCCTGTCAAAGGCAATGCTTGCGTCAAACTAATATGAATATCACCAGTTCCGGGCGGTAAATCAATCAATAAATAATCTAAATGTCCCCAATCTGTATCACCTAAAAATTGCATCAAAGCCTTGCTTGCCATCGGACCTCTCCAAGCGACCGCACTTTCTGAAGGAGCTAAAAAACCCATCGAGATAATTTTCATATCAAAACGTTCAATCGGAATAATCCAATTTTTGCCATTTTCTTGCCTTACATAAGGTTTTTCATTTTCTACTCCAAACATTATCGGAATAGAAGGACCTGAAATATCCGCATCAATAATGCCTACTTTGGCACCTGTGCGTGAGAGTGCTAAGGCTAAATTGGCTGTAATGGTAGATTTTCCTACGCCGCCTTTTCCCGATGCAATGGCAACAATATTTTTTACATTGGGCAAAAGTTGTCCTTGATTTCTAATACTTGTAACTTCTGCGGTCATTTCGATGTCGATTTCTGCTTTTGGATCGACCTGCGAATGAATAGCCGTTTCGCATCTTTGTCTAATCAATTCTTTGAGTGGACAAGCAGGCGTGGTCAATACGACTGTAAATCTTACACGATTGGCTGTAATTTCTATGTTTTTTATCATTCCCAAAGTAACCAAATCTTTTTTCAAATCGGGTTCTTCTACGGTTGATAAAGCTTTTAAAATATCTTGCTCTGTCATTTTTTTTGGATAGATATATAATGTATGTTTTTTATTTATATACCATTTATTATTATATGTTTTTTTGATTGGCAAAGGTATAAAAAAAAATGATAACAATTATTTTTTCATTAATGTTTTTGATTTTTTTAGGTTTGTTTGTATTTTTATTGATTTTAAAAACTTTTTTGATGTAATAGGCATAAAAATTGAATAGTTTTTAGAAAATTTTGTTGAATATTTTTTTTTCTCATAAATAGTAATTACTTTTGATAAAATTTTACAAAGTGTTGGTAATTTGATAGATTAAACATAACAATAAAACAAGAATAAATCTTAAAATTTAAACAAAATCAAAAACTTATGACTACTAAGGAGTTTAATTTTTTTGAGTATCATTCTCAAATTACCCAAGATAATATTATTTTATCTTATAAGGGACCGCTTACTGATGTGCTGTTGGCTGAATTTAGCCGCGATATTCGTTTGAAATTGCAACAGGAAAGTCCCAAAATTGGAAAAAAAGTATTCGCTATTTTTATGGAATTAGCACAAAACGTACTTTATTATTCGAAAGAAGTCAATCATTTTGGCAATCAAGACAAAGTAGGGACTTTGGTGATTGTGCAAACAGAGGATTCCTTTAAACTAATTACAGGTAATTTAGTTTATAAAGATGCCGTGACAAGATTGGTAGAAAAATATAATACTATCAATGCGTTGGATAGAGAGGCTTTGCGTGAATATAAACGTAAACTACGCAATGATCCGCAGGGAGAAGAAAGTAAAGGGGCTGGGATCGGTTTGGTGCAAGTAGCTTTGACAGCAGGCGGACCTTTGGAAGTAAAAATTAAAGAATTACCGGGAGGAGAATTTGCTTTTTATGCACTTTTTGTGTCTGTTCCTAAACACTCAACAGAAGAAACGGAATAAAAATTATTTATTTTTTTGTATTTATACCTAAAAAACAAATAATTATTATTACTTTTGCAATTATTTTAAAACTTAGATTATATAATTTTTATTCTATTAGATGGAGAATCTCGAAATTAAAGGAGAAAGCGGCGTTTATTTCATTCCTGAAGTAAAACTTAATGCTACTTCTGGTATCTGTGAAATATCAGGCGAATCATATTTAGAAGATACAGACGAATTTTATAACAATTTAATTCAATGGCTCGAAAACTATATCAAAGAAGTAAGAAAGACAATTACTTTTAACTTCCGTTTGACTTATTTTAATACAAGCTCCTCAAGAAGTATCTTGAATATTTTGCGTGTATTAAAAAAATATGAAGATGATAGTGGGCAAGTAGTCGTAAATTGGTATTATCCTGAAGATGATGATAGTATTGCTGAAGAAGCAGAAGACTATACAAAAGACACAGGTTTAAAAATCAATATGTTTGCTTTCGAACCTGAAGATTAATTTTTTGTTGTATTTATTTTAGTGATAAAATCTATTTTTTATTTTATCACTAAAATATTTATTTGTCTATTGTTCAATTCCTTGTTCAATTTATTCCTTCTTATATATTAGTCTGGAATAATTTATCTTATCTTTTATTTTTATAAAAAATGCGTTACTTTTTAGTTTTTATAGTTTTATTTTTCCTTTGTTTTTCCTTCGCATCAGGACAAACCCCAAAAGTTTTGCCCAAAAGCGATATAGAAGAACTCAATGAAAAATTAAGTGCTGCAAAAACAGGAAAGGAAAGATCTGATATTTTATATAGTTTGGCTACTACTTATTTGTCTAAAAATTCTGCAGAAGCAAAAAAATTCGCCGAACAAGCACTCAAAGAAGCAGAAAATGAAAAATATAACGACGGAATATTAAAAAATGCTAATTTTTTGGGTGATTTATATCTCACACAAAATAGTGAACCTGAAATGGCAATTAATTATTTTACCAGAGCCTTAAAATTAAGACAAAATACAAACGACGAAGTAGGAATTGCAGAAGGACATCACCGAATTGGAACAGCTTATGTGGTAAAAGGTGACAATGAATTAGCCGTAGAAGCTTTTCAAAAATCTTTAGTATTGAGAGAAAAACTAAAAGATAAAAAAGGAATTGCCAATACTTTGACTAATTTAGGAGTCGTATATTATAAAGAAGGAAATTACAATGAAGCCATTCGTTATCATAAACAGGCATTAGAAATTGCTGATAATATCCCAGATGCTAAATTAATTATCGCAAATTTATATCGCCTGGGAGAAAATTATTTTAAGTTAAAAGATTATTATGAAGCAAGAAGAAGTTATGAACAACAAGAATTTAAAGCAAAAAAAGAAAATAGTAAAATAGAATTACAAAGAGCATATTTAGGACTTTCGCAACTGTATGTAGCACAAGAAGACTACAAAAAAGCATTTCAATATCATCAAGAATACGTTAAATTAAAAGAATCTATTTTTAAAGACCAACAAACTGACGCACAAGACGTAATCAGAGTAACCGATGATATTATCAAAAAACAAACCCAAGAAAGAGAATTATTAACCGCTCAAAATAGAATTTCACAATTATTGATTTTGGTTTCTACTATTTTTGTAATATCTGCTTTGGTTTTGATTGTATTTTTATATAGAAATAATAGACAAAAAGTAAAAATAAATCAATTATTAGGCACACAAAAATTAGGCGTTGAACAACAAAATGTAGTTTTAGAAGCACAAAAATCTGCCCTAGAACAACAAAAAATCGAAATCGAAAGAAAAAATAAAGAATCAGAAGAAAGAAAAAATCAAATCGAAATACAAAATGAAGCCATTAACCGCAAAAATGATGTATTAGAGGCTGCTTTTAAAGAAATCGAAAGGAAAAATAAAGATATTACCGCCAGCATCAATTATGCCAAAAGAATACAAGAATCTCTATTGCCAACTACTCAACAAATGAACGAAGGTTTGAAAGATTATTTTGTATTATTCAGACCTCGAGATATTGTTTCAGGTGATTTGTATTGGTTTGCGTATAAACACGGAAAAATTTTTATTGCTGTTTTAGATTGTACAGGTCACGGAGTTCCGGGCGCAATTATGTCTATGTTAGGTGATTCTTACTTAAATCAAGTCATCAATTTGCAAGGAATTACAGACCCAGAATGGATTTTGAATGAATTGCACCAAAGTATTGGCTCTGCTTTGAATCAAGAAGAAACCAAAAATCAAGATGGAATGGACGTGGCTTTGTGTGTGATTGACCCACGAAAAAATACGGTGGAATATGCAGGGGCAGCTAGACCTTTATTGTTTGTGCAAGATGGACAAATGCAAGCGTATGAATCTTGTAAATTGCCTATTGGTGGTTTTCAAAAAGATAGAGAAAGAGTTTTTCAAAAATATACGTTAAAAATTGATAAACCAACTTGTTTTTATATATTTTCTGATGGATTTCAAGATCAGTTTGGAGGTCCAAAAGGTCGTAAATTTTCTAAGCAACGTTTAGATGATTTATTATTGGAACATCATCACGAGGTAATGCAAGAACAAAGAAAAATTTTAAATAAAACTTTAATCGATTGGATGGGCGAAAATAGACAAATGGATGACATTTTGGTCATAGGTTTTAGAATGAATCCAATGAATTAACCATAAAAAAAATAATTAAAAATGAAACATTTAATCATTACTTTTGTATTATTTATCTCTTTATTTTCAAGTTTAAAAACAGAAAATCTAGATGAAATAAAGGTAAAGTTTTTTCTTATCAATACAATGACTGAAAAAAACATTGACGATTTAAAAACAACATTGAAAGAAGAAAAAATAACATTGCATATTAGCCAAATATTACGCAATGAAAACGGAAAAATAAAATTAATCACAGGAAAAGTAATTTTTTCGGAAGAAGTAGAAGCAAGTTTTTCATCTATATCTTTCCAAAAATTAGTGATTATCAATCAAAGCAATAAAAAGGGAGTAGAAATAAGATAAAATAAAAAATTCTACTTACACAAAAATATATATTATTAAAAATGGAAGATATTATTATAAAAGAATCACCAACCACTCCAGAAGTGCATCTTAACTTCGAAAAAAGTGAATTTGAAATCAAAGGCGTATCTATTCCTGAAGATACGGAAGAATTTTATGCCCCTATATTAGAAGCCATCGAAACATATATGAGAGATGAAAGACCCGAAAAAATTCAAATGGCTTTCAAACTTATTTATGTCAATACAAGTACCTCGGCTGTGTTAGGACGAATTATTAAGCAATTAGAATCAGGTGATGATCCTAATTTACAAATCGTTATTCAATGGTATTATGAACAAGAAGACGAGGATATGAAAGATTTGGGAGAAGATTTTAATTCCTTTTCTGATATTAAATTCGAAATGATCCCTTGTGAAGAAATTATATAATCATTGTATATTTTACCTTCTCTATCCCTTCAAAAAACTAAATAAAATTAGCAATAATTATTTTTTCTGACGTTTACAAGATTTTAAAATCCTTGTAAACGTTTTTTTCTCCTCCATCTGTGGCACACAGAACAAGGAGAAAAAAAAACCGTAGTAATCCGCTAAATCCGCGTTATCTGTGTGCTAAAATCTCTTTCATTCAAAAAAAACTTCAAATATAAAAATCAAATTTATTAATACTTGATTAGATAAAAAATAGATCGATTTGTAAGAATAAAAATCAATTTCAAATAACGGAAATCAAATAATCTATCTAAATTTGATTATATTACAAACAAAAATAAATTTTATCATCAAAAATAAACAAAAATTTGTTATATTTAAAAAAAAATTATACTTTTGTACAAAAATAAATAAATTATTTCAAGCATTTTTTATGAGTACCAACTACTTCAATATCATATTAGAAAAATACAGAGAAGAATCTTTGTCTCAAAGACAAAAAGGAAATAAATTTGAACAACTTATCAAAAACTATCTACAAACAGACCCTCTATACGCCAATCAATTCGAAAAAATTTGGCTCTGGAATGAATTTCCAGCCCGAACCGAACTCGGTGGAGTAGATACAGGCATTGATTTGGTAGCACAATTATACAACGGTGATTATTGGGCAATACAATGTAAATTTTTTGCCGAAGGAACAACCATAGATAAACCAGCCATCGATAGTTTTTTGGCTACTTCAGGAAGAGAATTTATAGATGCAAATCTACAAAGAAACAAATTTGTAACTCGACTTTGGGTAGATACCACAGGAAAAGAATTTGGAAAAAATGCAGAAGAAGTAGTTAAAAACCTTACTATCCCATTTCAAAGAATAAGTTTATACCAACTAATTAATGCACCTATTGACTGGGAAAAATTAGACAAAGGAATGAAAGGCGAAGAAGCAAGAATAACAAAAAAAATACTCTTTGAACATCAAAATTTTGCACTCCAAAAAACAAATGAATATCTCAAAACCAATGATAGAGGAAAACTTATTATGGCTTGTGGTACAGGAAAAACATTTACCTCCCTAAAAATAGCCGAAAATGAAACCAATAAAAAAGGACTTATTTTATTTCTCGTTCCATCTATTGCTTTATTAGGACAAACACTCAGAGAATGGAGCGCAGAAAGCGAAACTAAAATTAATGCTATTTGTATATGCTCAGACGCAAATGTAAGTACAAAAAAAAATCAAAACGATGAAGGAGATATTAGTACAATCGACCTAGCACTCCCCGCATCTACCAAAATAGATACTATTTTAAGGCAATTTGAGTTTATCAAAAAAATAAATAAAAATGAAGGTATGACCGTCGTCTTTTCTACCTATCAATCTATACACGTCATAGCAGAAGCACAAAAAGAATTATTAAAACAAAATAAAAATTTTGGAGTCTTTGACCTTATTATTTGTGACGAAGCACACAGAACATCAGGCATAAAACTTGCCAACGAAGACGAATCAGCCTTTATAAAAGTACACGATAATAACTTTTTGAAAGCAAAAAAAAGAATTTATATGACAGCAACCCCAAAATTATATGGCGATAGTGCTAAATCAAAAGCAAATAGATATGATGCCGTTTTATGCTCAATGGACGACGAAACCATTTACGGAAAAGAAATGTATAGAATCGGATTTGGAGAAGCAGTCGAAAGAGGATTGCTCACTGAATACAAAGTATTGATACTTACGCTCAATGAAAATGAAATACCCCAAAAAGTACAAGAAATGATCGCCAACGAAAATAACGAAATAGACACCGAAATAACCGCAAAACTTATCGGTTGTATCAATGCATTCTCGAAACAGGTAATAGGAGATGATGGAACAATAGCCAACTCAGACCCGCAACCCATGAAAACCGCAGTCGCTTTCGCCTCAAGAATAAAAGACTCAAAAAATGTTACCAAACTATTTAATGACCTAAAAAACGTATATTACGAAGAAGTTACCACCGAAAAAAAAGAAAAATTAGTAAACGTAAATGCACAACACGTAGACGGTCAAATGCAAATAAATGAAAGAGAACAAAAATTACAATGGCTAAAAAAACCCGCAGACAACGAATGTAGAATATTAACCAATGCAAGATGCCTAAGCGAAGGAATTGACGTGCCAGCACTTGACGCAGTCATTTTTTTAGCCTCACGTGACTCCCATATAGACGTAGTACAATCTGTAGGACGTGTGATGAGAAAAGCACCCAACAAAAAATACGGATACATTATTATTCCTATCGTTATTCCTTTTGATATAGCACCAGACCAAGCACTCGATGATAACAAAAGATATAAAATAGTTTGGGACGTACTCAATGCACTCAGAGCGCATGATGAAACATTTAATACAACTATCAATCAAATTGAACTCAACGAAAAAAAACCATCTAAAATACACGTAGTCGAAACAAATACCGAAGGTAACAAAAAACCAGACGAAGAAGCGACAAAAAAATTAAAAGACCAATTAGCAATACATTTTAAAGAATTACAAAAATATATATTTGCTAAAATAGTTACAAAAGTAGGAGACAGAAGATATTGGGAACAATGGGCAAAAGATGTAGCCATTATAGCCGAAAAATATATCGAAAAAATAACACACTTTATCAACACAAAAGAAATTCAAAAAAATGCTTTTCACCAATTTTTAGGCGGACTACGCAAAAATATAAACCCCGCTATCTCACAAACAGAAGCCATCGAAATGCTCGCACAACATCTTATCACAAAACCAGTGTTCGATGCCTTGTTTCAAGAATATTCATTCGTCAAAAATAACCCCGTTTCTACATCAATGCAAAAAATGATAGAAACACTCGAAAACCAAACACTCGAAAAAGATACAGAAATACTCCAAAAATTTTATGACTCAGTTAAAAAAAGAGCCGAAGGAATAGACAACGCAAAAGGAAAACAAAAAATAATCATCGAACTTTATGACAAATTTTTTAAAAATGCATTCCCTAAAATGGTCGAAAAACTCGGCATCGTCTACACACCCACAGAAGTAGTCGATTTTATTATCCACTCAGTAGAAAATATACTCCAAACAGAATTTAATAGAAGTATAACAGACCAAAATATACATATCCTAGACCCATTCGCAGGAACAGGTACTTTCATGGTCAGATTGCTACAAAGCGGACTCATAAAACAACAAGACTTACACCGAAAATTTAAAAACGAACTCCACGCAAACGAAATAGTATTACTCGCCTATTATATAGCCGCCATCAACATGGAAACTACTTTCTTTGACCTCAATAACCAAAAAGAATACGCACCTTTTGAGGGAATTGTACTCACAGATACTTTCCAACTCTCTGAAAAAGAAACAAATCAATTATTCCCAGACTATTTACAAGAAAATAACGCCAAAATACAAGCACAAAAAAACGCACCACTCCGAATTATAATAGGAAACCCACCTTACTCAGTAGGACAAAAATCTGCCAACGATAACGCACAAAACCAAAAATATGAACAACTCGATAGCAGAATCGACCAAACTTATGCAAACGCCTCAAACTCAGGACTTAATAAATCAAATTATGACTCATATATAAAAGCATTCAGATGGGCTTCTGATAGACTAGACCAAGAAAATGGCGGAATTATTGCCTTTGTAACCAACGGCGCATGGCTCGATAGCAATAGTGCAGACGGATTCCGAAAAACCATAACCAAAGAATTTTCAAGTATTTATGTATTTAATTTAAGAGGAAACCAACGAACAAGCGGTGAACTAAGCAGAAAAGAAGGTGGAAAAATATTTGGCTCAGGCTCACGAACACCCGTAAGCCTTACATTTCTAGTCAAAAATCCACATAAAAATACAGAAAAAACACAAATTTTTTATTATGATATTGGCGACTATCATAACAGAGAACAAAAACTAAAAATACTCGAAGACCAAAAAAGTATCAAAAATCTAGCCCTACAAACACTCGAACCCAACGAAAAAGGCGACTGGATTGCCAAAAGAAACGAAGGATTTGAAACTTTTTTACCACTCGCACCCGAAAAAAAATTGGATAAAAAAAGTAACGCATTTTTTAATACGTATGCTATCGGAATGGTCAGCAATAGAGATGCATGGGTATATAATTTTTCAAAAAATAATTTGGAAAATAATATGAAAAGAATGATAGATTTTTATAACGAACAGCAAAAAACATTTGCCAACGCAAAAAAAGAAAATAAAAATATAGAAGTCCAAAATCTCATAGACACTAATCCTATCAAAATAAGCTGGACAGTGAATTTGAAAAATGATATTCATAGAAATAAAAATCATTCTTTTGATAGTAAATACATAATAGCAGGTCATTATCGTCCTTTTTGTAAACAAAATTTATATTTTGATAATCCTTTTATAGAACGTCCTGGTATTCATAGGCAACTTTTTCCGAATACTACATTAGAAAATCAATTAATTTGTGTTTCTGGGCTTGGTAATACGAAAGATTTTTCGGTATTAATCTCAAATATTATTCCTGATTTAGGTATTGTGTCAGTTTCTCAATGTTTTCCTTTGTATTATTATGAGGAGGTAAAAAAAGAGCAGCATAATATATTTGATAAAAATATGAAGGAATATGTTCGCAGAGATGGCATTTCGGATTTTGTATTAGGTCAGGCGCGTGGTACGTATGGTAATTTGGTACAAAAAGAGGATATATTTTATTATGTATATGGTTTTTTGCATAGTCCGCACTACAAAGAGACTTTTGCTAATGACTTAAAAAAGATGTTACCTCGTTTGCCTTTGGTAGAAGATGGGAAGGATTTTTGGGCATTTAGTCAAGCGGGCAAGCAATTAGCGAAGTTGCATTTAGAATATGAGCATCATCCTAAGCCAAAAGAATTAGTTTTGTATATCAAAGAAGGTCTTTTGGTAGATTACAAAGTCTATAAAATGCGTTTTGCTAAAAAAGATAAAGAAACTGACAAAAGTATAATAGATTACAATAGTCAAATTAGTATTCAAAATATACCTTTGCGTGCTTATGAGTATGTAGTCAATGGCAAAAGTGCTATAGAATGGATTATGGAACGTTACCAAATTACACAACACAAAGAAAGCAAAATAGATAATAATCCGAATGATTGGGCTTCAGAGTGTGAAAATCCGAAGTATATTTTCGATTTACTTTTGAGCGTTATTCATCTTAGTTTGGCAAGTTTGGATATTATAGAAAAGTTGCCGCAAGTAAGTTTGGAATAAAATACAAAAATAAGTTTGTTTCTTAGGAAATTTGTGTAGAAAATAAATTTTTTTTTGAATTGTATTTTTTGAATTGCCTCCAGATTTATCTGGAGGTTAATATACAATTCAATTGTTGGCTTTAGCCGAAATCTCCGCATTTTTCAAATGGATATTTTTTTAAATAAATGGCATTTATGCCATTTCTATTCATACAGAAGAAAATTATATCCGCAATAATTTTCCATGAACCAACATTATTATTTTTTAAATGAAAGAGATTTTAGCACACAGATAACACGGATTTAGCGGATTAATACGGATTTTTTTCTTTTTTCTCGAATTTTTAATGATTTTTGTCAATTTTTGGCTACCATTTAAAAAACACTATTATTATTTAAGATATTTTGTATTATACTTTTAAAATATTGCTTTTGAGAGTTTAAAAAATAATCTAAAAAATATTTGGTATTTTAAGTTGTTTTGTTTATTTTTGTTGTGTGTGTAGGTTTTGTATATTTACAATTATCTGAAAGGCTGCGAAACTGCCTACAAACATTAAACATCAACAAAAAATGAGTATAGAATTAAGACGACATTTTGAAAAAATTACACCATTGACAGACCAAGAGTTTGACTATATTTTATCACATTTTACAACCAAAAAACTCAAAAAACATCAATTTTTAATTCAAGAAGGCGATAGTGTAACTAACGATTATTTTGTAGTGAAAGGACTTTTGAAAGCTTATCATATTGATAAAGAAGGTAAAGAATATATTATGCAATTTGGAATGGAAGATTGGTGGATTACTGACTATCAAGCCTATTTTAGCCAATCAAAAGCAACCTTACACATTGATTGTATTGAAAACGTTGAAATACTCTGTTTATCGCTTCACAACAGAGATAAAATTTGTGCAGATTTGCATAAGATTGAACACTTTTTTAGGCGAAAATCTAATATGGGTTATGTAGCATTGCAACAAAGAATATTATCAATGCTTAATAGTAATGCTAAAGAAAGATATGAACAATTACTTTTACAATATCCAACCTTATTTCAGAGAGTTCCAAAGACTTTAATAGCTGCATATCTTGGTGTTTCAAGAGAAACACTAAGTCGTATTACTTAATTGTGATATACCTCACAAAAAACTTGTGATTTAGCTCCTTTGCCATCTGTTACCTTGTTACTACCTTTGCATTGTAATAATTAAACAATGTAAAAAATGAAAAAAACATTTTTAACAATCGTAATAGGAATAATGGTAATTGCAGGTTGCACCATTTTTTCTTTCAATGAAGCAACAGCAGAAACTAAAAAAGTAAGTAAGATGAAAAAGGTATTATTTGTGGTTACAAGCCACGACAAAAAAGGCGACACAGGTCAGCCTACGGGTTATTATTTAGCAGAAGTTTCACACCCTTGGGAAGTGTTACATAATGCAGGTTATGAAATTGATTTCGTAAGTCCACAAGGTGGAAAAGCGCCAGTTGATGGTTTTAATTTGGAAGATCCAATCAATAAGAAATTTTGGGAGGATGTAAAATATCGCACCAAAATTGAAAACACAATGAAACCAAATGAAGTAAAAACAGAAGAATATTCTGCCATACTTTATGCAGGCGGACACGGCACAATGTGGGACTTTGCTGATAATGCAGCACTTGCAATTATTGCACAAAAAATATATGAAAACAATGGCGTTGTAAGTGCGGTTTGCCATGGACCCGCAGGATTAGTAAACGTTAAATTAAGCGATGGTAAATATTTGGTGGACGGTAAAAAAATAAATGCCTTTACCAACGAAGAAGAAATTGCTGTAAAGTTAGAAAATGTTGTTCCTTTTATGTTAGAAACAATATTAATTGAACGTGGTGCAAAATTTGAGAAATCAGGACTTTGGCAAAAACACGTCACCGTTGACCAGAGAGTTGTAACAGGACAAAATCCACAATCGGCACAAGGTGTTGGCGAGGCAACCTTAGTAGAGTTGAAAAAAATAAATTAAAATTTACTTAAAAAGCAAAGGCGGAAGACGAAAATTTCTTTCTACTACTGTTTTTGCTTTTTAAAAAATACTTAAAAACATATTATTATGAAATACTTGATAATGTTAATTACTTTGTTCTTGATGACACATTTTGCTTTTGCTCAAAAAATAATTTTGGCACAAGTTGAACTCAACGAACAAACTGATAATACTTTTTTCTCTCAAACTAAAAGTTTAATTAAACTAACAAGAGAAGAAAAAGGATGTGTGAGTTTCAATATAAATACTATATCACAAAAGCCAAATACAATTGTGATTTTTGAAATTTTTATTGATGATAATGCCTTTAAAAATCATTTAAAACAACCTTATGTCGTTGAGTGGTTTAAAATGTTGAATAAAATAAAAAAAACGGAATTAGTTATAACGGAATTAAAAACACTTAATTAAAAAAATGAAAAATATAAAATCCTTCATGTTGATAACATTTATTGTTATTACAACAAACGTATTTGGACAATCTAATGTAGAACTCGTTAAACGAATTGAGAAACTATATCAAGGTCCAGAGGCAATTAATGTAAATACAAATCTTTTGATAACAGACCCGGCTAATACTAAATTGAAAAATAAGTTATTAGAAAGTCCCAACCCTAATTTACTAAAAGGTAAAAAGATTGCTATTTTGTCTACTGATGGCGTTGAAGAAGTAGAATTAACTTTTCTATACTTGTTACTAAAAGAGCGGGGCGCTGAGACACATTTAGTTTCACCAAAAGCACCTGATTATCCATCACAATTTGCAGTTCAAGTTCCTGCCATTCGTAGTACTCATATTTTGACCTCTCACTATATGGATAATGCGGGATGGATGAAAATTGATAAATTTGTTGAAGATGTAAAAGCAGAAGATTATGATGCAGTACTTTTGCCTGGTGGTGCTTGGAATCCAGACGCATTAAGAGCTAATAAACCAAGTTTAGATTTCTTAAATGCAATGAACAAACAAAATAAATTAATTGGAGCTATCTGTCATGGGTCACAAACTTTGATTAGTGCAAATTTAGTTAAAGGTAAAAAAATTACTTCTTGGTGGTCTATGCAAATCGATTTATCAAATGCAGGTGGTATTGTTTTGGATTTACCAGTAGTAATCGATGGGAATTTAATTACAAGCAGAGCGCCTATAGATTTGGCTGATTTTGTTGATGCTATAATTTTAAGATTAAGTAAATAATATTTTTGACTATAAATACAAAAAATATTTGTTTATTGTAGTGAGTAAGGTCGCAATTTGCGACCTTACTTTTATAGGTTTGAAATAAGAAATAAAAAAAACATTATTTTCATTTTTAAAAATAAGGTTCAGAAAGTCAGTTTAAAAAAAAAATTACTTTTTTGAAACAAAAGTAAAATTCATATAGTTGTATAGGTATTGCTATCAATAGAATATAATTTTATCGATGATAGTTTAGGTAGGATACAAATAACCCCGAAATATTTTATTTTTTGGGGATATTTTTTTTTATATTTATTGATGTTTTAAACATAAAATTTTTTCTTTTTGATATATTCTTCTACTATTTCTGGCGTGAGATATTTAATAGATTTATTTTGTTGTAATTGACTTCTGATAAAAGTAGCAGAAATATCAACCAAAGGAGCAGCCACAATTTTTACCTTTGGATGATTTTCTAACTCCGATTTTTCTGTATTTGGGCGAGGATATACGTATATTTCATAATATTCTAATATTTTTTCTGCATTTTTCCATTTGGGTAAATTGACCAAATTATCCCCTCCCATAATAACGGCAAATTGATTTGTAGGATATTTTTCTTGTATATACGTGAGCGTGTCAATCGTAAAACTTGGGCGAGGCAAATGAAATTCTATATCAGTAACTTTCAATTTATGATTATCAGCAATGGCTTTTTCGACCATATCATATCTATCAAATTCGTGGAGTAAAGCATTGCTTTTTTTAGTAGGATTTTGAGGAGAAACGACCAACCAAACTTGGTCTAAATCTGTATTTTCCGCCATTGTATTGGCAATAATCAAATGTCCAATATGAATTGGATTAAAAGAGCCAAAAAATAAACCAATTTTCATTTTTTATCAAAATTATAATAATTGTGCTTTCAAATATCTAAATATGTACGCAAATATAAGATTTTTTTCAATTATATTTTTGAAAGTATCAAAATAATTATTTTTTTTTATATATTTGCTAAAATATTTTTTTTTGTGTAATTTTGTGCTTAATTTTTGAAACTATTCTAATTAAAAAATAAATTTATAAAAATATTGTTTCTGTTACCCAAACAGAATATTTAAAAAGACAAAAAAACCCTTTTGGGAATGGGGAAAATATCATAAAATGGAACTATCACAATCGCAATTAGAATTAAAAAAAGCACTATTGGAATATTGCGTTGCTACACAAAGTCAAAGAGTTGATACTTCGAGAGAGGCTATGGAAAATATTAATGAAGTAGCCAATGATGAAGAACCGTCTGCCGAAGAAGGTTTCGATTCTTTCAAAGAACAACTAAGAAATGACCAAGATATGTATGCAAAACAATACAATGAGGCTTTGAACGGATTGAATATTTTGAGAAAAATTCAATACCAGCTTAAAAATGAAAAAGCATCTTTGGGCGCAATTATCAAGACAAATTTACAAAATTTTTTCTTTTGTATTAATATTGGACAATTCAAAGTGGGCGATGAAAACTTTTTTGGAATGTCTTTGGACTCACCTTTGGCAAAAGAAATGCTCGGAAAAAATATAGGCGATTCTTTTTCGTTTAGAAATAAAACGTATCAAATTCAAGAGATTTTTTAACAAAAATATTTAAAATAAAAGTAAAATTATGTCAAAATTTAAAGTAAATGTAGGCGATATCGAGTGCGGAGGCGATGAATTATTTTTAATTTCGGGTCCTTGTGTTATCGAAGAAGAAAGTATTATGATGCGTACCGCCGAACATCTTAAAAAAGTAAGCGAAAATCTTAATCTTAAAATTATTTATAAATCTTCTTTTCAAAAAGATAACAGAAGTTCGGTAGATTATTATCAAGGACCGGGCATAGATGAAGGTTTGAAAATTTTACAAAAAATAAAAAAAGAATTTGGTTTTGCGCTTCTTTCTGATATTCATTATCCTGACCAAGCCAAACCTGCGGCTGAAGTGTTAGATATTATTCAAATTCCTGCTTATTTATGTATGCAAACAACATTGGTGGTCGAATCTGCTAAAACAGGAAAAGTGGTGAATCTAAAACATGGACAATTTTTAGCCCCTGATAATATGAAACATCCTGTCAAAAAAATTGAAAGCGAAGGAAATCATAATATTATTTTAACCGAAAGAGGTTTTACTTTTGGTTACAATGATTTGATTGTCGATCCAAGAAGTTTTTATCACATGAATTTGATTGGTTATCCTGTTGTGTTTGATGTTACGCATTGTATTCGTAAATATGGTATTCCAAGTGCAGACAAAAAAGGCGGTGCAAGAGAATTTTTACCTGTGTTGGCACGTGCAGGAGCAGGAGCGGGAATCGATGGAATGTTTGTAGAAACGCACCCCAATCCAACAAGTGCTTTATGTGATGCTGCAAGCCAATTATCGATGTATGATTTAGAAGAATTTATGAAACCTATCATCGAAATCCATCAAATTGCTCGAAAATATCAAGATTATAAAATTGAATATTAGATTGATATTTCTCAGGAATTTTACATAGGAAATGAAAATATATTTTCATTTTTCACACAAGTTATCACAATAAAAAAAATAATCCTTTGAAAAATGATTTTCAAAGGATTATTTTATAGAACAAAATATTTTATTATAGATAGGAATACAAACTTTAATTAATTGTATAAGTGTTACCATTCACCGTTACCGTAAATATATTATCACAACTTCCTTGCCCAAAATCTAACACTGCATTAGGACGAGTAGAACGAGTGATTGTCAAAACCCCTGAAACAGGTCTGCGAATCGTTGGCGGACAAGAATATTTGAATAACAAAGGTTGAGTTTCGTTGCAATTCCCCGAATAAGTTACCCCATTACGATTGACACCTGCATAATTTCCCCAAATATTCAAAAGCATTGTTGAACGCCATTGTTGAGGAGTTTGCATTGGAGTAAAAACACCAGATAATCTACGATTACGATTGGTATTCCAAAGATGCGTAGTTCCGTCAGGAAAAGTTAATTTTCCGTTTACCATTTGAATATTTACACGACGCAAAAAAGCAAAATTATTGTTAGGAGTTGGGGCAGTAAATTCATTGACCGTAATCGTTTTTGTACCTTCTACTTTTACATCATTTGTATAATAATTATCAAAAGTAATCACAGAACTTGTACCGACTACATTGAATGGATTGAAACCTCCCACCGTATTTGAAGGTCTTGTAAAGGTAACTAAAATTTTTCCACGTCTTACACGTCCATCATTACCTGTGCAACCTTGTGTCCCAAAATCTATCGTAACATTTCTTACGTTAGGCTGTCCCGCAGGAGTTACTATATCAATCGTAGCACAACCACCTATGCCACCTTGTGGAAAAATAATAGGCACTTTTTCATTAGAAGTATTAGCGGTTCTTGCTTGTACAGTTGGGTTTTCTAAAGCCTGTTCTGACATATCTAATGACGCATTTACTTCTGATTCTGCAAAAGAATTATCAACGGCAACTTTTTGATTGCTATCATCATCTACATCTTTATTTCTTTTACAAGCACTGAAAGTTAGGGTAACACACGCAAGCACCACAAGCGTAAATGTTTTAAATTTATTTTGAATATTCATAATAAAAATTATTTTTTATTGATTTTTTATGATTAGATATAAATAATTCGAAAAGGTTTAATCAAGTTCGATATTTTTTTTTGAAATGATTTTTTTGGTGGAATTGATAGAATGAGTAGTTTTTTTCAGATAAAAAATGAAAGATAAAGCACCTGAGCAAGCTATTTTTACGTTCATAAAATATTTTTTACGATTTTCTTTTAAAATATTTGTTTTTTTTAAACAAAAAAAGTAATTTTGTTGGAAGTTTATAAAAAAATCACAAAACATAGAAAAACATCAAGAATCAAATATCAAAATATTAAATTACTTGGATAGCCTATACATTTGATTATGCGTCCGATTTATTTAAAATGGACACCTGTTAAAACCATTGTCAAGATATGTAAAACTATCCTTAATACACCTACAAACAAAGAAGAAAAACAGAGCGAATTTATCTTTCTAATGATGATAAACTCTCAGCCCAACAATTTAATGACGGAATAAGAGGACATTGGGGAATAGAAAATATGGCACACAAAACAAAAGATATAAATTTTAATCAAGATAAAAATAGAACTAAAGACCATAATTCTGCCATCAATAGAGGCGTTTTTAATATGATTGCACTTAATTTTCTAACTATAAACTATGAACAACGAATTTAAAAAAGCCAAATATTATTTGGAGGACAATTTAAAAATATATGCTTTAATAATAGAATTTAACAACACTACCAACCCTCCCCAAAAGTGAGGGATTTCTTAATTATTTATTATGTAATCCAAAAAAAATATGAAAAAAAACGAAAAAATAGATTTTGAATGGTCGCCTATCTGGTGGTTTTTGTTTGTAGGTGGTGGAATAATTTTTTTATTAGTCTTGGGTTTTTCTACCATTGTAGCGTCTGATTTTTGGCGTGGAATGGCACAAGGAGGATTGATAGGAATTTTAATTATCCATATTTTTGAAGGATTTTATGGCTATTTTACAGCCCAAAAACATAATCTACCTGCGTTTCGTTGGGGAATTCATTGTTTTTTAGCAGGCGTAATGGCACTTATTTTAATGAAAAAATATATCAAAAATTCATAATTTTTTTATGCAAACTATTCTGATTTTAAATGCCAATATTATCAATGAAAATCAAAAAATTGAAACCGATATTTTGATTAAAGACCAAAAAATTGATAAAATTGATAAAAATTTATCGCATCTCACAGCCGATATTATCATTGATGCCAAAGGAAGTTTTGTGTTACCGGGCGTGATTGATGACCAAGTGCATTTCAGAGAGCCGGGCTTAACGCACAAAGCAGAACTTTATACAGAGGCAAAAGCAGCAGTCGCAGGTGGAATAACTTCTTTTATGGAAATGCCAAATACAGTTCCTAACGCACTAACGCAAGATTTATTAGCCCAAAAATATCAACGTGCCTCAGAAGTTTCTTTGGCTAATTATTCATTTTTTATGGGAGTTGGTAATGATAATTTGGAAGAAGTCTTGAAAACTGATATAAAAAATGTTTGTGGATTGAAGATTTTTATGGGTTCTTCGACAGGCAATATGTTGGTAGATAATCCTGTTACTTTGGATACAATTTTTAGAGAGGCTAATTTGTTGATTGCTACGCATTGCGAAGACGAAATAACCGTTAAAAACAACGTAGAACGATTTAGAAAGCAATTTGGTGAAAATCCTACGGCTGACATTCACCCAAAAATAAGAAATGAAAAAGCGTGTTTTTTGTCCTCAAGTTTGGCAACTACTTTGGCTAAAAAATATAATACACGTTTGCATATCTTACATTTAACGACTACTGACGAACTCAATTTATTTACCAATCAAATTCCATTGGCACAAAAACGCATTACTTCTGAGGTTTGTGTACATCATTTATGGTTTTCGAGTGATGATTATGCCGTTTTGGGCAATCAAATCAAATGTAATCCTGCTATCAAAGACCAAAGACATCAAAATAATCTTTGGAAAGCGTTGCTTGATGATAGATTGGATATTATCGCCACTGACCACGCTCCGCATACGTGGGAAGAAAAACAGCAAAACTATTGGAATGCTCCTGCAGGACTTCCTCTGGTGCAATTTTCATTGATAATGATGTTAGAAAAGGCAAAAGAAGGAAAAATAACGATTGAAAAAGTGGTTGAAAAAATGTGCCACGCTCCCGCAATTTGTTTTCAAATAGAAAAAAGAGGTTTTATTAGAGAAGGATATTGGGCAGATATTGCGATTGTCAATCCGAATAAATCTTTTATCGTTCAAAAGGAAAATATTATTTACAAATCAAAATGGTCGCCTTTGGAAAATACAAAATTTTCAAATCAAGTTACGCATACGATTGTTTCGGGGCATTTGGCTTATGAAAATGGTATTTTTTACGAAAGTAAAAAAGGCGAAAGACTTCGTTTTGAGAGAAATTAAAAAAAAATTAAAAGTATTTTGGCTCTTATGAAATTTATATAAAAAATGAAAATATATCTTGAATTACCTCCAGATTTATATGAACAATAGTATAAAATTCAATAGTCGGTTTAGCCTACATTTATATTTTTTGTTTCAGAATAAATACCATTTTTAATCCAAATTAAAACAAAAAAATTACTTTTTTTAATAATTTTTTCTATTCATTTTTATTTTATCCAAAAAAAACGTAATTTTGCGAAATAAATAAAAAATAATGCTTCATTACACACACAAATACGCCGATTTAAAATTAGAAACCTTATTTGTGGGGCGTAATTTGGTATATTTTGAAACAATAAACTCGACTAATACGTATTTAACAGAAAAATCAGATGAATATTCAGAAGGAACAATTATTTTAGCAGGAGAACAAACCGCTGGAAGAGGACAAAGAGGCAATCAATGGCAATCAAATCCAAACGAAAACCTTACTTTTTCTTTGTTATTAAAACCAAATTTTATGGCTGCACAAAATCAATTTGAACTCAATATGATGATTTGTTTGGCACTTCAAAAATCGCTAAGCATTTTTTTGGGCGATGAAACAAAAATAAAATGGTCAAATGATATTTTTTGTGGGAATAAAAAAATAGCAGGAGTTTTGATAGAAAATACGTTGAAAGGCACACAAATTGAAAATTCTGTCATAGGAATTGGCTTAAATGTCAATCAAATTAGTTTTGATTATCCTCACGCAAGCTCGATGCAACACATCACAGGAAAGAAATATTTGTTAGAAAATATACTCATTACTATACTAAAGTATATCGAAGAAGGTTATTTATTGTTAAAAAATACAAATATTAGTCTAAAAATGCACTATTTAACACATCTTTATCGTTTCAATACAAAAGCATTTTTTAAAACTAACGATGAAGTTTGGGAAGGTAAAATAATAGACATAGAAAGTTCGGGAAAATTAGTCATAGAAAATTTGCAAGGTATTTGTAGTTTTGAATTTAAACAAGTGGAATTTATTATATAATTATGTTGAAAAAAATTATTCAATTATCAATCTTTGCTTTTTTGCTTATCGGACAGGCATTTGCACAAGACCCCCAATATTCGCAGTATTACGCTGCTCCTTTGTATATCAATCCAGCCTTAGCAGGTTCGGGTGATTATCCAAGAGTTATTTTAAATTATCGCAATCAGTGGCCTGGTTTGCCCTCTTCTTTTACTACTTATTCTGCCTCTTTTGATGCCAAAATATCAAAATATAACAGTGGAATTGGAGTACTATTTACACAAGATATAGGAACAGCCGCAGGACTTCGCTCACAAGATTTTGGCGTGCAATATGCTTATGAAACTAAATTAAACAAAAATTGGAGATTACGTACAGGCTTGCAAGGCTCGTATGTATTGCGTGATGTTGGTTTTTATGGACTCATATTTGGCGACCAATTAAACAATAACGGACTTACAGGAGCAGCCACCAACGAAAGATTAAGAGATACACGCCGTTATGTCAATGTATCAGCAGGCGGATTTTTATATTCTGAAAAACAATGGTTAGGCGTTTCTGTGCATAATATCAATCGCCCAAGACAAGATATTTTAGGTGGAAACGAATCTCGTTTGCCTATGCGTATCTCGGTGCAAGGCGGTATGAAATTTATGTTAGATGATGAATCTGATTGGAGAGACCAATATAAACCGGGTTATCGTGAAAGAAGTATTACTCCTACGTTTTTATTCAAACATCAAGGACCAATTGACCAATTAGATTTGGGTGCTTATATGACTTTATCACCGATTGTATTTGGTGTATTTTATCGTGGTATTCCTATTAAAAGATATAATATTAACGTAAGCAACAACGAATCTTTGATAGGTCTGGTAGGCGTACAAATGGGACCTTTGAATATTGGTTATAGTTATGATTTAACTATTTCAGGTTTAGGAATGGGTTCGGGTGGAGCGCATGAAGTTTCGATGCGTTATGTAATTATCCAAAAACAAGCAAGAGGACAACAACGTAAATCTTATTTTTCTTTCCC
The DNA here is from genome assembly GCA_013298075.1 of Cytophagales bacterium. GTDB lineage: Bacteria > Bacteroidota > Bacteroidia > Cytophagales > Microscillaceae > RDXZ01. The sequence continues at coordinate 36,336 of JAAFJG010000003.1, read as the reverse complement.
TTGCCCAAGGTTTTAGACAAGAAAATAATTTTATCAAAATATAAAATCCCGCAATTTTTTTAAAATCTTGCGGGTTTATTTTGAAAACTTAATCTAATTTTTATATGGAATTATTTAAAATATCTTTTATTGGTGCAGGCAATGTAGCTACTCAACTTGCTTTACAATTTTCAAAAAGTAAAACCATAAAAATAGAAGAAATTTATAGCCAAAAAATCGAAAATGCTATTCAATTAGTTTCAAAAATTGGACAAGGAAAAGCCATGGATAGTTTAGATTTAAGTGATAGTTTGGCAACTTTTATTGTGATTGCTGTCAAAGATGATGCTTTAAAATCTGTGATTAGTAACCTAAAAATCAATCCGAAAACCATTGTTTTTCATACATCAGGCAGCCAACCTTTAGAAATTTTAGAAGAATTAACACAAAATATAGGTGTTTTTTATCCTTTGCAAACATTTAGCAAAGAAAAAGAAATTGATTTTTCTTCTTTGAATATTTGTATCGAGGCAAAAGATATAAAGATAAAGAAAAATTTATCTGAATTATGTAAGATTATCAAGGCAAAAGAAGTTTTTATTGATTCTAATCAAAGAAAATATTTACATATTGCAGCAGTTTTTTCGTGTAATTTTGTCAATCATTTGTGGGCTTTGAGTGACGAATATTTAAGTGACAAAAATCTGTCTTTTGATTTATTAAAACCTTTATTAGAAGAAACGTTAGAAAAAGCATTTTTGATAAGCCCTAAAAATGCACAAACAGGTCCCGCCAAAAGAAATGACACAGAAATTATCAATAAACATCTCAATTTATTAAACGAAAATCCAAATTTGCATAGGATTTATCAAATGCTCACAGAAAGTATTTTGAAGTTTAAATGAAGTTTCAAATATTTTTTATAAGTAGATTATTATTTCAAAAAATATAGATACATTTGCAAAAAAATATTTTTAATTTTATTTTTAAAATCACCAATTTTTTAATCAATTTTTTTTTAGTACAAAACTTTTAACAATGTTTAAATTTTCGCTTATTATTCCTGTTTATAATCGTCCTGATGAATTAGAAGAATTATTATTTTCTTTGACAAAACAAATTTTTGATACAAAAAAAATAACTTTTGAAATTATTGTGATAGAAGATGGCTCAACCAGAAAAGCAAATTTTTTGGTGGATAAATTCAAAGAAAAATTAGAAATTTATTATTTTTTTAAAGAAAATACAGGACAAGGTTTTTCGAGAAATGTTGGTTTTCAACACGCAAAAGGCGATTATTTTATCGTTTTTGATTCTGATTGTATTATCCCCGAAAATTATTTACAAATCGTATTCGACAATATTCAAAAACAAAATTTAGATGCTTTTGGCGGACCTGACAAAGCACACGAAAGTTTTACAGATATTCAAAAAGCAATTAGTTATGCGATGACTTCTTTATTTTCAACAGGAGGAATTAGAGGAAATAAAAAATCAGCAGAAAAATTTAGACCTCGCAGTTTTAATATGGGTATTTCCAAAAAAGTATTCGAAAAAGTGGGCGGATACAAAATCACACGCATGGGCGAAGACATCGAATTTAGCATCAGAATCGAAAAAAATGGCTTTAAAGTAGGCTTAATTCCTGACGCATTTGTCTATCATAAAAGAAGAACAAATTTTTATCAATTTTATAAACAATTACATTTTTTTGGACGAGCAAGAATAAATGTGAAACGATTTTTTCCCAAAGAATTAAAATTAGTCCATACTTTTCCTGCATTTTTTGTGTTAGGTTTGTTATTTTTACCGATTTCTTTTTTGATAAATACTTCATTAGGAATGATAGTAAGTTTATCGTTTTTATTTTATTTTTTAGTGATTTTTTCAGATGCTATTCGTTCTACTAAAAATATAAAAATTGCTTTTTTGAGTATTTATGCGGTTTTTATTCAATTATTAGGGTATGGAATTGGTTTTTTAACTGAATTTTTAAAAATAAAATAAAAAATATGGTTGTGTGACAATTTTGTGGAGAAAAAAAAAATTTCTTTTATCAAGACGAAATTATAATACAATCGTTGAAATTTTTAATACAAAAAATTGTGTCAGACTTTCGTAAACTTCGGTACAGACACAATTTTAGATTTTCCACAAAAATTATCAGACAAGTATCTTTTTTTATAGAATATGTATATTTTATTTGGATAAATTAAAAAATTACACCCAAAGAAATACCCGCTCTCATAATTGGTCCCGTTTGTTTAGTAAATGGAAATATTGCATTTGTACCAATATTTGAAGTTTCTCTGATATTACCGTGTTTTGATTCTCCATTCATACTTGCTATCCCAAAACCAGGTCCTATGTATGCGTCGAGAGTAATAATATCTTTAAAAATCCATTGATAACCTACGGTTGCACCAATACCAAAAACGGTTGATTTAGCTCCACCATCCTGACTACTAATATTAGCATTATTAAATGTAGTATTTTCGTTGACCTTGTACCTATAAGATAATCCTTGTAAAGTTATGAAAGGTGATAAGAAAAATCCAGTAGGAGCAGTTTTGTTTTCTGATAAGTAAAAACGACATTCAGGTGTAATTCCCCAGCCGCCTGTCGGTCCATAAATTGCGGGTTCATTTTTGCGTCCAGTGTAGAAGAAATTTATTTGAGCAGTGATTTTGTCCGTAAAAACTCTTTCATAAGAAAGATTAAAAGTACCAAAAACAAAGCTTGGGATACCTAATTTCACAATATTTTTTTTGTCTGTATCTTGTGCATTGATAGTATTTATCAATAATACAAAACAAAACAAACTAACAATTTTTTTCATAGTTTAAATTTTTTTTGAATATTTGAATAATAATAAGTTTTAAAAGTACAAAGGACGTATTTTTTTTTGAGAAAAACAAATTTATTTTTTATTCCATTTGACCATAGCTGTTTGTATTCTTTTTCTCTGGTACTTTGTAACTTGAATTTGATAGTTTCCAATCGTAACAATTTCAGCAATAGAAGGTATTTTTCCGCATTCATAGATTACCAAACCAGAAAACGTATCATAATCTAAACCTTCAGGCATTCTTTCGGGTAGCATTTCATTCAAATTACTTAATCTTCCTAATCCATTGACAATGAACTCGTTATCTCCCATAGGCACTAAAATATCTTGCAAATCATCATATTCATCATAAATTTCGCCCAAAAATTCTTCTAAAATATCTTCCATAGTAATAATACCCACGAATTTTTTCTTATCATCTATTACTATCGCAAATTGTATTGCTTTTTCTTGGAATTTTTGTAAAACTTCACCTAATTTTACATGTTCACGCACATAATAAGGCTTTTTTACGATTTGTTTTATACTTATTTCCTCGTCTGGTTTTTCTTTGTTTTCTTGCCATAATCTCATCAAATCTTTTGTATATAAAATACCTGTAATATTATCAGGACTTCCTTTATAGAGAGGGATACGTGAGTATCCTTCTTTGATAACTTCCTCTACTAATTTTTCAAAAGGCATTTCACTATCCAACATATACACTCTCTCGCCCGTGACGGCTGCTTTTCTTACTTCCAAGTCATCAAATTTTAAGACTTTTTGAATGATAGATATTTTATCAAATTTTACTTCTTTTTCCTCTACTGCCTCTTTCCTTTCTTTTTGTTCGTTTTTTTTATTTACCTTTTCGGAATCGTGTGCGTGTTTTTCTGCACTCACACTATTTTCGATAATAAGTTGTAGTTCGTCCATCGAATGAACTTCGTGCCCATGGTCTGAGGCTTGGATTCCAAATTTTAATAAAATCCAATTTGCCAAACCATTCGCTACTTTTACAAAAGGAATAAACAAAATATAACAAATACGCAAAGGCACTGCTAAATATAAAGTCAATTCTAAAGGGTGTCGAATGGCAACATTTTTAGGAATCATCTCTCCAAAAATCACGTGCAAAGAAGTTACAAAAGAAAATGAGAGTACAATCGCAATTTGATGCGCAATTACACTATGAATATCTACGCCAATCGAAGACATTAAATATATAACCCCTTTATGTGCCACATCTTCGCCTATCCAACCCAAAGCCAAACTTGCAATCGTAATACCTAATTGTGTAGCGGCTAAATATGCTTCGAGATTTTTGATGATATGGTCAGTGATTTTTCTCAATCTACTTCCTTCTTGCGTGCTAAGTGCTAATTGTGAAGTACGAACTTTCACCATTGCAAATTCAGCAGCCACAAAAAAACCATTCAAGGTAACTAAAATAATTATCAATATCAGACCAACCAGCATAATTTTAATCCTTTTATTTTATCTTTTTTTTATAATTATTGATAAAATACCCTTCAGGATTGGGGTTTACTTTTTTTGTTAAAAATATATATTTTGAATTGCCCTAAATGTATTGGCATGGGCTTCTATAATATCACTTATTTTTGGTGAATAACCACCACCCATAGTTACTACAATAGGAATTTTATTTTTTTTTGCTAATTTCAGCACAAATTCATCTCTCTGTTTACAACCTTCGTGTGTGATAGCCAAACGTCCTAATTTATCTGTTATCAAAATATCTACTCCCGCTTGATAAAAAATAATTTGAGGTTGAAAGTTATCTATTATTGTTGGCAAATGATACGCCAATTTTTTCAAATATTCTTCATTTCTGATTCCATCTGCCAAACCTACGTCCAAATCAGAATTTTCTTTTCGCAATGGATAGTTTTTTTCGCCGTGCATACTCATCGTAAAAACTCTTTTTTCGTCTTTGAATATTTCAGCAGTGCCGTTGCCTTGATGCACATCTAAATCTACAATCAATATTTTTGAGAAATTTTTATGGTCTAATAAATATTTTGCAGCCATTGCCAAATCATTCAACAAACAAAAACCTTCGCCTCGATTAGTAAAAGAATGATGCGTACCACCTGCAATATTTGCACTCACTCCATATTGTATTGCAAAAAAGGTGCAATTTAATGTTCCTTGTGCAATAATTCTTTCTCTTGTAATCAATTGGTCAGAATGTGGAAAGCCACTTGCCCGAACTTCCGCAGCAGAAAGCATCAAATTTTTAAGTTGATGCCAATAATCTGGGGTATGAATAGTTGTTATAATATTTTCTGCTAATATTTCAGGAATAAAAAAATTAGTATCTTCAGCCGTTCCCTCGTATAAAAGTTGGGAATATAAAATATCATATTTTTCCATTGGAAACCGATGTCCCTCTGGTAAATGATGTGAATAACTGGGTGAATAGGCAACTTTTAACAAAATATTAATGGAAATTTTAAATAAATAAAAACAAAGAATAATAACAAAACGTGCAAATTTACAAATTTTTTAGTTTATTGTTAAAAAAGTACATTTTTTTTTGAAAATAATTATTTCAAATTGTCCTAAAATTCTTTGCAAAAAAAATGTAAATTTAAAAGAAAAATAAGCAATACATATTTTTGATTGCTCAAATTATAATTTTTATAAAATTTTAGCGGGGCGTTATTTTTGTACCAAAATATATAAACAAAATTTTAAGCCCACTATCAGAGACAAGATATTGCCCATAGTCGGCTTAGAAATGTATTTTTATTATGAATACTACAAAAATAACGCATTTTTGAGGCTAAATTACCCTGAAATTTATTTATTTGTGATATATTTTTATGAAAAATAAAATTGCAAGAAAATTAAGACAGCATCAAAAAAAAAATTAACATTCTTTTACCTTTCTCAAATGTTTAAAACTTGAAAATATAGATATAATGTATTTATTGTCAATGAAAAAAATTGATAATAAAAAGAAATATTTATTGTCCTTGTTACATACACATACACACACACACAAATAGAAACAATTATTCTAGTATTCAGTCTTTCTCAAATTTTCGGAGAATGAAATAAAAACATGATTCTCGTCTAAAAAATAAAAGTTAATGCCTATTTTTTAGATGCTATTTACAAAATAAAAAACGAATTTTTCACTCCGACTGAACACTAGTTCCAAAATAAAAGACAAATTTTTCACTCTGATGGAACGCTAGCTTTCCTCTGCTAAAATTTGTTTAATTTCACTCAAAGATTTTTCTGTAAGAGGTTTTGTAATAAATTTAATTACATGCTCACTTTCGACAATTCTACCAATATCTCTTTTATTATTTGAGCTTGATAAAACTACAATTTTTGTTTTATTTTTGATAGTATCTGCTAAATTTTCAAAATCAGACAAAAATACAAAACCATCAACAATAGGCATATTGATGTCTAAAAATATTACATCAGGTAATTCATCAGGTTGATTTTGAACTTGTTGTAAATATTCTAAAGCACTTTTTCCTGAATTTTTTACAATAATTCGAGGAGAGAATTTGGTAAGTTCTATAATTCTTTTACTTATAAAGTTGTCAGTTTCATTATCATCTACTAATAAAACTAAGTTTACTTGTTTTGCCATTGTTTAATAACTGTTTTTTATTAATTTTTTTTTATCTTAATATTTCAAAATAACTATATTATTCCACAAAGTTAGTTTTATTTTTCGAATATACAAAAAAAGAATTATTTTTTTAATATAATTTGTAATTTATTTTTATTGAAAATTGTTTTTTTGCCTTTATATAACGTAATAAAATACAAACAAAACCAAGCAAATAGTATAAAAAATAAGATAGTTAGGATAGCATAGCGTTGTAATATACTTTTTTTTGTCATTTTTCTGGTTATATAATGGATGAAGCCAATATATTATTTTTTTAAAGTTGAAATTAAATTTTCTTTCATCAAAGGTTTAGAAATATAACCATCAATCCAAGGGTGAGTTGCTAATGATAAAATTTCTTTTTTATTTAAAGAAGACGAAACCAAATAAATAGTCGGTTTGGGAATATAAGTAGGCCAAAAATTTATTAATTCATCGATAAATTTTTGGCTTGACATCACAGGTAAATTCCAATCTAAAATAATTACTTCGGGTAGTTCGTCTGTATTTGTACCTTTTATGGTTTGCCATGCCGTGAAAGCATTGACAAAATTAGTCATTTTTAATCCTTTAAATTCATTTTGTAGAACGGTTGTGGCAATGAAATTATCAATTTCGTTATCATCAATTAACCAAACACGTTCAAAATTTGTTTTTATCATATTGTTAGAATTTTTTTAATAATTTACTATTTTTCTTATCGTTTATACTAAGTAGTTACATTAAGTAATCAAAAATCGTAACTTTTTTTACAATAACAAATTATTAACTTAAATATTAAAAATAAAATTGTGATAATTAAAAATATTTTTACTATTTTTGCACCAATATTTAATGATACAAATTAAATCCTTTTAAAACTATGAAAAAGAAAATAATTTTCTTTGCTTATTTATTTAATGTTTTAGTAGTTTTAACAACTATTAATATGCCTTTACAAGCCCAAAAAACTATTCAACCACGCTCAAAAGCTAGCCCAATTTGTTTGGCAAATTTTGTAGGAGAAGATAATAATTATGTCAAGGTAACTTACGGGCAACCGCTCAAAAAAGGGCGAGAAATTTTTGGAAATCTTGTTCCTTACGGCAAAATTTGGCGAACAGGGGCAAATGAAGCCACAGAAGTTACGTTTACAAAAGACGTAGTGATTGAGAAAAAAAATATAAAAGCAGGAACTTATACCGTTTTTTCTATCCCTGAAGAAGACAAATGGACTATTATTTTTAATAGCGTTTTAGGACAATGGGGTTCTTATAAATACGAAGAAAATAAGACTCAAAACATTGCTGAAATTGCTATTTCTGTGGATAAAGCACAAGACGAATATGAGGCTTTCACGATTCAATTTGAACAAACAAAAAAAGGAGCAGAAATGCTGTTGCTTTGGGATAAAACTAAAATTGCTATTCCGATTGTTTTCAAAAAAGGAAAATAATAAGGACGGAATAAGCAAATAATCTATTTCATAATCAAATAAATAAAAATATTTTCTAAAATTTATTTGATTATGACTTTTTTATCTAAAAAAATACTATCTTTGCAACAGATTTTATAGCAAAGTAAAGTATAAAAAAATGGTTTTGTAGCTCAGTTGGTTTAGAGCGCTGCCTCGACAAGGCAGAGGTCGGGGGTTCGAGCCCCTCCAAAATCACAAAATATTTTTTAAAATATTATTCTTATTGTAGAAAATTTGTGCTGAAAATATTTTTTGAATTGCCTCCAGATTTATCTGGAGGACAAATATAAGATTCAATACTTGGCTTTAGCCAAAATTTTTGTGTTTTTTGAATTGATATTTTTCTATATTTTCAAAATAAATAGCTATTTATAATAGAATAAAATTAGCTACACAATAATTCCGAAAAATTAATATTATTACGATTTTAGGTCTTATTTTCCTCTTCAAATCTCAAAATTTACATTCAAATTTTGAGATTTTTTTTAAAAATTTTGTTTTGATTTTTTAAATCTTTCCAATACTTTTTTATGCCTTTTATTTTTCCAAATCCACTTTTTTCAACGGTTAGTTTGTTCGTTTTTTCATTGGATAATGAAGAAAATATTATGTATATCAATCCGTATGCAGCCAAAATTTTGGGGTATAAAATTCAAGAATTAATCGGTGTAAATTTATCGGAAGTTATACAAAACAAACAAAAAAATATCACACAAAATAATGAAAATGACCTTTGGAAAGAAGTTACCAAAGAACTAAAATGTAAAAATAATCAAATTTGTTATGTCCATTTTAATACCACCATTGAAGAAGAAAATGGATTGATAACGCATATAGGCGAAAATATTACGCAAAATTATCAAGCAGTCGAAACATTGAAAAAAAACAATGAAGTAATGCAAGATTTGTTCGATAATTCGAGTGATTTAATTTTTATTTGTGATTTAAAAGGAAAATTTTTATTCGCAAATAAGGCGTGTAGGCGCACATTAGGCTATAAAACTGAAGAAATTATTACGTTGAATGTCAATCATTTAATTTATTCAAAAGTAAAATATCAAACAAAAATAGCTGTTTTAGATATTATCAAAAAAAGAAGTGCAGGAGATTTTGAAACAATTTTAGTCGGAAAAAAAGGAAATTTAATTTATCTCGAAGGTAATGTTAGTTGTAAATTTGAAAATGAAAAACCTGTCGTTTTGAGAGGAATTTTACATAACTTAACCGAAAAAATAAGAGCAGAAAAATCACAAAATTTATATTATTCTATCGCCAATCTGACCGTAAAAAGTAATAATTTAGACCAACTTTATACAAGTATTCACGAAGAATTAGGAAAAATAATTGAAGTAAATAATTTTTATATCAAACTTTATAATGAAGATAAATCTAAAATTTTATTTCCTTATTATACCGATGAAGCACGAGAAAATCAAACAATTATTAGAGAAAGAATGGCAGGAAAAGGACTAACAGACTTCGTAATGCAGTCTGAAAAAGCACTTTTTTTGACTGAAAATGAAATTACGGATATATTAGAAAAAGAAAATTTAATCCTTTTTGGACCCAAGCCAAAAGTTTGGATTGGCGTACCTTTGAAATATGAAAATAAAGTAATTGGACTAATTTCTGTGAAATGTTACAAAAATCAGAATACATATAGCATCGAAGATTTAGAATTATTAGATTTTATTTCGGGGCAGATTGCTTTGGCTATTCACAGAAAAAAAAATGAAGAACAATTAGAAAAACAAACGGCTCGATTGGAGGCAGTTTTTGATAGCAGCTCGCATATTATGTGGACGATTGACAAAAATTATACATTGACGGCTTATAATCAAAATTATTTTCAATTTGTTGATAATCAAGGAACTAATCAAAATAATTCCTTAGAAAATGATATGCTTTCGATGGAAAATCGTGTGAAAAATAAAGAATTATATCATTTTTGGTACGGACAATATGAGCAGGCTTTTACAGGAAAAAAACTACATTTTGAGTGTAAAATGCCCGCAGGAAAAGGTAAATTTTATTGGTGGGAAGTTTTTTTAAATCCTATCAAAAATATATACGGAGAAATTGAGGAACTTTCTGCCATTGCGCACGATATAACCAACAAAAAAATTGCTGAAATTCAACTCAAAGAAAATAGTGAATCGATGCGAAAAGCAAAAGAAATAGCAGAAAATTCTTTGCGTGTGAAAGAAAGTTTTTTGGCAAATATGAGCCACGAAATCAGAACTCCTATGAATGGAGTCATCGGAATGATTGATTTGCTGAACGAAACTAATTTGGATACAGAGCAAAAAGAATACGTAAATATTGTTAAAAAATCATCTTTTACGTTGTTAAATATTCTTAATGATATTTTAGATTTATCAAAAATAGAAGCGGGAAAAATGAAATTGCAACCTAAATCTTTGGATTTAAGGAAAACGATTGAAAAAATAAGTACGCTTTTTTTGCAACAAGCTGAAAAGAAAAAATTAAATATTGCCATTGAAATAGACAAAAAAATACCAAATTTTATCATTGCTGATGAAACTCGTTTGCTACAAATTATTTCTAATTTGATGGCAAATGCGATTAAATTTACAGAAAAAGGAACAATTACACTCAAAACAAATATCGAAAAAAAGACAAAAAAAAGTATTACTATCAAAATAAAAATTAAAGACACAGGCATTGGTATTGCTGAAGAAAATTTACAATTATTATTCGCTACTTTTAGTCAATTAGATTCGTCTTGGTCAAAAAATTATGGTGGAACAGGTTTGGGGTTGGTTATTTCAAAAGAACTTTCGAGATTGATGAAAGGAGAAATGGGCGTAGATTCAGAACTTGGAAAAGGTAGTACTTTTTGGTTTACTTTTTTAACGAATGAAACAGACAAACAACCTGAAGAACAAGAAAAATCAACGGCAAAAAATGATGATTGGAAAGAGATTTTAGGAAAAATAAAACCATTAATTTTGGTAGTTGATGACAATAGTATCAATAGAAAAGTCGTTTCTGAAATCTTAAAAAAATACAACTGTACTATCTTAGAAGCAAGCAGTGGAAAAGAAGCAATAGAAAAAGTACAAAATAATGATTTTGATTTAATTTTTATGGATATTCAAATGCCCGACCTCGATGGTGTGCAAACGACTTATCAAATTAGAAATTTATCAATTAAAAAATTGCCACCGATTATTGCTTTAACGGCTTATTCGATGAAAGAAGATAGACAAAAATTTTTAAGTCAGGGCTTTGATGATTATTTATCTAAACCAATTCACGCCCAAAAATTACTCGAAAAAGTAGTATCAAATATAACAACTCATTCGATTTTATCTCCTGAAATTATTGAAAAAGAACCTATTTTTGAGATTTTAGATGAAAATATTTTAGCACAATTAGAAAAATATGGCGGAAAAGAATTGATAAAAGAAAGTTTGATAGAGTTTGCAGAAGATACCAAAAATTTGTTACTTTCTTGTGAAAATGCGTTAAAAGAAAATAATTTTTCGATTTTAAAAGGTAATTTACACACGCTCAAAGGCAACGCAGGCACATTAGGCGTAACGCAAATTGCTATGCAAGCCGCCAAAATTGAAAGAAATTTAAAAGCAAATCAAGTAGAAAATAATGATATAAACAAAGATTTTTTAGATTTAATGAACGCTTTTGAGGTTTTTTTAGGAAGTTCTTTTTATAGAAAATTATTGTAAAAATAGAATTACCTTTACATTTTTACAATAATTTTCGTTTTATTTTGATAATAATTATTTGTTTTTCTAAAGATTTCTCCTTATTTTTGCCAATAAATTTATAATATAAAATGCGTAAACCAGAAAAAGGGGCTTTATTAGGTTTAAAAATAATAGATTTTACAAGACTTTTGCCCGGTCCATTGGCAACTATGTTGATGGGCGATTTGGGAGCAGAAATTATCAAAGTAGAATTACCAAAATCACCTGATTATGCTCGAAATTTTCCACCACACAAAGGCGGAGAATCATTGGCTTTTTTGAATTATAATCATTCAAAACAAAGTCTTGCTATCGATTATATGCAAGAAGAAGGAAAAGCCATTTTATTAGATATTATCAAAACTGCGGATATTTTTATTGAACAATTTAGACCAAATTATCTCTCAAAAATTGGTTTAGGATACGAAGATTTGAAAAAAATAAACCCAAGTTTGATTTATGTTTCGCTCACAGGATACGGACAAACAGGAAAATATAAAGATTTGGCAGGACACGACCTCAACTATATTGGTTTTGCAGGAGGGTTATCAGGCAACCAACTTTCCGCTCCACAAATGCCCAACGTACAAATGGCAGATATTGCAGGCGGAAGTTATATGGCGGTGATTGCGTGCTTGTCTGCGTTGTATGCTCGCACGCGTACAGGCGAAGGACAATGGATAGATGTGGCAATGTTAGATGGGGCTATGCCATTGGCTATCAATGCTTTAGCGTGGAATTGGATAGTTGGAAAGCCCGAAAATCGAGATACTTCTTTTTTATCAGGAGGAATGATTAACTATAATATTTATAGTTGTAAAGATAAAAAATACATTGCTTTGGGTGCGTTGGAGTTTAAATTTTGGCAAAAATTTTGTCAAATTATTCAAAAAAATGAATGGTTAAATCGAATGATTGCTCCCAATAAAGAACAATTTGATGTTTGGAAAAATGATTTGTCGGCTTTATTTGAAACTGAAAATAGTGATTTTTGGATTGAATTAGGGACAAAAAATGACGTGCCTATTACTCCCATTTATGAAGTAAACGAACTCGATAATGATGAACATATACAAGAAAGAAAAATGATTGTAGAAGTGGAACATCAAACCGCAGGAAAAATTAAAAATATTGGTATTCCTCTCAAATTTTCGGGTACTCCTTCGGAAGTCTTTCGTGCCTCGCCTTTATTGGGACAAGACAACGAAGAAATTTTGAGAGAATTGGGCATTAGTGAAAGTGCTATTGCCGAATTAAAAAACAAAAAAATCATCAATTAAAAAGCAACATTAAAATAAAAAATATTCAAAGAAAAATATCAAAAAAATATGCAAATTACTTCTCACGTCTTGATGATTCGTCCTGTTCGATTTACTTATAACACACAAACTGCCGAAAGTAACTCTTTTCAAAATGCCGAACTAAGAGAAAATGCAGATGATACACAAAAAAAAGCCTTGCAAGAATTCGATAATATGGTCGAAAAATTACGCAACGAAGGCGTAGATGTGCGTGTGATAGAGGACACGCCTGAGCCACATACGCCTGATTCTATTTTTCCTAATAATTGGATTTCATTTCATCAAAATAATGAAGTCGTTTTGTATCCTATGCAAGCAGAAAATAGACGTTTGGAGCGTAGAAACGATATAATTGATACACTTAAAAAAGATTTCGAAGTCAATCAAATCATTGATTTTTCAGGATATGAAAAGGAAAATAAATTTTTGGAAGGAACAGGAAGTTTGATTTTAGATAGAGAAAATAAAATTGCTTATGCTTGTCTTTCGCCAAGAGCCAATCAAGATTTATTGACTGAATTTGGGCAAAAAATGAACTATGAAATGGTCGTTTTTGATGCTTTGGATAGACATAAAAAACCTATTTATCATACCAACGTCGTGATGTGTATAGGTGATACTTTTGGCGTGATTTGTTTGGAATGTGTCCCCAATGAATCACAAAAACAAAATATTATAGAGGTTTTTAAAAGAACTAACAAAGAATTGATTGAGGTCAATTTTGAACAATTAGAAAATTTTGCGGGCAATATGTTACAATTACAAACCAATAAAAACGAAAGTATTTTGGTGATGTCTGAAAGAGCATTTAAAAGTCTTACTAATACACAAATTGAAAAAATATCAAAACATACTCGAATTTTTCACGCACCACTTTATACGATTGAAAATAATGGGGGAGGAAGTGCAAGATGTATGATTGCAGAGATTTTTTTGGCTCAGAAATAAAAAATAACGAAAAAAATAGTCCTATTTTCTAAAAAAAAAGAAACTTTAAACTATTTTTAACGTATGTAATAAATATAACAAATTTTAAATTAATTCTTAAAAAAAATATGAAAAAATTATTGCTTTTTATATTCATCATTCCATTTTTCTGGTCTTGTAAAGAAACAGAACCAACGCCTGCTGAAGCTTTAATTGCTAATAAAGATTGGCAAACGCAAGCGCAAGGTATGGTTGTGGCTGGCATACCTGCTGAAGCTAGTCCGTATCTAAAAATTCGTTTCTCAAAATCTACTATCAATTCTACGGTTATCAATGGACAAAATTTAGGTCCGTTGGCTACGTGGTCTGTGGCGGGTAGTACTTTAACTTTAATGTATCCTAATTATACTACTTCGGGCAGTGTAACTTTTTCAAGTCAAAGCGTAAAAATTACAAAATCAACTGAAACAGAATTATGGGTTGCTCCTTTAGGTACTGATGCAATTTCTTTGTTTGGTTTAATAAACTTAGAGTCAGGTTCAGAGTTTCGTTTTACACTTAATCCAAGTTCTGTAGCTCCTAATGTTACAGACCCAATTTTGACAGGAGTAACCTGGAAAGGTTTTGGAAGTGTAGATGCAGGTTATTTCTCAGCACCAGCTCCAGGAGGTACAAAGACAAATGATGCACAAACAAATGTAACACTTAAGTTTGGTACTTTTTATGGTATTAATTATGTAACTATTGGAGGAATTGCTACGCCTGCTACTTGGGCTTTGAACGCTACTAAAGATAGATTGATTCTTTCTTATCCAAGATTAGGCGTAACAGCAGGTGGAAGTGTTGCCTTTGGTATTACGATTCCTGTATCAACAACCTCACCAAATACCTTGAGGTTAAGGGCTACTACTAACGGTACCATCAATATTTTAGGTGTACCAATAAATCTACCACTCAATCAAGAACTAAGAATGATACCACAATAGTTTGTGTATTATTTGTAAAATATTATTTTCCTCATCAATATTTTTTGGTGAGGATTTTTTTATTCATATCTCCCACCAAAAAAATAATAATTTGATATAATTTTTAAATTTATAAAATAAATATTATCTTTGTAACACTTTTCAAACGCATTACAAACGTTTGCATTATTTTTTATCTAAATCATTGATTATCAATTTAATTCGAAATGAAAGAAGTATATATCGTATCGGCTGTCCGTACTGCTATGGGTAGTTTTATGGGTGGTTTGTCTAATTTTACAGCCACAGAATTGGGCGCAAAAGCCATCAAAGGTGCTTTAGAAAAAGCCAATATCAGCCCTGAACAAGTGCAAGAAGTTTATTTTGGCAATGTAGTAAGTGCGGGCTTAGGACAAGCACCTGCAAGACAAGCCGCCATTTATGCAGGTTTATCAAAAAATACGGTCTGTACGACTGTAAACAAGGTTTGTGCCTCAGGTATGAAAGCGGTTGCGTTGGCATCTATGGATATTATGATGGGCGAATTTGACGTAATAGTAGCAGGAGGAATGGAAAGTATGTCAAATATTCCTCATTATTTGATGAAATCAAGGTTTGGATATAAATATGGCGATACTAATTTGGTAGATGGTTTGGCTTTTGATGGTTTGTTAGATGTGTATGATAAACAAGCGATGGGCGTTTTTGCGGATAGAACAGCCACAAAATTTGGTTTTACAAGAGAACAACAAGACGAATATGCTATCAATTCTTATAAAAAAGCGGCGGCTGCGACAGAAAACGGCTTTTTTAAAAATGAAATTGTAGGCATTGAAATTCCACAAAAAAAAGGAGAGCCAATTATTTTGGCACAAGATGAAGAATATAAAAATGTATTTTTCGATAAAATTCCTTCGTTAAAACCTGCTTTTAGTAAAGATGGAACGGTTACGGCTGCTAATGCTTCTACTATTAATGATGGTGCATCTGCGTTGGTTTTGATGAGTGGTGAAAAAGTAAAAGAATTAGGTTTGAAACCTTTGGCAAGAATTGTTAGTTTTGCTGATGCAGAACAAGAACCTGAATGGTTTACGACTGCACCGACTTTGGCTGCACCGAAAGCACTCAAAAAAGCAGGTTTAACTATTGGTCAAATTGATTATTTTGAAGTCAATGAAGCCTTTGCGAATGTGGCGATGTCTTTTGCAAAAGTAATGGAAATTTCTTATGATACAATGAATATTTTTGGTGGTGCGGTAGCCTTAGGACATCCTTTAGGAAGTTCTGGCTCTCGAATTATTACTACTTTAACCAACGTATTGCACCAAAAAAACGGCAAATATGGCTTAGCAGCCATTTGCAATGGTGGTGGTGGTGCTTCTGCGATGGTGATTGAAAAATTATAGATTTTTATTTTTTTGGTTCATGGGAAATTATTGCGGAGTTAATTTTTGGTTTACTATAAGTAGCCATTTATTTTGAAAATATAGAAAAATATCAATTTGAAAAACGTAGAGATTTCGGCTAAAGCCAACAATTGAATTTTATATTATCCTCCAGATAAATCTGGAGGCAATTCAAAAAACATATTTCAATTTTTTTTATTTTCTGCACAAATTTCCTAAGAACCTTTTTTTTACATTTATAAAGTTTTTTTGGTTCTTAGGAATTATTATGCGGAGACTGAAAATATTTTTTTAGGAGATATATTTTTCAAAATCAAGCTAATAAATTTTGAAAACGCATTAAAATTATATAAATTTTGACATAATTTTCTAAAAAAAATTACATTAACATTTTATTAGTATCCATTTTATTTTTTTTGTACTAATTTTGCACTCAATAAAATAAAAAAAATCTCTCATGAAAAAATTAAAAGTATTTTTATTTGTACTTATTTTTGCCTTATTAGGCAACTACGTACAAGCCCAAGACAAATTTTATGGTGAAAAAATCACTGAAAAAGGTGCAAATAATGTATCAAAATTACCTAAAATGCTCAAAAGTAAAGCAGAAGTCAAGGCTAAATTGACAGGAAAAATAATACAATCTTGCACCAAAAAAGGCTGTTGGATGACTATGGAAATGGAAAACGGACAAAAACTAATGATTAAATTTAAAGATTATGGTTTTTTTGTTCCCAAAGATTTGAAAGGACAAAAAGCAATTATTGAAGGCGTGGCAAAAAAAGAAGTAATTGATGTGCCTACGCTTAAACATTACGCAGAAGACGCAGGAAAATCTTCAGAAGAAATTGCGAAAATCAACAAAGAAGAGGAGAAATATACTTTTGAAGCAGTTGGTGTGATTGTAAAATAAAAAGCAATATTTTATTTGTAACATTCGGAGACAAAAACGATTTTATTATTAGAACAAAATCGTTTTTTGTCTTGCTTTGTTATTATTTTTTGATTATGCAAATTTTCAATTTCGTTTTCTGACAAATTTGTTAATTTGGTCATTAATTTATCAAATACTTTTCTTCTTTAAAAATATCATACAAAAAATAATAATAATCATTTTTAATTTTAATATATAAACAAAAAAATGTATCAAATACAAATACAAAATCAAGATTTTAGTTTTGAAAATACACAAGAAGGTATTAAAATCAATCAAAAATTGATGAATTTAGATATTTTTGAACTCAAACAAAATCAATCTTATCATATTTTACATCAAAATAAATCTTATACGATTAATGTTTTGAAAGCAGATTATACAGAAAGAATTTTTTCGATAAGTATCAATAATCATGTCTATGAAATTAATGCTAAAAATAATTTAGATTTGTTATTAGCAAAAATGGGTATGGATAAATTGGTCGAAAATAAAACCGAAAATTTAAAAGCACCCATGCCAGGTTTGATTGTGGAAATAAAAGTAATAGAAGGACAAAGTGTCAAAAAAGGAGAGCCAATTTTGATATTAGAAGCAATGAAAATGGAGAATATTTTAAAATCTCCTGCTGATGTGATTATTAAAAATATTCGTATCAAAAAAGGTGATAACGTAGAAAAAAACCAAATTTTAATAGAATTTTAAAAAAAAAATCATTTTTATTCTTATTTCTAATATTGATTTTTTACATTTGCATCAAATTTAAAATACTCATAAAATAAACAATATATTTTCGCTGTATGAAATCAACCGATATTCAAAGTTTATTAGATTTTATTTCTAAAGCTGGACTTGATGAAGTGAGCATAGAAACTGAAAACCTAAAATTAAGCGTAAAGCGTTATTCTCAAATCGCAAACGTACAAACTAATGTAGTCAATTCTACTCCAGTATATGTGCCACCTATATATGCAGCTCCTGCCCAAACACGCGTAGAAACACAAGAAACTGCCAAAGAAACAAAATTAGATACGAGTAATTTAGTAACGATAAAATCACCAATGATTGGTACTTTTTATCGCACTGCTAATCCAGATGCACCTGTTTTTGTCAATGTAGGTGATGATGTAAAAATAGGACAAGTAGTTTGTATTATTGAAGCAATGAAATTATTTAACGAAATTGAATCAGAAATTTCGGGTAGAATTGTGAAAGTATTGGTGGAAAATGCCACACCTGTCGAATATGACCAACCTTTATTTTTGGTAGAGCCTAAATAAAAAGAGGAATATGTTTAAAAAAATACTAATTGCTAATAGAGGAGAAATTGCATTGCGTATTATTCGTACTTGTAAAGAAATGGGCATCAAAACAGTGGCTGTTTATTCAACTGCTGATAAAGATAGCTTGCACGTAAGATTTGCTGATGAAGCGGTTTGTATCGGAAAACCAGCAAGCAAAGATTCTTATTTGAATATTCCACATATTATTGCAGCAGCAGAAATTACAAATGCTGATGCCATTCACCCAGGGTATGGTTTTTTATCTGAAAATGCTAAATTTTCGGCTATATGCCAACAAAATGGTTTTAAATTTATCGGAGCAACTCCCGAACAAATTAACCAAATGGGTGATAAATCTACTGCAAAAGATACGATGAAATCGGCAGGAGTACCAATTATTCCGGGGTCTGATGGATTGTTAGAATCAATAGAACAAGGTAAAAAAATTGCCAAAGAAATTGAATATCCTGTTATTATCAAAGCCACAGCAGGCGGAGGCGGACGTGGTATGCGTGTGATTAAATCTGAAGAAGAATTTGAAAAAGCATGGCACGAAGCCAAACAAGAATCAGGAGCTTCTTTTGGCAATGATGGTTTATATTTGGAAAAATTTGTAGTTGAGCCAAGACATATCGAAATTCAAATTGCAGGCGATCAGTTCGGAACGGTTTGCCATTTATCTGAAAGAGATTGTAGTATTCAAAGAAGACATCAAAAATTAGTCGAAGAAACTCCTTCGCCTATTATGACTCCCGAATTGCGCAAAGCGATGGGAGAGGCAGCCATCAAAGCGGCTTCTTCTATTCAATATGAAGGCGTAGGAACGGTCGAATTTTTGGTGGATAAATACGGAAAGTTCTATTTTATGGAAATGAATACACGTATTCAGGTAGAACACCCAATCACTGAAGAAGTTACCACTTTTGATTTGATAAAAGAACAAATTAAAATTGCGGCGGGAATTGCTATTTCTGGTAAAAATTATGAGCCACAATTACACGCTATTGAATGTCGTATCAATGCAGAAGACCCAAAAAATGGTTTTCGTCCAAGTCCGGGTAAAATTATAAATTTACATATTCCGGGCGGTCATGGGATTCGAGTCGATAGTCATATTTATGCAGGTTATACGATTCCACCTTTTTATGATTCGATGGTCGCAAAATTGATTGTGAGTGCGCAAACCAGAGAAGAAGCAATTATCAGAATGAAACGTGCTTTGCAAGAATTTGTGATTGAAGGCGTAAAAACAACTATTCCTTTTCATTTGAAATTGATGGATAATCCAAAATTTAGAGAAGGAGATTTTACGACAAAGTTTTTAGAAGATTTTGATTTTTCTGATTTAGATTAGAAAATATTGATATAATTAGTTTCAAAAAAAAGACTTTTCAAAGGTAAATTATATTTTTCTTTTGGAAAGTTTTTTTATAAACATAACCTTTTAGGGACTAAGTAGAAAATATTATACCCAAAAAAACTCCCTCACCTTTGGGGAGGGCTGGGGTCAGTGTTGTTAAGTTCTAATATTTGTCAGGTAAATTATTTTACAAATCAAAATATAATTTGCCAAATCTATAAGATTTTCAAAAAATTATAGATTTTTTACAGAATATTATACAAGTTAATTTCTATTTTACTTGTTAAAAAAAAAGAATTTAACAACACTGACCCTAACCCTCCTCAGCGGTGAGGGAACTAAAAATAGGTTTTTTTGAGTGGGTAGTTTATTTTTTATATGCTCCCTTAAAATCAAACCAAAAAATGAATTTACCAATTACCATTACTTCAAAAGCACAACAAAAAATTATCGAAATTATCCAACATAAAAATATTGGAGAAGAATATGGACTCCGAATTGGGAGCAAAGGAACAGGTTGTAACCAGAATTTATATATGGGGTTCGATACAATAAAAGAAAATGATGAAATTTTTTTTGAGAATAATATCAGAATAATTATTAAAAAAATGCAATTTATGTATGTAATTAACAGCATTTTAGATTATCAAATTGACCCAAAAACAAACGAAGAAGGATTTATATTTATATAAATAAAAAAGTTTTTACTTAAAAATTAGTAATTGATACATATTCGCATTATTTTTGTACTTTAAAGACTAAATTACTTGTTCAAATGCGTTTTCTATTTATTTTATTTTTATTTTTTCTTGCTCAAAATTATCTAATAGCCCAAAAAACTTCGAAAGATAGTTTGGAAGTGCTATTAAAAAAAGATAATAATTCTGAAAACGAAAAAGCACGTAAACTGATAATGATGTCTAAAAGTATTTTAGATAATTTAACAGAAAGGTCATTATTATATGCACAACAAGCACTTTTGATTGCGGAAAAAAGTAATTTTAATATAGGAATTGGTGAGGCTTTGATTCAAATTGCCAAAGCGTATTATGCCTTAGAAAAATACCAAAAAGCCTTAGAATATTTTGTTCGTTCTGCCAAATTTTCTAAAGAAAAAGGCAATAGAAAAGGAGAAGCAACCGCCATTAGATTGATAGGAAGAACTTATCATAATCTCGGAAATTATCAACAAGCCCTCGTACAATATCAAGAAAGTATCAAATTATTTGAATCAATAGATGCTAAACAAGAAATTGCTATCAGTTTGACGTGGATAGGTGAAACTTATTTTAGTGCTAAAAATTATAATCTAGCCAAAGATAATTATGACCAAGCCCTCAAAATGGCAACCGATTTACAAGATCAATTATTGATTGCGACTTGTCAAACGAATATAGGAGAATGGTTTGTAAGCAAAAAATTATTAAATACGGGTTTAGAATATTATAAAAAAGGAGAGATTATTTTTAGAAGAATGCCCAATAATTCACGCGAACTAGCCCGTAATTTGATAGGGAAAGCAAATATTTATAATCTGACAGGATATTCGCCCAATGAAGTATTAGTTTTATATTTAGAAGCACGAAAATTATACGAAAATGCACATTATAACGAAGGAACAGCCGTTAGTTATATTGGTATTGGTGATGTATATATGCGCATCAAAACATACCCAAAAGCAATAGATCATTATTTTAAAAGCCTTCAAATTGCCAAAGAACTCAATTCTAAAAAAATTATTAGAGATAGTTATCAAAAATTGGCGTTGGCACACGAAGCCAATAATAATCAAGTATTTGCCTTTCAAAATTTCAAATTATTCAAAGCTTATCATGATTCTTTGTATAATGAAAGCGAAGTTTTTGCTTTTTCTGATATTCAAAGTCGATTAGGATATGATATAAAAGATAGAGAATCAAAAATTCAAAAAGAAATTATCGCAGCCAAAGCTGAAAATGAAAAAATAGAAAATAAACAAAGACAAGAATTAGAAAGAAATGTAAGATTACAATTTGTGATTAATATTGTGTCTGTTTTGATGTTGATTTTAGCAGGTGGATTTTTGTACGTAATTTATAAAAGTCGCAGAGATATTAGACTCAGAAATGAACAATTAAGGCAAAGAAATTTAGAAATTCAACAACAAAAAACAGAATTAGAAACCAAAAGTGATTTATTAGAAGAAAAATCTAATCAATTAGAAAGAACTTATATCAAAATCACAGATAGTATTCGATATGCAGAAACAATTCAGCAATCTATTTTACCTCCCGATGATAAAATTCAACAAATTTTAAGCGATTATTTTATTATTTCTAAACCAAAAGATGTTGTTTCTGGCGATTTTTATTGGGTAGCAAAATTAGATAAATATAAATTTGTGGCGGTGGTAGATTGCACAGGTCATGGCGTTTCTGGTGGATTAATGACTATGATTGGGCATACTTTATTGAATGAAATTATCAATCAACAACATATTTATTCTCCCGCACAAATATTACATTTATTGAATGAAGGGTTGGGAAATATTATCGAAAGACAAACAGAAAATATTGCTATTGGTATGGAGGTTGCTCTTTGTAGATTTCAATATTTGGAACAAAGTGTACAATTAGTATATGCAGGAGCAAAAAGACCACTCTGGATTGTAGAGGAGAAAAAAGAAGATAAAGAATTGGAACTGATAGAAGTTATTGGTACTTCTGAACCGATTGGATTTGCAGGAAGTAGAGAAAAATATTATCAAAATCAAGAATTAAATCTAAAAATTGGTAGCAATATTTATTTAGCAAGCGATGGATATGCAGACCAAGCCAATCCTAAAAAGAAAAGAATTGGCAGTACACAACTCAAAGAATTTTTACGAAATTCTGCTTATTTGTCTTTGAAAGACCAAAAAATTATGCTCGAAAAAAAATTAAATGACCATCAACAAAATGCCACTCAAAGAGATGATATTACACTGATGGGCATCAAAATTTAATTTATTATTCCAAATTTTTCTGAATTCCTTCTGCAATTTTTTGCATCTCTTCCTTTGAAAATATTTTTGTTTTGCCTGAAAGCGTCGCATCTGCCATACTATTGCTTGGGAGTAGATGTACATGCGCGTGTGGAACTTCATACCCAATCACAGCCGTACAAATTCGCTGGCATTGAAACGCTTTTTTTTGTGCTTTTGCAATTTTTTTGACAAATTTTTGTAAGGCAATATATTCTTCTTCTTCTAAATCAAACAAATAATCTACTTCTTTTTTAGGAATAACTAATGTATGTCCTTTTGCTTTGGGGCTGATGTCTAAAAATGCAAAACAATTTTCATCTTCTGCTATTTTATAACAAGGAATTTCTCCTTTGATAATTTTTGAAAAAATTGACACGTTTTTACTTCTTTTGAGTGAAAAATTTAATTCTAACTTTTGCAAAGTTAAAAAATATTTGTTGAATAATAAACAAGAAAATAAAATTTTATTAGTTTTATATCTAATTTTTTTGAAGAAAGATATATTTTGTTTAACTTTGTAAACTTAAAAATAAGATATGTGTTTTTTGAATTGTCTCCAGATTTATCTGCAGGATAATAGAGTTTTTTAAATGGTAGCCAAAAATTGACAAAAATCATTAAAAATTTGAGAAAAAAGAAAAAAAATCCGTATTAATCCGCTAAATTCGTATCTGTGTGCTAAAATCTCTTTCATTTAAAAAATACTAATATAAAATTCAATTCTTGGCTTTAGCCAAAATTTTTATGTTTGTGAGATGGATATTTTTCTATATTTTTTAATAAAAGATTATTCATACTATAGAAAAAAATTAGCTCCGCAATAACTTCCCATGAACCAAAAGAATAATAAGTCTTTTCATAACTAAAATTTTTGTGATAAAAAATATAAGAGAGTTCGATAATTTAACGCAAATTATTGTATATAACTTGAAAAGTAAAATAACTACGCAAATGTAGTGATTTTTATTCGATATTCCAAAAATTTATTCAATTTTTATTATCAAAAATACGTTAAATATTTTCAAGATAATTCATGGAAATTTATAAAATAATATTATACAAATTCCAAACAATTACACTAAAAAAACGTATAAAATCAAAGTTATAAACTATTTTAAATTTAACTGTATGAAACAATATTTTTTATTATCCTATTTATTTTTGATGTTTTTTCAAAATATCACAGCACAAAATAACTTCAAATATTCATTAAGAGAACCCAAAAAAACAGCTTTTTTTTATGTCGAAAATCAAGAACAAACAAAACAAATTTATTACAGAGAAAGCAAAGACAAAGAAAAAATAAAAATGACTCTGTTGGGTGATTATGAAAATTTTCAAGGGGATTATGATAAAGTAGGAGAAGTAAAAATCGAACATCCAAAAACAAAAAAAAGATATATTTTACGTCCACAAATGTTTATTTTGCAACTCACAGAAGAAGGAAAAGGTGATAGTTCAGTACAAAATTTTTTTTGGGAAGAAGGTTTTGAGTGTGGAAAAGAAAGATTATATGCTATTTACACGCCTGTCGGTTTTGGTAAATTTTATTATATGCCCACCCCACAATCCGTTCCCGAAGAAGCCGCAGTCAATAATATGGAAGATGTAATCACTGGTAATATACCTTTTGAAATTACGCTTAAAAAAGAAGGTAAAGTAAAATTAAAATATAATGAAGAAAAAAAGACGCTTACTTTAACCAATTCAAAAGGTTTGACAAGAGTTTTTACACATAAAAAATAAAAATAAAAAAATATTTTTATTTTTGATATAATTACATTTTTTTTCGTTATCATTGTGGTATTAAAAAACTATTTTAGTTCTCTCACCGCTGGGGAGGGTTAGGGTGGGGCTTTTTGATAAAATTATGCACCCCAGCCCTCCCCAAAGGTGAGGGAGTTTTTATAGATAATTTATTTTTAAACATTTGATTGAAAAATGAAACATTTATTTTTTTATTCGCTATTTATTTTTATTATTTCTACCACTTTTGCACAAGTAGGAAAAAAATACCCTTCCATGTCAGGTGATAATTTATTAGGAAAAGAAACTTCGATTCCTATGTCTAACAACAAAGTTACTTTGGTTGCGATTGCTTATTCGGAAGATGCAGAAGAGTTTTTGAAAGCGTGGCGACAACCTCTTTTTGATTTATTTATTCAAGCGCCCGGAACTAATTTGTTTGATTTTGAGCCTTATGATGCCAATATTAAATTTGTGGTTTTATTGACAGGTGCGAAAAGAATTGTATCTGGGAAAGTAAAATCTAAACTCGAAGAAAATGTAAAACCGCATTGGAAAGAACATATTTTAGTAGTAAAAGGAAAAAGCCTCGAAAGTTTTCCTGATTTAGCATTGGGTACAGATAAAGAGGAAAGAAAATTGCCTTATTTTTATTTGTTAGATAAAAGTGGAAAAATTGTTTATCATACCACAGGAAAATATTCGAAACAAAAACAACAAGAAATTGATGGACATTTGCAAGAAATGTTAGGTGATAATCAATTCGAAAAAAATAAAAAAGAAAAACCGAAAGAAAAACCAAAAGAAGACAAAAAAGGAAAGAAAAAATAAGTTTTTTTGAATTGCCTCCAGATTTATTTGGAGGATAATAATACATTCGAAAGCCTACAAAAATATCAGTTTTTGTAGGCTTTTTGTATATTTTTGAATAAAATTGCTTTATTTTTCTATATTTTAGTGTATTTATTGTACCTTTGCACTATGAATTATTTATCAGTAGAAAATCTTACAAAATCTTATGGCGAAAAGATTTTGTTTCAAAATATTAGTTTTGGATTAGAAAAAGGAGATAAAATTGCCTTAGTTGCTCAAAATGGCACAGGAAAAACTTCTCTTTTTAAAGTATTATATGGCACAGAAGACTTAGATAGCGGAAGTTTTGCCTTCAAAAAAGATGTAAGAATTGCATTTTTAGCCCAAGAACCAAATTTTAAGGACGCAAAAAATATAGAAGATGTTATTTTTAATGACGACAATTCTACCTTAAAAATTATCAAAAATTATGAACAAGCTTTGCTCTCGAATGATGCCAAAAAAATCGACAAAGCTATGAACGAAATGGAAAGCGAAAAGGCTTGGGATTTTGAACAAAAGGTAGAACAAATTTTAACGAAACTAAAAATTAGTGATATGACACGCTCACTCGACTTGCTTTCGGGTGGACAAAAAAGGCGTTTGTCATTGGCACAAGTTTTATTGTCAAATCCTGAATTTATTATTCTTGATGAGCCAACGAATCATTTAGATTTAGAAATGATTGAATGGTTGGAGGAATATTTGACGCAACAAAATTTAACGATTTTGATGGTAACACACGATAGATATTTTTTGGAAAATATTTGTAATCATATTTTTGAATTGGCTGATGGTCAATTATATAAATACAAAGGAAATTATTCTTATTTCTTAGAAAAAAAAGAAGAAAGAGAATATAATCAGGCTTCAGAAGTAATGAAAGCACGCAATTTGATGCGTAAAGAGTTAGATTGGATTCGAAGAATGCCCAAAGCGAGAGGTACAAAAGCAAAATATAGAGTTGATGCTTTCCAAGAATTGAAGCAAAAAGCAAGTACCAATCTCAAAAAAGAAAACCTTTCGATGTCTATCAATATGCAAAGAATTGGCGGTAAAATTATGGAAATAAAAAATTTATCACATAGTTTTGGCGATTTTAAAATTTTAGATGACTTTTCATATATATTTAAAAAAGGCGAAAAAATTGGCGTAATTGGACAAAATGGCGTAGGAAAATCTACTCTCTTGAACGTTTTAACCAATCAAATCGCACTACAAAAAGGCGTGATAGAAGTTGGTGAAACGATTCGTTTTGGTTATTATAAACAAGATGGACTAAAATTGCCTGAAGATAAAAGAGTTATTGAGGTCGTTACGGATATTGCGGAGGTGATTACGATTGGTAAAAATCATACGGTTACGCCTATGAATTTGTTGGAAAGATTTTTATTTCCGCCTAAACAACAATATACATATGTTTCGACTTTGAGTGGAGGCGAAAAAAGGCGTTTGTATTTATTGACAATTTTGGCACAAAATCCTAATTTTTTGATTTTAGATGAGCCAACGAATGATTTAGATATTATCACTTTACAAATTTTGGAAGATTTTTTGGCAGATTTTCAAGGTTGTTTATTGGTCGTAACACACGATAGATATTTTATGGATAGATTGGTGGATCATATTTGGGCATTGGAAGGCGAAGGAAAAATGAGAGATTTTAATGGGACTTATTCTGAATATAGTGCGACAATGGAATACGAAAAAGAGTTGGCAGCCCAAGAAGAAGCAGCCAAAAAAGAAACAAATGCTTTGAATCAAATCACGCAAAAACGTTCACAAAAACTATCATTCAAAGAACAAAAAGAATTGGAAACATTGGCACAAGAAATTCCTACTCTCGAAAATAAACATAAAAATTTCACTGAAAAACTGAATAATGCCGTTGGAGTTTCTCACGAAGAAATTACAAAAACAGCCAAAGAATTGGAAAATATTGCCAAAGAATTGGACGAAAAAAGTATGCGTTGGATGGAATTATCAGAAAAATAAAAATATAAAATGAGTTGTAAAGTTTAGTTTATTTTATAAAATTTTATAAAATAAACCAAACTTTTTTCGAATAAAAACGTTTTAACAAGTAATTATATCCTGAAATATAATGGTAATTTCTCACATTTTAAATTTTAAATCCAATGAAAATCATTTTTGTAAAAATATTTTTTCTGCTTTTTTTTTGCAACTTGTCAAACTAAAAATAACAATCAAAGAGAGGACTTAAAAACAGAAAGAACACTCGAACAAATGTATCTTTCTGTTTCTAATTCAAAAGAACTAACAGAAACAGAAATAAAAAATCTTGTTTTGTCTGTCAAAGAATATAAACAAGAAAGTACAGAAATGAACAAAAAAATATTCGAGGATATTTTACTGCTCGCATATAGCGTGAGAAAGGTGGTAAAATATGAAGATATTAAAAAAACTGCCAGATTATTAGCAAAAATAGGCGAAAAACAAGAAGTTAAATCTAACGAAAGTAAAACAACTAACAAAGAAAATAAAGATAATAAAAATTTTGAATTATCTCTTCAAAGTTTATACGAATTTAAAAAATTTCTTACCCAATCTAAAACAGATTTAATCAAACAAAATAAAGAAGAAGATAAAAAACATATCAGACAACTTGAAAAGGCACTCGAAAGAATCGAAAGAAAAATAAAAATGCAGACAAAATAGTTTTTGGTTATTTATCAAAAATACAAATAGGTAAGATAAAAAAAATGTTATCCTACCTATTTTCTCACAAAAACATTGGCAAACGTCCATTATAAGTAATTTCGAGATTTTCCTTATTAAAAATCTCTTCCGTTTTTCCTGCTGCTACCAAAATTTTATTCAATAAAATCAATTCATTAAAATATTCTTTGATAGAATTTAGGTCGTGATGAATGATAATAATAGTGTTTCCTTGTTTTTGTAACTCCTTCAAAATCAATACAATAGCATCTTCGCTTGCTCTATCTATGCCTGCAAAAGGTTCATCAAATAAATATAATTCTGCTTGTTGTGCCAAAGCACGCGCCAAAAAAGTACGTTGTTGTTGTCCACCTGAAAGTTCTGAAATTTGTCTATGAGCAAAATTTGTCAAACCTACTTGTTCTAATGATTTTTGTACAATTTCTTTGTCTTCTTTTTGAGGTCTTGAAAATAAATTTTTAGGATTGATTCTGCCCATCATCACTACTTCTGCCACCATAGCAGGAAAATCCCAATCGATGCTTGCTCTTTGTGGAATATACGCAATTTTTTGTCTTACGTTTTTTAAATCTGTATCAAAAATTTTAACTTCTCCACTTTTTATCTTGACAAGTTGTAAAATAGACTTCAAAAGTGTGGTTTTTCCTGATCCATTCATACCCACAATTCCACACATTATGCCCGCAGGAATGTCAAATGTAATGTTT
The DNA here is from genome assembly GCA_013298075.1 of Cytophagales bacterium. Lineage (GTDB taxonomy): Bacteria > Bacteroidota > Bacteroidia > Cytophagales > Microscillaceae > RDXZ01. The sequence goes on along the minus strand of JAAFJG010000003.1, from coordinate 7,494 downwards.
TCTAATACATTTTTTTCGCCATAACTAACAGACAAATTTTTGATAGAAATAATATTTTCGTTGTTCATTTTATCTTAAAAAAGTCAAATTATTATCTAAAAAAACAATAATTTGACTTTATTTTTTAACTTAATTTGAGATTGCTTCCAATAAATCGGCTTGCGTAATAATATAAATTCTATACAAGTCATCACGTACCAAAAGTGCTTTATTATCTTGGTCAATCAAAGACGACAAAACGTCAATTGTATTGTCCAAAGCCACAAATTTAAAAGGTTTTCCCATTACTTCTGTTACTAATTGGTCTTTAATTTCAGGCGTTTCAATCATTTGATACAACAATTTTGAATCAGTAATACTACCGATAAAATGTTCTCCATCAGTGATTGGAAGTTGTGAAATGCCTTCTTTTCCCATTATTTTAATGGCATCTATTACTTTTGTACCTTTATCAATCGTGATAACTTCTTTTCGTCCTTGTTTTTGGTGATATTTAATTATATCTCTGGCAGTGCCAAAATCACGCATTTCTAAAAATCCGTGGTCTTTCATCCAAGCATCATTATAAATTTTTCCTAAATAACGCGTGCCGTGGTCGGGCAAAATAATCACCATCACATCGTCTTCTTTTAGATTTTGGCGAGCATATTCCAACGCACCAAAAACCGCAGAACCACACGACCAACCTATAAAAAGACCTTCTTCTTTGGATAGTCTTCGAGCCATAATCGCAGCATCTTTATCTGTAACTTTGATGAATAAATCTATCAAACTAAAATCTACATTTTTTGGTAAAATATCTTCTCCAAAACCTTCGGTTAAATAAGGATAAATTTCGTTTTCATCAAAAATTCCTGTTTCTTTATATTTTTTGAAAACAGAGCCATACGTATCAATTCCCAACGTAAAAATATCTGGATTTTGTTCTTTTAAATATTTGGCAGCCCCACACATAGTCCCGCCTGTGCCTACGGTTGATACATAATGCGTAATTTTTCCCTCGGTTTGTTTCCAAATTTCAGGTCCCGTAGTTTCATAATGTGCTGTGGCATTAGACAAATTATCGTATTGATTTGGATAAAAAGAATTAGGAATTTCTTTGTTCAAACGGCGTGCTACCGAATAATAAGAGCGAGGATCATCGGGGGCGACGTTGGTTGGGCAAACATATACTTCTGCCCCTACGGCACGTAAAATATCGATTTTTTGTTGCGATTGTTTGTCAGCCATTGTAAAAATACACTTGTAACCTTTGGCAACTGCGGCTAAGGCTAAGCCCATTCCTGTGTTGCCTGAGGTCCCTTCGATGATGGTGCCGCCGGGTTTCAAAAGTCCTGCTTTTTCAGCGTCTTCTACCATTTTGACCGCCATTCTATCTTTGACAGAATTACCTGGGTTAAAATATTCGACTTTTGCTAACACTGTTCCTTTGATTCCTTTAAAAATACGATTGAGTTTGACAAGAGGAGTGTTACCGATAGTTTCGATAATTGAGTTATAATATTGCATAAAAAATAAATCTACATTTGAAAAATAAAAATAACTTTGCAAAGGTAATAAAAAATATAAAATTTATAAGAATTGATGTAAATATTTCGATTTTTTTGGTATTTTTTGGTATTTTTTGATTTTTTTGATTTTGTTACTCCTAAGAAAATCTTTTTTTGGTTAAAAAATTATTATTCTAAAAATAAATCAAATAATTACAAATAATTTAAAAAAATATCAATAATTTTGCATAAACTTAGATGATACTTCCTTCTATTTTTTATTTTGAATGATATTTTTTTACACGTTATTTATTTATTTGTATGGTTTTTTAATTAGCATTGTTTCTTTGTTTAATGCAAAAGCAAAGGCTTGGAAAAATGGTAGAAAAAATATTTGGATTTCCTTAGAAAAAGCCTTTGCCAACAATACGGATTCTATTATTTGGTTTCACGCTTCTTCCTTGGGTGAATTTGAGCAAGCACGCCCTTTGATAGAAAAAATAAAATTGCAAGCTAACAATCACCATAAAATATTGATTACTTTTTTTTCGCCTTCTGGTTTTGAGGTAAATAAAAATTATGAACACGCGGATTATATTTTTTATCTACCATTGGATACGCCCAAAAATGCCAAAAAATTACTAAATTTAGTAAAACCTGTCTATGTTTTTTGGATAAAATATGATTTTTGGTTTCATTATTTGAATGAAATTCAAAAAAGAAATATACCTTGTGTGTTATTTTCTGCTATTTTTAGAGCCGAGCAATTTATGTTTAAATGGTATGGACAGCCTTTTAAAAAAATAATTAGTAATTTTACAAAAATATTTGTACAAGATGAAAACTCAATTGATGTATTAGAAAATAATCAAATCACCAACGTTATCAATGTGGGCGATACACGTTTTGATAGAGTAAAAGAAACTTCTACTTCTTTGGTGCATTTGCCTCAAATTGCTAATTTTCAACAAGATAAAAAAATATTTGTGATAGGAAGTTGTTGGAATAAAGATTTAGATGTGATTATTCCATTTTTAAATAATTTTCAACAACCTATCAAAGTAATTATTGCTCCTCACGAAATCAAAGAAAATATTTTAGAAAGAATAGAAGAAGAATTAAAAGATACCATTAGATATTCTCAAATCGCAGAAAATAAAGATTTTATCAAAAAAAATGTGTTGATTATTGATAATATTGGTATGCTTTCACGCATCTATGCGTATGCGGATTTTGCGTATATAGGTGGGGCTTTTGGAGAAGGTTTGCATAATATTTTGGAGCCAGCGACTTTTGGCGTGCCTATTTTTTTTGGAGATAAATATGAAAAATTCCCTGAAGCAGAAGACTTAGTAGAAGATGGCGGGGCTTTTTCTATCAGTAATCCAGAAGAATTAGAACTTTACTTTGATAGATTATATGCAGACGAAGAAAAAAGAAAAGAAATAGGTGAAATTTGTAAAAATTATGTCAATAATCATACAGGAGGAACTGAAAAAATATTTCGTTTCTTTTCAAAAATATCATAAATAAAAAATGGAAAATGAAAAACCAATTGTAGAAATACATCTAAACGGAAAAGATTTTGAAGGATTCTTGTCGCGTATAGGTGAATTGGGCTTTACTTGGGCAATATTTACTTATTTGACAGGCTGGGACGGAGGAATTATTTTTTTAATTTTATGTGTATTTTGGTCTATTTTTTTATTGTATAAAATCAATTTATTCAAAAATGACGCATACCAAAAAATCATTGATGATTTGGAACAGAGAAACGAAAAATTAGTAAAATCTAACCAACTTTTACAAAATGTAGTCCAAGAAAAAATGGGTATGAGAATTAAAATAGATGAAGAAGATAGTATTCTTGACAGGCACTCAAAGCCAAAAAATAATGAAGATTAAAAACTAAAAATAATGATAATTCTCTACCTTAACGAAATATAAAAATGATAGCAATTATTGGATTAAGACGTTTTTTTTGGGTAATTATTGCTTTTTTATCTGTGTATTTAAGTCTGATAACTTTTGAATATTTATCTTTTAAAACAGATATAGGTTTTTTATTACAAAAACAGGCTTTTATACGTGACGTGTGGTGGATGTCTGCGTTTTATATGCACGTAATGGGAAGTATTATTTGTTTGGCAATCGGACCCTTTTTGTTTATTTCTTCTTTCCGAAAAAAATATTTATTTTTACATCGACAATTAGGTAAAGCCTATATTTTTTGTGTGCTGTTTATTGCTTCGCCAAGCGGTTTGTATATGGCTTTTTTTGCGAATGGAGGCAGATTAGCACAAATTGGTTTTACTTTATTATCCATTCTTTGGATTTCTATTTCTTATATTGCCTATCAAAAAATCAGACAAAAACAAGTAGAATCGCATAAAATTTGGATGATAAGAAGTTTTGCCTTGACTTTTTCTGCCGTAATGCTTAGAATTTGGGTGCCAATTTTGAGTTTAGATTGGGGAGTGCCATATACCACAACGATTTGGCTAACGGCTTGGTTGAGTTGGGTTCCGAATATGATAGTAGCAGAATTGATTATTAGATTTGGTAATAAAACCGTTTAATTAGACTGATTCTCAGAAAATTTATGCAAAAAATGATTTTTTTGAAACGTGTTTTTTGAACCGCCTCCAAATTTATCTGGAGGATAATAAAAAATTCAATCATTTGCCTTAGCCAAAATCCCTGTATTTTTCAAAATAAATGGCTATTCATATTAGAATAAAATTACTTCCACAATAATTTTTGATGTGCCTTTATTTTTTTATTAATATACTCCAAAAACAACGAAACATATTTTTGGAGTACATTTATTTTTTTAAATATTATCTAATCAATGAAAAATAACCTGTATTTTTATTTTTATAAGATATATTTTCTCCGCTGATTTGCCACATATATACGCCTGCGGGTTGTTGTACGCCATTATACGTGCCGTCCCAACCATTTACGCTTGCGTCTTGAAAACTTCCTTCATAAACCAAAGTACCAAATCTTGTAAAAATTTTAATTCTAAAATCATTGATAATTTCTCCCGCAATTATAAATTTATCATTTTTTCCATCTTGATTGGGCGAAAATAAATCAGGAATAAACAAATCTTTGACCAAACAATTATTCACTTGCACATTTTTTGTGCTTGTGTTCGTGCAACCATTTTGGGTTAATGTATAAACAATCGTATAGTTTCCTGCTCCCAAAATAGCAGGATTAAAAGTCGTATTTTGTACTCCATTGATAGTCAAAATTCCTCCCGCAGGCGTAACCACAATCGGAATTGGCGGTTGTGTGGTGCAATAAGTAGCATTAAAATTAGTTATAATTGAGGGCGTTGGAATAGGATTGACGGTCAAGGTCATTTGTGAAGTGGCTGAACAAGTGCCTTCTGTTACCGTTACACTATATGTTCCTGATGTATTCACAGAAATAGTTTGCGTGGTCGGATTACCCAGAGTTGACCATCTATAAATTCTCGAACCATTACCAATTCCACCATCTAAAATAATAGATTGTCCTTGACAAATACTCCTATCCGCGCCCAAATCAACCGCAATTTGTTCTACATTTGAGAAATAAGCACAATTTGAACCGACCACATTATTGGCTGCATTCCGAAAAGCAGAAGAAATTCCTAAGTGAAAATTGCCTATACTATTCGAAATAATATGACTTCCATTAGCATTGACAGCAAAAGCAATTTGCGCAGTTCCGAAACTTTTATTAGCAAAAGACCAGCCCGAAGTCCCCACAGCCACAAAATCGCTTGCGGTTAATAAAGCAGCATTACCATTGATAGAAAAACCACCTTTGGCTATATCTTTCACCAAAACATACATACTAAAATCATTGGGCGTATTTCTCGTAAAAGATAAACTTGTCGAACCACCACAAGATAAAGGTGGAATAATCGATGAGTTACTTTCGATGCCATTATTATTATTTCCAATATGTCCTGTTAAGTGCATCACACAAATCGGCTTCGTAGAAGTAATATAAACAGACGCAGTAGTAGATATATCATTGAGTTCAAATTGTTGTCCACGATTGATGATATTTACAACTCCATTTGAAGTAACAGAAGTATTATCATTGGCAGCCACTATATACACTCTGTCTTGTCCTGCGCCTGCTAAACCTCTTACGACTACATATTCAGTTCCCCATTTTTCTACGGGCAATAATTGATCACCTATCAAATCCCAAGAGCCACCTCTATCTATCGAATCATCACTGATTGTAACTGCAATCGGTTTATCTGATTGTATTCGTGAGCCTTTGAATGAAAAACTACTATGTCCTGTCGTTCCTTTTAGGGCAAATGTTTGTCCTCTGTTCAAAGTAATTGTATAATCTTGATTGAATTGATACTCTGTTGGCGAGCGTTGTGCTTGACTTGTGAGATTAAAAGTAACCAAAGTATTATCTTCTGTAGCTACAATATCAATACTTTCTCTTGCTTCTGATACGGCATTTGAAAATGAATTTTGAGAAGGAATAAAAAAAGTTTTTCCTAATGCTTTACTTCCTTTTAAACCAAAAATCTCAGGATTAAGTGGAAATAGTTGATTCAAATTAGGGTCTGCATTAAAAGAACCTATACCTCTCACGTCATAATAAAGACTAATGGGAGCAGTGGAAGTTATCAAAAAACCTGTGTTATTGACTTGTCCAAAAGGTCTATTTTCTACAAACTCTATGATAGAAGTAAGTTCATAATTCCGAGTACTATTGGCAAGAACGTTAAATGTGACAGGCGTAAAAGTATTATTGGCAGGTATAGAAAACGTAACCGCAGCTGCTGTACTACCAGTAACTATTGTAAAAAAAACAGGTCTATCTGCGTGTGCTTGTGCAATACTGACCACATCAGGAGCGACAAACCAAAATTGAGTATCTACTTGTGCTTTACAAACGAATGTCAATGTAAATAAAAGTAAGTATAATAATATATATTTTTTCATTGTTCTTTATTTTTATAATTGAGCTACAATATTAAAGTAAATAAAGAAAAAATACAAAAAAATCTTAAAAAATTTCAAAAAAAAGTTTTTTTTTAAAGAAGTACTTTTAATTATTATCAATACATTTGGTTATTAGAAAATTTGTATAGAGCATTAAAATATTTTTTTTTAATAGAGTTTTTTAAATGGTAGCCAAAAATTGACAAAAATCATTAAAAATTTGAGAAAAAAGAAAAAAATCCGTATTAATCCGCTAAATCCGTGTTATCTGTGTGCTAAAATCTCTTTCATTTAAAAAATACTAATACTGATGTTACGCAAGGTAAAATTTTAATTTGTAAAATGGTAATTTCATTATCATAAAATATTGATTTTCAATGAATATAGAATTAAGAAAGCAGAATAAAATGAAAGAAAATCTACTTATTACAAATATTATTTAAAGGCTGCGTAACATCAGTTAATATTTATCTTTGTAATAATAATACTAAAATAAGAGCAAAAAAACCTATTAAAGTCAAAACGCCATATCCAAAATTTGCCCACACTTTTTGCCTTTTTATACTACCTGCTTGCTCTCTATAACCACGCATATAATCAGCATCTTTCATCAAATCAGGATAAGGATTATTTAAGTTTTTATCTTGTGGATTAAATGAACAAAGAAGTGCAGTAGCCAATCCAAGTGGTGGATTGAAAGCACTGAGAATATAAGTAGCGGTAGAGGCTCCTTTATAACCTTTGTAAAAAACATTTGCATCATTGCGTCCTCGTAAATACAAATTATCTTTAAAAGGCGTATTTTCAGGAGTAATTCTTGGGTCTTTATTGATTATATCAGGATTAGTAACCACAGAAAATGGAGCAGATTTTTGGTCAATTTTAACATTTTCTATTTCAGATATACTTAAAATTAATTGGTTTTGTTTGGAGAAATATGAAAATTCCAAGAGATTAAAGACATCAATTTATCTTTGAAAGTTTTAATATTCTCAAAAAAATTGAATATATTTTGCTTAAACTCAGAA
>JAAFJG010000029.1 GCA_013298075.1 Cytophagales bacterium | reverse complement strand
TTAATGTATTTAAAAGCATATTTTATTTTTTATTTTTTATTCAAAAAACAAAAATAGTAATTTTTATGCTTTTTTTAGCTTTTTTTATGCTTTTTTTCATCAGTTTAAATTAATGTCACCCATATTGATATAGAAAAAGAATTGAAATCAAATAACAATATGAGTGACATTTTGAATTTAACATAAAAAGGCTATTTAAAGATGATTAAGGCATTTTTCAATACTTTTAAATTTTAGTATTTGGTTAAATGAATAAAAAATACTTACGGGAATTTGTCGTATCTATTTTTAATTAATGTTTTAAATACAAAAAATTCTTTTATACTAAATTTAAGCCTTTATAGCCTTTACAACTATGTCACCCATATTGAAATAAAGAAAATAAATCTAATTTTTTTGAGTTCATTAATTCTATCAATCTATACGAAAAACTAAAAAGACAATTAGAATATATCGAAATAAACGTGGAATTGATAGAAAATATTGAATTAAAAGACAAAGAAAAACTAATCAAAATACGAAAAGAGTAAATATTAAAAATTAAAACACAACTTTCTCCTTGGTCTGTGGCACACAGACCAAAATAGCTTAGTAACTTTTATTTCGGTCTGTGTGCCACAGACCAAGGATTAACTATAAAAATTTAAAAATATAATCTAATTTACAACAATTTGACAAACTTACAAACCACATATTCATCTATTGAACTTATAGATAAATATATTTTTAAACCTTGTGAACTTGAATTGACAAACTTGGAAAAGGAATTAGAAAGTCAAGAATACTTTGCACATACTTTTAGACTTAATCATAAAAATATCAAGTTTCGAACAGCGAAAATTACACCCACAAAAACAGGACAATTTGTAACAATTTGGAAACGTAATGAAAAAGGAATTACAGAGCCGTTTAATATTTTAGATGAGATTGATTTTTATATTATTGCCACAAAAAAAGAAACAAAATTTGGAGTTTTTATTTTTTCTAAAGCAATTTTAGATGAAAACAAAATTTTATCTAACAAAACAAGAAACGGAAAACGTGGAATTAGAGTATATCCAACTTGGGATTTGGTAACGAATAAACAAGCACAAAAAACTCAACTTTGGCAAACTAAATATTTTTTAGAAATCTCAGAAAATGAACAAATTGACTTAAAAAAAATAAAAATTTTATTAGATTTGGAGAAATAAATAGAAAAAATTAACTAAGAAAAAACAACAAAAAACATCTAATTAAATACTTATACCAAAAAAACTATGCTCGAATTATTAGGTAATTTTATCATTAAAGCCGAAGATTTTATTGGAGGTTATCCTTTGCTTATTTTATTGGTAGGCGGCGGAATTTATTTTATGATTTATTCAAAATTTATTCCTATCTTTTATTTCAAACACGCTTTACAAGTTTTAAGTGGAAAATATGATAAAAATACAAATACGCAAGGCGAAATTAGTCGTTTCGAAGCCTTAGCAAGTTCGTTAGCAGCCACCGTAGGTATGGGAAATATTAGCGGAGTGGCTTTGGCAATTACGACTGGCGGCCCTGGTGCGTTATTTTGGATGTGGATAAGTGCGATGGTAGGAATGGCAACACAATTTTTTACGTGTAGTTTGGCGGTAATGTATCGTGGAAAAGATAATATGGGACAATTACAAGGTGGTCCGATGTATGTAATTGTGGAAGGAATGGGCAAAAAATGGTATTTTTTGGCTATATTTTTTTGTGTGGCTGGTTTGGGTGGCTCGTTGCCTTTGTTTCAAGCAAATCAACTGACCGAAGTTTTGCGTGGTATGGTTTTAATTCCCAATGGTTGGGTTGATGCCGAAAATCATTTTTATTCTGATTTAACTATCGGAATTATTTTGGCGATAATGACTTCTTTTATTATTTTTGGAGGCATCAAACGCATTGCAAAAATGGCAACTGCCTTAGTTCCTTTGATGGTTATTTTGTACGTTTTTTGTGTTATTTTGATTATTATAATGAATTTTCAACAAATTCCTGCGTGTGTGATGTTGATTTTTCATGATGCTTTTACAGGGCAAGCAGTTGCAGGAGGTGCGGTCGGAACTGTGATGATAATAGGCGTTAGGCGTGCTGCATTTTCGAATGAGGCGGGCATCGGCACAACTCCGATGATGTACGGAGCAACCAAAAGTCAAGAGCCAATTCGAGAGGGCATTGCGAGTATGATGAATCCGTTTGTCGATACGATTGTGGTGTGTAGTATGACTGCATTGGCAATTTTGATGACAAATACTTGGATAGGTGCGGGCAAAAATGAAAGTGTTATTATCACTGCCAAAGCGTTTAGTAGTTTGCCTTATATTGGCTTGCCGATTTTGATAATGTGTGTGTTGATTTTTGCTTTGACAACTTTATTTTCTTATTCTTATTATGGAATGAAATGCGTTTCTTTTCTGTTTGGAGCGAAATATGGGCATTATTATAACTATTTTTATGTCGTTTCTATTATTTTGGGAGCGGTTGCATCTGTGAATGTGGCAGTCAGTACGATTGGAATTATGTATGCTTTAATGGCAATTCCGACAATGTTTTCAGCTATTTATTTATCACCAAAAGTGATGCAAGAGGCAAAAAAATATTTCCAAAGAAATAATTTAACTCATTAAATCTTGATTAAATTTTGGAATATAACCTAAAAAAATAATTACACATCTAAAACGTAGGCATTAATTCCTACGTTTTAGATAATATTTACAAAGTAAAAAAAGGAATTTTTTATCCGATTTAACACTAATACACTCGTGAAAATATTATTTTTACACCCATATCCTGCAGGCGAAGCACCTTCACAACGTTTTAGGTTTGAGCAATATCTTCATTTTTTAAAAGAAAATGGACATCAAATTGATAGACAATCTTTTTTAGACGAAAAAACTTGGAAAATTTTATATAAACAAGGATATAAATTTGCAAAAATTATTGGTATTTTAAAAGGTTTTTTGAGGCGAATAAAAATATTATTTCATCTAAAAAAATATGATTTTGTATTTATCCATCGCGAAGCAACTCCATTGGGTTATCCTTTTATCGAATATTGGATAGCAAAAATTGCAAAAAAGAAAATTATTTTTGATTTTGATGATGCGATTTGGTTGCCCAATACTTCGCAAGAGAATAAATTAGTATCTCGATTAAAATTCCACCAAAAAACAAATCTTATTTGTAAATGGGCAACTAAAATCAGTGCAGGAAATCAATATTTAGTCGATTATGCCAAGCAATTTAATCAAAATGTAGTGTTAAATCCGACTACGATTGACACCCAAAACTTACATAATAGAGATTTATATCCTACTCAAAAAAATAATATTTTTACGATTGGTTGGACAGGAACGCACTCGACTTTATTTTATTTAGATTTTTTGTGGGAAATATTACAAGAATTGGAACAAAAATATACGTTCAAAATGATTGTCATTGCGAATCAAAAACCAACTATTTCCCTTCAATCTTTGGAATTTATCGAGTGGAATAAAAATACAGAAATACAAGATTTACTAAAAATTGATATTGGTTTGATGCCTTTGACTGACGATAAATGGGCAAATGGAAAATGTGGATTTAAAGCATTACAATATATGTCGTTAGGAATTCCAACGATTGCCTCGCCTGTGGGCGTGAATACGGACATTATCCAACACAATGAAAATGGTTTTTTGTGTAAAAATAAAGAAGAATGGAAACAAATTTTAATTATGTTTTTAGAAAATAAATATAATTATGAAACCATTGCTCAAAAAACTAAACAAACCATTGTTGATAAATATTCTGTGATAGCAAATCAAAAAAACTTTGAATCTTTGTTTGAAAAATAAAATCAAAACAAAAAAACTATAGAAAAATATTCATTTAATAAACATAAAAATTTCGGCTAAAGCCATATTGAACTTTATATTATCCTCCAGATAAATCTGGAGGCAATTCAAAAAATACATTTCAAAAAACATATTTTCATTTTCCGCACAAATTTTCTAATAACCCAAAAATCATTTTGAATTTTTTACATTAGCCACCATATTTATTTTTTCAATACCTAAAAACATAACTTGTTTTAGATGATTTTGTGCATCAGTAACGGGATAAAAAGTACCATATAACCAAACCGTATTTTTTTCGTTATCTGCAAAAGCATAATTTCCTTCTAATACTTGATTTTCTTGTATTTGACTCCACCATTCAGGGAAAGCGACAATTTCATCGGTATTTATATCGATTAAATCTTTTATATTTTTGGTTGATAAGTAACTTTGTTCATAGCCTAAAAACTCGCACATTTTACCATTTATCGATTTAATATTTCCTTTGGTGTCAAAATTTGCAGTAGCAAAAGTAAAATCGATGGCTCGTATTTGTTCCTCTAATTCTCTCGTTTTGGCATCTTTTTCATATTGTAAATCTTGCATCAATTCGACATTTTGATATAATAATTGCTGATTATATTCCATTGCATCGAGTTGTTCTTTTATCATTTTTTCTTGTAATTTTTCTTTGGTGATATTATAAGAAAGCACCATAATTTGATTTTCATTATTTTCGCTAAAATTATAATAATAAAAACGTATCCAAAAAGGCGTATTATTTTTGGTGATACATTCATATTCTCCCTCAAAAAAATCCGTTTTCGTATTTGCGCCCAATAATCTATAATTTTTAGAGTTAATGACGTGTTCAGGAAACAAAATACTCAAATGTTTTCCGACTAATTCTTCTTCTGTGTATTCTGTAGATTGTGCAAATTTTTCGTTTACTTTTAAAATTTCACCTTTCACACCACAAATCATTACCATTAAAGATTTGTTAATGGCATTAAATTGCGTTTTATATTCTCCCGTTTTTTGTTCGAGTTTGAATCTTGCTTGCTCTAATTCTTTGGCGTTATTTTCTAATTGGCTTGTAATTTCTTGAGATTGAGTTAATAAATTTTGAGTAGTTTGAAAAGCCCTTATATTTTGTAATGTTCCTGCAATATTTTTGTTCACTTGACTTAAAAAAACAAGATGTAATTCATCAAATTTTTGCAAAACCGCCAACTCCATCACGCCTTGCAATTCGCCATTATAGACCAAAGGAATAATTGTAACAGCTTTACTTTTTATTTTTGCTAAGGCTGATTCAATCACCAATCCATCATCAGGAATATTATCAATCGTCATCGTATTTTTAGTTTTGATAACTTGCCCAATAATCCCCTCTCCTATTTTAAACGTATTTTTTTGAACTGTTTCAGGCGTACACGCATATCCGCCCACCATTGTAAGCGTTTCAGATATATCATCAAATAAATAAAAAGCGGCTCTTGATGCTTTGACAATTTTTGCGACTTCTAAAAGCACATTATCCGCAAATAATCTCATTTCTTTTTCATCATTTTGTCGCATTACTTCATCAATTTCGTTCAGTTTATGCTCAACCCATTGTTGTTCTTGAAGTTCCTTTTGTTGCTCTTTGAGTATTTTTTCAGTGGATAACATCACTTCTTGATTCTCTAAAAGTTTCCTTCTTTGCGATTCTAACTCGTCTTGAGTGGCTTGAATTTCTTCGAGATTTTGCCTTAACTCCTCTTCGTCTGATTGTGTGATTTCTAATAATCTTTGTAATTCTTTTGTTTTTTCGTTAATTTTATTTTCTAAATCATTGTTTGCTTCTGCTAAGTCAACTTGACTTTCAGCAATTTTTATTTTATAAATAATATTTGCAATACTATTTCTACGCAAATAAGTTGCCCACAATCCAATGCTCAATGCCTGCAAAATAGACGCTCCTATATACAAAGACATCGCTAAAATATCTAATTCATCGTTATTTTTTCGAGGAATAAAATTTAATATATGTTTATAATTAGGATAATTATTAAGTATCTCATTAATTTGTTCGGCAAATAAAATAAAAATAAGTAGTTGTAAAATAAACAAAAATGCGGCTGGATACAATACTTTTATATCTTGATAAACAATCAAAAATGTAAAAGAAGCAAAAAATAAAAAACGAATTTCAGGGATGGCTTCCAACTGATATAAATATAACAAACCAAAACTTTGCAAAACAACTCCCGCCAAAATGCGTGTTAATAAATGATGAGGAATTTTCCAAACACTCACATAAAAAATAGCCAATAAACTTACACCTAAAATAATCGGAACTAAAAACTCATTTTTGATGCCTGCAAATGTCAATAATAAGAGAAAATGTAAGCCTACAACGCCCATCATTACTTTATTACCAATCGTATATACTTCGTTCATACCTTGATTAATAACTAATTTTGATAGCTTATTTTCTGCTTCATTATCAAAGTTGCTATATAAACTTTTGGCAATATTTAATCCATCAATAATGTCATTGGTTGTTTTTCGTAGGTCATTGGTTGTTTTTCGTATCATTTTTTTTAATAAAATAAGTGTTAGTGCTAATTTTTGTATTGGTTATTTTTGAAAAATAATATTTTCAACTCCCAAAATAACAACAAAAAAAGAAAATAAAAAAATTATTATTGATTTTTTTTTATTTTTTTGATAAAATGATAAAAAATAAGACTAATTTTGGAATATGAATATAAAAATGAAGGTATTTTTTTAGATAACTTTTAAATCAAAAAATAGACTTTCTAAGCAAATAAATTACTTAAAAAGTCTAACATATATTTGATAAAAAATGATTATTTTTTCAATAAATCTCTAATTTCAGACAATAACACTTCTGAAGCAGACGGTGCTGCTGGAGGCGCTGGTGCTGCTTCTTCTTTTTTCATTAATTTATTTACTGCTTTTATCATTATAAAAATAACAAAAGCTAAAATAACAAAATTGATAATAATCGTTACAAAATTACCCCAAGCCAACACTGGACCTAATTTTTTTGCTTCTACTAATGGTAAATTCGGATTTAATAACAAACCTGCTTTTACTTTTTCAGAAAGAGGAATATACAAGTTAGTAAAATCCGCTTGAAATACGATACCAACAATCGGCATAATAATATCAGCAACCAAAGAAGCCGTAATACCACCAAAAGCACCACCAATAATAACACCTACAGCAAGGTCAAAAACATTTCCTCTTAAAATAAAGGTTTTAAATTCTTTAAACATAATAATTAGTAAAATAAAATAAATAATTGTTAAAATAACAATGCAAATAAAAATTATATTTGTATCAAAAACAAAATTTATCGATAAAAAATTAAAATTTATCGATAAAAAACAAAAAAATAAATTTAACTTTGCAAAAAATATATAATAAAAATGATACAAACGATTGATTTACATTTTTTGGGTGAAACTAAAAGTATTGCCAGCTATTTGATAAAAACAAATAAAAATACGCCTATTTTGATAGAAACAGGTCCTCATTCTTCTCTCAAAAATCTCCAAAATGAATTAGCAAAAATTGAAGTCGATTGGAAAGATATTCAACACGTTTTTTTAACGCATATTCATTTAGACCACGCAGGTGCGGCTTGGGCGTTTGCTGAAAATGGCGCAGATATTTATGTTCACCCAGCAGGCTTACCACATTTGGCTCGCCCCGAAAAATTAATGGAATCTGCCAAAAGAATTTATCAAGATAAAATGGATTATTTATGGGGACAAATGAATCCTATTCCTGAGAATAAATTGGTGGGCGTAGAAGATAAACAAATTTTTGAAATTGATGACGTAAAATTACAAGCGTGGCATACGCCCGGACATGCGAGCCATCATATTGCGTGGCAATTTGAAAAAAATATTTTTACAGGCGATGTGGCAGGCGTGAAAATAGGTAACGGACCGACTGTTGCTCCAATGCCACCGCCAGATATTGATATAGAAGCGTGGGAAAAATCTATCGAAATTTTAAGAAATTTGAAGGCTGATAAATTTTATTTAACGCATTTTGGAGAAGTTACTGATATTGAAAAACATTTAAACGATTTAAGTCAAAATATGAATCAATTATCAAAATGGATTTTAACAGAATGGCAAAAAGGGAAAACAATTGAGGAAATCACTCCGCTTTTTGATGACTATTGTAAACAAGAATTATTAAAACAAAACCTTGATAATCAAACACTTACACGTTATCAATATGCTAATCCTGCGTGGATGAGCGTGGCAGGTTTGGTGAGATATTGGAAAAAGAAAATGGGTTAATATTTATTTTTTTATGATTTATGATTCTTAGGAAATTTGTGCGAAAAAATAAAAATATTTTTTAGAGACGTGTTTTTTGAATTGCCTCCAGATTTATCTGGAGGATAATATAAAATTTAATCGTTGGCTTTAGCCAAAATTTTTATATTGCTCAAATAGATATTTTTCTATATTTTGAAATAAATGGTTATTCATAATAAAATAAAATTAACACCACAATAAGTTCCTAAGAAACTGATTTATTTTATGATTTATTTTTTATCAAAAAAATGTTAAATTTAAAATTAGCAACAGACCCACGTTGGGTAGATATTGCAGAAAAAAATATAGATGAAATTTTGATTGACCACGCTTTTTGTGAACAAAAAGCAGCCTCAAGTTGTATTTCATTGATTGTGCATTATCCACAATTAGAAAAATTAGTGGAAATTCTTACGCCTGTCGTGGCAGAAGAATGGGCGCATTTTAGAATGGTTTTAAAGGAAATGAAAAAAAGAAATATCAAACTTTCTCAAAAAAGAAAAGATGAATATGTGTTACAATTATTGACTTTAGACCGAAAAAATGGAAGTCCAAATCAAAGATTGATGGATAAATTATTGATAAATGCTTTGATAGAAGCCAGAAGTTGTGAGCGATTTCGGTTATTATCTTTGCATATTGCTGATGAAAATTTAAAAGAGTTTTATCACGAATTGATGATTTCAGAAGCAGGACATTATGTTAATTTTATTAAATTAGCCAAAGAATATTCTCCCGAAAAAGAAGTCGATGAACGATTTGAAATTATGCTCGAAGCAGAAGCAAATATTTTAAAAAATTTGGATATTCGAAAAGATAGAGTTCATTAAACCGCAAAAAATATGAAAAAATTATACATTATTCGACACGCAAAAGCCGAAGAAGGAGTTGAAATGCAAGCCGATTTTGAAAGAAGTTTGGAAGAAAAAGGCATCAATGATGCCCATAAAATAGGAATTAATTTGCAAAAACAAGGCATTATTCCCCAAAAAATGTACGTAAGTCCAGCCTATCGAACCAAACAAACAGCCGAAATTTTGGCTGAAAATTTAAGTTTTGATAAGTCTACAATTATATATGAAAAAAATTTGTATGATGCCACGCATACTGATTTTTTGAATGTGATTACTCATTTTGATAATCAAGCCGAAGTAATTTTTTTGATAGGACATAATCCGAGTTGCACAATGGTTGCCGATTATTTAACCGATGCCAATGTATCGTTTATGCCTACGTGTGCGGTAGCGTGTTTGGAACTCAAAACAGACGATTGGGCTGCTGTAAGCCATAATACTGCCACTTTATTGTGGTTAAAAAGTCCCAAAGAATTATAAATTTATGAATTAAAAATGCACATTTTTTATTTTTGTGCATTTTTATTTTTTGTAAATACTCAAAATATTTAGTTTTATATCTTTTAGAATTGACGTATTTTTGATAATCTTTTTAGTTATTTTGGTAGTATTTTTTGATACTTTTCTTGATATATTAAAGCATCTTCGTACGTAATTCTACGATGTTTACCTATTTTTTTACAAGGAACTTCACCAGTTTTAACCAGCCTAATGGCGTAAGGATAAGATATATTTAACATATCTGCAAATTCAAGAATACTCATTTCCTCATTATGCGAAGATAAAACTACATTCTTTTTTTCCGA
The DNA here is from genome assembly GCA_013298075.1 of Cytophagales bacterium. GTDB lineage: Bacteria > Bacteroidota > Bacteroidia > Cytophagales > Microscillaceae > RDXZ01. The sequence goes on along the minus strand of JAAFJG010000029.1, from coordinate 44,636 downwards.
TACTGCTTTTAATACATAATAGAACAGGCAAAAAGCCCTTTTGGGAATCGGAATGATTGATTTTTCATTATTTACATGAATTAAAATAACTTCTTCTTTTTCAATTTCATTCTTTTTAAAGACGTTTTCAAGCATCTTTAATGCCTCAAAAGCTGTTTTTTGTTCTTCTTTGCTTATTTTTTCTAATTGTAACATAATAAATTTTTGATTTGTAATTGATAAACAAATATAAATAAAAAAAAGTTTATAAAATTATAAAAAGTTTATAAAAATTTAAGATAAATGTAATTATTTTTTAGGATAGTAAAACAAATATTGTTCTGGTTTTTGTTTGGTGGCTTCACTCAAAGTAAAATATCCTTCTGATTTTTCGGTACTTAACGCCAACGCCTCACCTTGTGGTTCAGAAATATAAGGCAATCTAACAGGCAGACGTTTAAAAGTTTGTGCTAATTCTTCCTTTTTATTTCTTTTCCAATGATAGACATTATCATAATCTTTCAAAATAATTTCTTGTCCATCTATTGAAATATCACCTCCCACAATTTTAAAACAAGGCAATTCTGCCACTAATTCCACGTCTTCAATATTTTTGGTAGATTGTGGATATTTCCATTTAAAAACCATTACTTTTGGTTTTTCTCTTTTGGTAATGATATAAATATCTTTGGTGATTGGGTCAGGAATAAACGCCTCACAATCTCTTTTAGCATTATTTGGATAACGAAAACGCAAACTATCTATTTTCGAAATATATCCTCTATAACCTCTCGAAATATTAAATAAGTTTGGCTCCACAAATCGATATATTGTTTTTACGTCATATTTTCCTTCGTTATCGCCCGTATCCGCTACGTATATGTAATTTTTATTGGCTTGGGGTCCGCCACCAATTTTTATCTCTTCCCAATCTCTTGCCAAAGCAGGCACTTTAAAAGTTGCCCAATGCAAACCATTTTTATCAAACAAATAAATTTCAGGCTTTCCCCCACTGTCATTATGCGTCCAAAAAAAGTTATGATTTGCCCTTGACATCACCAAACCTGATGCCTCTTTGAGATTATTGGTTTCAAATGCAGCAATTTTTTCACCTTTTTTATATAGATTTTCTTGAATAGCAATATCATCATTTAACATCGGTGGAAAAGGATTTTGATGAGAATCAATGATATAAACCACCACAATCGCTATCAAAATAAAAGTTAAAATGGCAAAAGAGATAATATATTTTTTCATTGTATTTAGATTTTTTTTTTAACTTTAATTATTTTTCTAACGAGATTTTTTCAAATATAGTTCCCATTGCCAAGCCGAAAAAGTCAAATCATCGAGTGTTTTTTGAGAACTCCAATGCAATATTTTTTTTGCTTTCGAACAATCCGCATATACTTTTTCTACATCTCCCAAACGACGTGGCGCAAATTCATAATTCAATTTTTGATTTGACATTTTTTCAAAACTATCAATCACTTCTAATATCGAAGTTGGTTTTTCTGCTCCAAAATTAAACATTTCGATTTGTGTTTCATTTTTTTGATTTAATAATCTTTCTAACATCAAAATATGGGCAAAAGATAAATCCGTCACGTGAAAAAAATCACGCTGACAAGTGCCATCAGGCGTATGATAATCATTCCCAAAAACCTTTAAAACTGACCTCAATCCAATCGCAGTTTGCGTAATAAAAGGCATCAAGGTATGTGGTTCGCCTAAGGGTAATTCGCCTATTAAACCGCTTTCATGCGCTCCCATAGGATTAAAATATCGCAAAATACTGACTTGTAAATCTATTTCTACTTTACAAATATCTTGAATAAAAGTTTCGCACATTTGTTTGGTTTTTCCATACACAGAAGGCGTTTCGAGGATAGGAGTTTGCTCCGTAACAGGTAATTTTTCAGGACTTCCATACACGGTACAAGAGGACGAAAAAACTAAATTTTTAATTTGATAGGTTTTCATCATCTCTAATAAATTCAACATTGCGTTCAAATTATTAGCATAATATTGATACGGTTTTAAGACCGATTCGTTTACATATTTGAAAGCAGCCAAATGAATAACCGCATCAATATGTTGATTTTGTGCAAAAAAATAAGCCAATTGAGCCTTTTCGCACATATCAATTTCATAAAATTTAGGTAATTTTCCTGTGATTTTTTGGATATTTTCTAAGATAAATTTTTTAGAATTACTTAAATTATCAATGATAATAACTTCATAATTTTTATTCAATAATTCTACGGCAATATGCGAACCGATGTAACCTAATCCGCCTGTTAAAAGTATTTTGGGCATTAATTTATTTTTATTTATGTTATCTTTGTAGCAATTTTTATACCTTTCTTTGTCTTTATTCCAAAAAAATATAACCTTTATTTGAAATCGTTGTTTATTTTTGATTTTTTTTGACTTTTTTGAATTTATATTAAAATATTTTGATTATTATTGCAAATCAAAACAAGAAATCTATAAAAAATCATATACCTAAAAAACTCCCTCACCTTCGGGGAGGGCTGGGGTGGGGCATAATTTGACTAAAAAGCGCCATTCTAATCCTTCCCAACGGTGAGAGTTGAGGTGGGGCATAATTTTTCTTAAAAAGAAAGCCCCACCCTAATCCTCCCCAATGGTGAGGGAACTGAAAATAAGTTTTTCTAGGTCTGTAATTTATTTTTTAGATGACGTTTTAAATATATGTTTAAAAAAATTATCACAAAATAAATATGAGTTTTATTATTCCAAATGCCTTAGAAAAATGGGCAAATATTAAAGCGTTTATCAGCGATTGGGACGGAGTTTTTAATGATGGGCAAAAAAATCCTCATCTTTCAGGTCATTTTTCGGAGACTGATTCGATGGGTTTAAATTTATTGCGATACGCAAAATATTTACAACATCAAAAAATTCCACCTTTTGCCATTATCACAGGAGCGGATAATCCGACTGCGATTGAATTTGCCAAAAGAGAAAAATTACAAAATGTGTATAGTAAAATATTAGATAAAAGGATTGCTTTTGAAGATTTTTGTCAAAAAAACAACTTAAAACCAAACGAAGTAGCCTTTTTTTTTGATGATGTGAATGATTTGGGCGTGGCAAAATTATGTGGTATGCGTTTTTTAATTCGAAGAAATGCTTCTCCTTTATTTACTGAATTTGTCAAAAAAAATAATTTATGCGATTATATTTCTACGCAAGAAGGTGGACAACACGCCTTACGAGAAGTATGCGAAAATTTATGGCAATTAGAAAATAATTATGAAAAAATAATGATGGATAGAGCAGAATTTTCACCTATTTATCAACAATATTTTTCACTCCGACAAAAACAAACGACTACTTTTTTTAAGTGGATTGATGGCAATATTATTCAAGATAATTAGTTAATTTTTATATGCACCTAACTCCTTTTTTCATACTAAGACGCTCACTTTTGCGTGCTTTTGTCCGCTTTCCATTGCCCTTAATTTGTATGCTATGTGCAGTAGGTTTAGGCATATACATTGCAGATGCACAACCTGCGGGACAAGCACACGAAGCACTATTACAAACGTTTGTGATAGGTTTTTTGTTGTTTTTTGCCTTAAATTTATACGGAGAAAGGAATGTTTTTGATTTCAAAAAAAAGGTCTATGGAGATATTTTTGTGCTATCTATTCTAAGTTTTTTTTATTTATATTTACCCGAAAATTTAGACGTTTCAGAATATACGTATTTTTTTATGTGGGTCATTGCAGGCTTTGCTTTGATTTGGCTTGCTCCTCATTCTAAACATCAAGAATGGGCTTTGAGTTGGCAGTTTCATTTTCAATTATGGACGCGTGGAAGTTTGGCAATGTTATACGCAGGAATTTTTTATATTGGCGTTTTAATGGCATTATTTACAGGTGAAACGCTTTGGGGAGTGCATATTTCGGAACGAATTATGTTAGAAATGGGTATTTTTATTTTCGGATTTTTAGGCACTTGGTTATTGCTCACAGGCACGCCTACGATTGCGATTACAAACGCACCGCCTGACAAAATTAGTTGCCCTATTTATCTAAAAACCTTTACGCAATTCGTTTTATTGCCTTTATTGATATTGTATGGTGGTTTGTTATTGTTATATATTTTGATTTCTATTTTTTATACCCCTCGCCAATGGGAAGCGTGGTTGTATGTGAGTTTGAGTTATGCTTTGGTGGGTTTGGTTACGCATATTGTGATTTATCCTTTGATTTTAAACGAAAAAAAATGGTTACTTTTAATGCGAATTATTTATTTTTCTTTATTACCCATTACTTTTTTTCTGTTAATAGGTGGAATTTGGAGAGGAAATTTATATGGTTGGACAGAAAATAGATTGTTAGTTTTTATTATTTTAGGTTGGATATTGGTTTGGTCTGCGTATAATATTTGGCAAAAAGAAAAAGTAAAATTATCTTATTGGGCGTTGAGTTGGGTAGTGATTTTATTGATTTTTTCAACTTCTTTTTTGAATATTTTTAGTATTTCTTCGAATAATTTGAGCGGACATTGGGGCAATATTTGGAAAAAATACAAAGCTTTAGATGAAAATAATCAATTAGTTTCAACGCATTTGGCGGGTAAAAAAATTGCTCAAAAAGATTTAAAACAACTTTCATCTATTATTTTATATTTAGGAAAAAGAAATAAATTACAGTCTTTGCAACCTTATTTTCAAAATAATTTAGTGCAATATTTAAGACAAGAAACTGATGCTATTTCGCAAGAAGAATTAATTTTACAACTGATAAAATTACCACAATTATACACAGCCACCAATTTGCCTGCGTATCAAAATGAAATTAATTTTTCTGTCGGAGCAATGCAAAATTATGAATCAATACAAGGATATGACCATTTATTGCGTTTTAAATATTATGACGAAAAAAATAAAAAAATGAGTTATACTATCAATGAAAAAGTATATGAATTAAATATTATTTTTTGGGAAAATAAATTAATTTTCAGTGACGTAGAATCTAAAAAAACAATTCTTTCCTTTGAATTAGAGCCAATTATTAAAAATTTATTTCAATCTCATATCAAAAATCCGCATAAAATACCCCCTCCTTTTTTGCGAATTTTGGCAAAAAGTAATCATTATCAAGCCATTTTACAAATTGAAAATATCAATGTGGTCAAAAAAACCGCCAATGAATTTCATTGTCATGGCATTGAGGGACATATTTTTTTGAAGTTTTAACAATGGTTTTTTTATCAAAAAAAGAAAAATAATTTAAAAGCAAAACAAATAAATAACCCAAAGAAAAACTAACTTTGCACTCTAAAATTTAAACTATAAAACCAATGAATATAACAGAATATATCGATAATATCAATAAAAGATATATGCTTGGAAATGCAACCGAGCATACTTTTCGGGGAGATTTACAACAACTTATAGAAAGTTTAGTGCCTGAAATTAGTGCCACTAATGAACCTAAAAGACAAGCCTGCGGTGCGCCCGACTATATTTTAACTAAAAAAGATATTCCTGTTGGTTTTATCGAAGCAAAAGATATTGGCGATAAAGACTTAGAAGGAGCAAAAAAAACAGGGAATAAAGAACAATTTGACCGTTATAAAGCGTCTTTAAATAATATAATTTTTACAGATTATTTAGATTTTTATTTATATATTGATGGAATTTTTATCACAAAAATTGCTATCGCAGAACTTCAGAAAGGAAATATTATTCCACTACCTCATAATTTTGGTGCATTTATCAATTTGATAAAAGATTTTTGTGCTTATGTGGGAGAAACCATCAAAAGTTCAAAAAAATTAGCAGAAATGATGGCGGGTAAAGCACGTTTGCTTTCTGATGTGATTGAAAAATCTTTGGTAAATGATGAAGATAAACAAGAAGATAGCACGCTCAGAGACCAACTAATTGCCTTTAAACAAGTATTGATTCACGATATTACGCCCAAAAGTTTTGCAGATGTATATGCACAAACGATTGCTTATGGAATGTTTGCAGCCCGTTTGCACGACACAACTATAGAAACATTTAGCAGACAAGAGGCTGCAGAACTTATTCCAAAATCAAATCCATTTTTACGAAAATTATTTAGTTATATTGCGGGACCTGACCTCGATGACCGTATTCGTTGGATAGTAGATAGTTTGGTAGAAGTTTTTTTGGCTTGTAATGTAGAAGAAATTCTAAAAAATTATGGCAAATCAACCAAAACAGAAGACCCCATTATCCATTTTTACGAAACTTTTTTGAGTGAATATGACCCAAATTTAAGAAAAACGAGAGGCGTTTGGTACACGCCCGCACCTGTGGTTAATTTTATTGTCCGTGCCGTTGATGATATTTTGAAAGATGAATTTGATTTGCCAGAAGGATTAGCAGATACAAGTAAAACAAAAACAAAAGTTGAGGTAAAAGGTAAAAAAATAGAACAAGAAGTTCATAACGTACAAATTCTTGACCCTGCGACAGGCACAGGAACTTTTTTGGCAGAAGTTGTAAAATATATTCATAAAAATTTTGAAAGACAACAAGGAATTTGGAGTGATTATGTAGAAACACATTTATTGCCACGATTGAATGGTTTCGAATTATTGATGGCAAGTTATGCGATGGCACATTTGCAATTAGATTTGCTTTTAACTCAAACAGGTTACAAACCTACCAATAACCAACGATTTAGAGTTTATTTGACGAATAGTTTGGAAGAAAGTCATGCTGATACAACTACACTTTTTGCTAATTGGCTGAGCAATGAAGCAAACGAAGCCAATCAAATAAAAAGAGATACGCCCGTGATGTGTATTATTGGAAATCCGCCATATAGTGGCGAAAGCCAAAATAAAGGGATATGGATTATGAATTTGATGGAAGATTATAAAAAAGAACCTGAAGGAAAAATCAAATTACAAGAACGAAATCCAAAATGGATTAATGATGATTATGTTAAATTCTTGCGTTTTGGACAATATTTTATCGAAAAAAATGGCAGTGGAATTTTAGCATTTATCAATCCACACGGTTTTTTAGACAATCCAACTTTTCGAGGAATGCGCTGGAATTTATTAAAAACATACGATAAAATTTATACGATTGATTTGCATGGCAATAGCAAAAAAAAGGAAACTGCTTTTGATGGAAGTGCAGACGAAAATATTTTTGATATTATGCAAGGCGTGAGTATCAATATTTTTGTAAAAACAGGAAAGAAAAAAGTAGGTGAATTAGCCCAAGTTTTTCATCACGATTTATATGGCAAAAGGCAATTAAAATATGATTTTTTGAATGAAAATAGTCTTAAAACTGTTCCTTACAAAAAAATTCCGAATATTGCCCCGAATTATTTTTTCACACCGAAAAATTTTGAGGAGAAAAAAAATTATGATGTAGGTTTTGCAGTCAATGAATTATTTTCGGTTAATTCTGTGGGAATTGTTACGGCAAATGACACGCTTTATACAGCCTTTAATGAAACAGAATTAGAAAAACAAATTTTAGAAAAGTATAAAGAAATTGATAAAAAAGTAATTCGTCGTTTTGCTTACAGACCTTTCGATGTACGTTTTTTATACAATAATATCAATTTGATTGAACGTAGTCGAGCAAATGTAATGCAACATTTTTTGAAAGGAGAGAATATAGGTTTGGGCTTAGAAAAAATTATGATGAACAAAAATCTGCCTTATAGAGATGTGTTTATTACAAAAAATATTTATGATTTGCACTATTTAGGCAGTGGTGCGTATGGTTTTCCCCTTTATCTCTATCCCGAAACTGAAAAACCTATAAAGGAACTTTCGGTAGAGAAAAGAAAGGATTTAGAGTTAAAATTAGAAGAAGCCAAATCAAAATTGGAAGGTTTTGAGGTTGGTTTTTCAGCCTTCAAAAAACTTTTTAAAGGAGTGAAAAAACCTGATAAAAATCAGCAAAAAATCTATGAAGGACAGGAAAAAGAATATTTAAAATTACAAAAGGAGTTAGAAAAAATTCAAAATTTACTAACTCCTCAACAAAGTAATCAAGGTCTTTTTATACAAGAAAATCAAACGCGTAAACCTAATCTAAATCCAGAAATTGTCAAGCAAATTTCTCAAAATGTAGCTTTAATTTTTACCAATGAAAAGGAAACAACCGAAAACACTTTTGCTCCGATTGATATTTTAGATTATATTTATGCAGTTTTACATTCACCTACATATCGCGAGAAATACAATGAATTTTTAAAAATAGATTTTCCAAAAATACCTTATCCAAAAGATAAAAATATATTTTGGCAGTTGGTAAAATTGGGTGGAGAAATTCGAGAAATACATGTATTGGAAAGCCCAAAATTAGCAAATTTTATGACACAATATCCAATCAATGGCAATAATATAGTCAATAAAATACGTTATGAAAATGGAAAAATCTATATCAATGAAACACAATATTTTGAAAATGTACCACAAATTGCTTGGGAATTTTATATTGGAGGTTATCAGCCTGCTCAAAAATGGTTGAAAGACCGAAAAGAACGTACTCTTGAATTTGATGATATTTTACATTATCAAAAAATAATTACGGCTTTGATAGAAACCGAAAATTTGATGAATGAAATCGATAAAGTAGATATTGAATAAGAAAAAAACTAACTTTGCACTCTAAAATTTAAACCATAAAACCAATGAATATAGCAGAATATATCGACAATATCAATAAACGATACAAACTTGGCAATGCCACTGAACATACTTTTCGTGGCGATTTGCAACAACTTTTAGAAAGTTTAATGCCTGAAATCAGTGCTACTAATGAACCCAAAAGACAAGCCTGCGGTGCGCCCGACTATATTTTAACTAAAAAAGATATTCCTGTTGGTTTTATTGAGGCAAAAGATATTGGTGATAAAGACTTAGAAGGAGCAAAAAAAACGGGCAATAAAGAACAATTTGACCGTTATAAAGCCTCTTTAAATAACATAATTTTTACAGATTATTTAGTTTTTTATTTATATATTGATGGGATTTTTATCACAAAAATTGCCATTGGTGAAGTACAAAATGGAACTATTATCCCATTACCTCATAATTTTGGTGCGTTTATCAATTTGATAAAAGATTTTTGTTCTTATGTGGGAGAAACCATCAAAAGTTCAAAAAAATTAGCAGAAATGATGGCTGGAAAAGCGCGTTTGCTTTCTGATGTCATTGAAAAAGCATTGACAAATGATGAAGATAAACAAGAAAATAGCACACTCAAAGACCAAATGAACGCTTTTAGGCAAATTCTTATTCACGACATTACACCTAAAGGTTTTGCTGATGTATATGCTCAAACGATTGCTTATGGAATGTTTGCAGCTCGTTTGCACGACCCAACTTTGCCAACTTTTACTCGGCAAAAGGCTTATGAATTGATACCAAAATCGAATCCATTTTTAAAAAAATTATTTGGTTATATTGCAGGTTTGGATTTAGATGACCGTATTCGTTGGATAGTTGATAGTTTGGTGGAAGTATTTTTGGCTTGTAATGTAGATGAAATTCTAAAAAATTATGGCAAATCGACCAAAATGGAAGACCCAATTATCCATTTTTACGAAAATTTTTTGAGTGAATATGACCCAAATTTACGCAAGTCTCGTGGCGTTTGGTACACCCCTGCGCCTGTGGTCAATTTTATTGTGCGTGCCGTTGATGGTATTTTGAAAACTGAATTTGATTTGCCAGAAGGATTAGCAGATACAAGTAAAACTAAAATAAAAGTTGAGGTAAAAGGTAAAAAGACAGAACAAGAACTTCATAAAGTACAAATTCTTGACCCTGCCACAGGTACAGGAACTTTTTTGGCGGAAGTTGTAAAACATATTCATAAAAATTTTGTAGGACAAAAAGGAATTTGGAGTGATTATGTAGAAACGCATTTATTGCCTCGATTGAATGGTTTCGAGTTGTTGATGGCGAGTTATGCAATGGCTCATTTGCAATTAGATTTATTATTGACTCAAACAGGCTATAAACCAACAAATAACCAACGATTTAGAGTTTATTTGACGAATAGTTTGGAGGAAAGCCACGCGGATACGACCACACTTTTTGCCAATTGGTTGAGTAATGAAGCAAATGAAGCCAATCAAATAAAAAGAGATACGCCCGTGATGTGCATTATTGGAAATCCGCCTTATAGTGGAGAAAGCCAAAATAAAGGTCAGTGGATTATGAATTTAATGGAAGATTACAAAAAAGAACCTGAAGGAAAAATCAAATTACAAGAGCGAAATCCGAAATGGATTAATGATGATTATGTTAAATTTTTGCGTTTTGGACAATATTTTATCGAAAAAAATGGCAGTGGAGTTTTAGCATTTATCAATCCTCATGGCTTTTTAGACAATCCAACTTTTCGGGGAATGCGTTGGAATTTATTGAAAACATACGATAAAATTTATACGATTGATTTGCATGGTAATAGCAAAAAAAAGGAAACTGCTTTTGATGGAAGTGCAGATGAAAATGTTTTTGATATTATGCAAGGCGTGAGTATCAATATTTTTGTCAAAACAGGAAAGAAAAAAACAGGTGAATTAGCCCAAGTTTTTCATCACGATTTGTATGGCAAAAGGCAAACAAAATACGATTTTTTGAATGAAAATAGTCTCAAAACTGTCCCATATAAAAAAATTCCGAATATTGCCCCGAATTATTTTTTCACGCCGAAAAATTTTGAGGAGCAAAAAAATTATGATTTGGGCTTTGCAGTCAATGAATTATTTACGGTTAATTCTGTGGGAATTGTTACAGCGAGAGATAATTTTACCATTCATGATAGTAAACAAAAATTGCAAGATACCATAGAAACTTTTTTAGAGATGGAGGATGAAAAATCTCGCTATAAATTCAATTTGGGTGATGATGCACGTGATTGGAAAATAAGTTTAGCAAAAAAAGATTTAGAATTTCATTACCCTAATAAAGGAAGTTTTATCAAATTATCTTATCGACCTTTTGATGATAAATGGACTTTTTATACAGGAAAATCAAAAGGTTTTCATTGTATGCCGAGAAATGAAGTCATGCAACATTTTTTGAAAGGAGAAAACATAGGTTTGTTAATAAACAGACCTGCCCAAGGTGGTTCTGATAAATTTAGTCAAATTTTTTTAACTAAAAATATAACAGATCAGAGTATTTATTCAGCCATGAATAACTCACCATTTATTTGTCCTCTCTATCTATATCCCGAAACTGAAAAACCAACAAAGGAACTTTCTGTAGAGAAAAGAAAAGATTTGGAGTTAGAACTAGAAGAAACAAAAATGATCATCGAGCAGTTTGAAAAAGGTTTTTCAGCCTTCAAAAAACTTTTTAAAGGAGTGAAAAACCCTGATAAAAATCAGCAAAAAATCTATGAAGGACAGGAAAAAGAATATTTAAAATTACAAAAGGAGTTAGAAAAAATTCAAAATTTGCTAACTCCTCAACAAAGTAAACAAGATCTTTTTGTGCAGAAAGATAAGAATCGTAAACCTAATCTAAATCCAGAAATAGTCAAGAAAATTTCAAAAAATGTAGGTTTAATTTTTACCACTGAAAAGGAAACAAAAGAAAATACTTTTGCTCCGATTGATATTTTAGATTATATCTATGCGGTTTTACATTCACCTACGTATAGAGAAAAATACAATGAATTTCTAAAAATAGATTTTCCAAAAATACCTTATCCAAAGGACAAAAATATATTTTGGCAGTTGGTAAAATTGGGGGGAGAAATTAGGGAAATACATGTATTAGAAAGTCCAAAATTAGCAAATTTTATGACACAATATCCAATCAATGGCAATAATATAGTCAATAAAATACGTTATGAAAACATGAATAGCCCTGCCTTTCAAGGCAGGGTATATATCAATGAAACACAATATTTTACAAATGTGCCACAAAATGCTTGGGAATTTTATATTGGAGGTTATCAGCCTGCTCAAAAATGGTTGAAAGACCGAAAAGAACGTACTCTCGAATTTGAGGAAATTTTACATTATCAGAAAATAATTGTAGCGCTTAGTGAAACGGACAGGTTGATGAACGAAATTGATAAAATAGAGATTGAATAAGAAAAAAACTAACTTTGCAGTCTAAAATTTAAACTATAAAACCAATGAATATAACAGAATATATCGATAATATCAATAAAAGATATACGCTTGGAAACTCAACAGAGCATACTTTTCGGGGTGATTTGCAACAACTTTTAGAAAGTTTAGTGCCTGAAATCAGTGCTACGAATGAACCTAAAAGACAAGCCTGCGGTGCGCCCGACTATATTTTGACTAAAAAAGATATTCCTGTCGGTTTTATCGAAGCAAAAGATATTGGTGATAAAGACTTAGAAGGAGCAAAAAAAACGGGCAATAAAGAACAATTTGAGCGTTATAAAGCGTCTTTAAATAATATAATTTTTACAGATTATTTAGTTTTTTATTTATATATTGATGGTATTTTTATTACAAAAATTGCCATTGCAGAAGTTCAGAAAGGAAGCATTATTCCATTACCTCATAATTTTGGTGCGTTTATTAATTTAATAAAAGATTTTTGTGCTTATATTGGAGAAACCATCAAAAGTTCAAAAAAATTAGCGGAAATGATGGCGGGAAAAGCGCGTTTACTTTCTGATGTCATTGAAAAAGCACTCACAAATGATGAAGACAAACAAGAAGATAGTACGCTCAAAGACCAGATGAACGCTTTTAGGCAAATTCTAATTCACGATATTACGCCTAAAGGTTTTGCAGATGTGTATGCTCAAACGATTGCTTATGGAATGTTTGCAGCTCGTTTGCACGACCCAACTTTACCCACTTTTACTCGACAAAAAGCCTATGAATTGATCCCAAAATCGAATCCATTTTTGAAAAAATTATTTGGTTATATTGCAGGTTTGGATTTAGATGACCGCATCAAATGGATAGTAGATAGTTTGGTAGACGTATTTTTGGCGTGTAATGTAGCAGAGATTTTAAAAAATTATGGCAAATCAACTAAAATGGAAGACCCCATTATCCATTTTTATGAAACTTTTTTGAGTGAATATGACCCAAAATTACGAAAATCTCGTGGCGTTTGGTACACGCCTGCACCTGTGGTTGATTTTATTGTCCGTGCCGTTGATGATATTTTGAAAGATGAATTTGATTTATCACAAGGTTTGTCTGATACAAGTAAAACAAAAATAAAAGTTGATATAAAAGGTAAAAAAACAGAACAAGAAGTTCATAAAGTACAAATTCTTGACCCTGCGACAGGCACAGGAACTTTTTTGGCAGAAGTTGTAAAACATATTTACAAAAATTTTATAGGACAACAAGGCATTTGGAGTGATTATGTAGAAACACATTTATTGCCTCGTTTGAATGGTTTTGAATTGTTGATGGCCAGTTATGCGATGGCACATTTGCAATTAGATTTATTATTGACTCAAACAGGTTACAAACCAACAAGCAACCAAAGATTTAGGGTTTATTTGACTAATAGTCTCGAAGAAGACCATCCTGATGTTGGTTCTTTATTTGCCAATTGGTTGAGTATGGAGGCGAATGAAGCCAATTATACCAAAAGAGATACGCCTGTGATGTGTGTGATTGGCAATCCGCCGTATGCGGTCAGTAGTACAAATAAAGGGAAATGGATTCAAAATTTGGTGGCAGATTATAAGAAAGATTTGAATGAACGAAAAATAAATTTAGATGATGATTATATCAAATTTATTCGTTATGGACAGCATTTTATTGATAAAAATGGGAGTGGAATTTTGGCTTATATTTCAAATAATAGTTTTATTGATGGCATTACGCATCGCCAAATGCGAAAAAGTTTATTACAAAGTTTTGATAAAATTTATATTTTAGATTTACATGGAAACGCAAAGAAAAAAGAAGTTTGTGCTGATGGAAGTCCTGACCAAAACGTTTTTGATATTATGCAAGGCGTAAGTATCAATATTTTTATCAAAACAGGAAAGAAAAAAGACAATGAATTAGGGCAATTATTTCATTTTGATTTACAAGGGAAAAGAGATTTTAAATACAGTTTTTTAAATAAAAATTCTATCAAATCATTGCATTGGAATCAATTAAAATATACACAACCTAATTTATTTTTTGTACCGAAAAATTTTGATGAAATAAAAGAATATGAAAAAGGATTTAAAATAAATGAATTATTTACCAAATATATTTCTGGTGTTGAAACAAAAGTCGATAATATCTCGATTGATTTTGATAAAATAAATTTAAAAAATAGAATTTATAATATTTTAGATAATAAATTAGACCTTAAATCGATAAGACAAAAATATGGTTTGAGCGAAACAACCACTTGGGAATATAAGGTAGAAAAAAATCTATTTTTTGAAGAGGATAAAATAGTAAATTATAATTATCGTCCATTTGATTATAGATTTATTTATTATGATAATGATTTTTTATCAAGAAGTAGAATGGAAATTATGGGTAATTTATTAAACGAAAATATTGCTATTATTTTACCTCGTTTATGCAAAGGATTGGGAGGTTTTCAGCATGGAATGGTTTCGAAATATATTGTAGATAGGGCTTTTGGTGATGCTTTTTCTGGAGCTGGAACAAATATTTTTCCACTCTATATTTATCCTGAAACAAATAAACCAGAGCGAATCAACCTCAAACAAAACTTAGATGAAATTGGATTATTAGAATTAAGAAAAGAGGAATTACAAACTTTGATTGATAGTGCTGAAAAATCTTTTCAAAAGATTAAAAATATCTTCGAGAGCGTTTTGAATCCTGATAAAGAAATGCAAAAACTTTTTAAAAGTCAAGCAAAAAACCTCCAAAATCTCAAACAAGAATTAGCAGTTTTACAAAGTAAATTACAAGGAAAACAACCCACGAATTTATTTGTAAATCAATTATTTGAACAAAAAAATACAAGAACGCCAAATTTGAATAAGCAATTTGTAAAGCAAATAGAGGAGAATGTAGGTTTAATTTTTACCAATGAAAAGGAAACAACCGAAAATACTTTTGCCCCGATTGATATTTTAGATTATATTTATGCAGTTTTACATTCTCCCACATATCGAGAGAAATACAATGAATTTTTAAAAATAGATTTTCCAAGAGTGCCTTATCCGAAAGACAAAAATATATTTTGGCAGTTGGTAAAATTGGGGAGAGAAATTAGGGAAATACATGTATTGGAAAGCCCAAAATTAGCACATTTTATGACACAATATCCAATCAATGGCAATAATATAGTCAATAAAATACGCTACGAAAACATGAATAGCCCCGCCTTTCAAGGCAGGGTATATATCAATGACACACAATATTTTGAAAATATACCACAAAACGCTTGGGAATTTTATATTGGTGGTTATCAACCTGCTCAAAAATGGCTGAAAGACCGAAAAAATAGAAATCTCGAATTTGAGGAAATTTTACATTATCAGAAAATAATTGTAGCTCTTAGTGAAACGGACAGGTTGATGAACGAAATTGATAAAATAGAGATTGAATAAGAATATTTTATATAGTTTCAAATTATTTTTCATGAATCAAAACAAAATACTTTCATTGTCCTCAACTATTAAATTCATTTCTTTGCCACAAATCACGCCAATATTATGTTCTTCGTGTCCAATGGGAAAATTGAAAGCAATAGGATAAGAATATGTTTTTGTCCATTCGATAATTGTTTGTTCTATTGACGCACCAAAGCCTTTGAGGTTATCTTTTATCTCCGAAAATTGCCCTACAATCAAACCTGCTAAGTTTTTAAGTTTATTGGCACGATATAGTTGTACTATCATTCTATCTAAATGATACACATATTCGTTCACATCTTCGAGAAATAAAATTTTATTTTCTGTATCAATTTCAGAAGAAGTTCCCAAACTATTGACTAACAAAGATAAATTTCCACCAATCAAAATTCCTTTTGCTTTTCCTTTTTGGTTTAATAGATGAGGTTTTGTTTTGATTTCGATATGGTTTCCAAATAAAGTATTTTTTAAACTTTGAATTGCTTCTTTGGTTTGTTTAGGAAATAAAAGCGGCATACTTCCGTGAATACTTGCGATAGATAATCGATGTAAATGCGTGTGTAAAATCGTAATATCACTAAAACCAACCAGCCATTTTGGATTTTTTAAAAATTTTGTGAAGTCTAATTTATCAATAATTCGAGCAGTTCCATACCCGCCACGCGCACAAACAATGGCTTTTATCGTTGGATTATCCATCGCATTTTGTAAATCTTCCAATCTTTCTTCGTCTGTGCCTGCGAATGTGTGATGCGTATTGAATAACTGTTTTCCTAAAATTACATCAAGTTCCCAACTTTTAAAAATTTCGATAGCAGGATTTATTTCTTCACGATTGACAGCGTTCGCAGGTGCAATAATGATGATAGTATCTTTTTTTTGTAGAAAATCAGGAAATATCATTTTTTTATTTTTTTGGAAAATCTATTTTTCTTTTGGAGCAGTCATTTTATATCGCCTTATAAATTCCTCTCTTTTTGGAATTTCATCGGTACGCCATTTAAAATTTTTAATCTTTTTTTGTGGTTCTTTTAGTTCGTGTTTGGGCGTGAGAGAGCCTTCAGGTTTGTTGATATACGCCACTTTTTGGATTCGATTTTCTGCATTAAAATAAACATTCATATCACTACAATCGACTCGATTCATTGCGATTAGTTTATTTTCTTTGTCTTTTAAAAGGAAGAAAATATTTTGTGAATTTCCTCTTACTTCTACTGTTCTAATTTCACGTTTTCGAAAAAAAGCAGTCATTCTTTTTCCTTTTAATTGATTATAATTTTTGAGCGTATCTTCTGACAACATAAAAGCTTCGTGATTAAAACAAGCTTTCGCAGGTTCGTTTTTATCCAAAAATATTTCAATAGAATCCGAAGTAATTTGATTTTTTTTGCCCCAAAGTACAGGGTCTCGAAACATTCTCATCACAGAATCACCTCGATTATAAGCCAAAGAATCACATTTTGCTTGAAAATCTTTTCTAAAAATACGTGTATTTTGATAAGCTAACATCATTTTTTTGGCGTTATTTCCTTTTTGATTGATGATATATAATGTGTCGGCTTTTATCCAAAGTGTATCTTTTAGGTTGATTTGATAAGCAATCACATCACCATAAATTTTACTTTCATTGTCGTTTCTACGCACCCAAGCAAAATCTCCTTCGGCAAACATACTATCTTTTTTTGATAAAACTTCCACATTTCCATACCCATAACCCAACCCTAATTTGTTATCAGAATATAAAGAATCAGCCTCCAAAGTATATTCTTGATTGTCAATTCTTGACCTGCCTTGTAATTCCGATACTTGTGTTTCTGTGTTATAATTCCCCAATTTTGTTTTGACTACGCCATCTTTCGAAGTGATTTTTGTATCACCTTTGAAGTAAGTCATTTTTGTGATGGTGTGATAAGTCAAATTTTCGGTTTCGATTTGTTGTTTGTCTTGTTTGGCAATCAAAACTACATCTTTGACAAAATAAAATATTTTACTATTGGTATCATAAGTGCCTTCTTTGCTGGTCAAAGTTTTTTCATTATCCGCTAATTTTCCACCATTGGTATAATAAGCAATACCTGTTTGAATTTGATAATCCAAACTTTCAGTTTCTAAACGCATTTTTTCATCTATCAAAACCACCTCACCTCTTGCTTTGGCGGTTTGAGTATTGCCATCATAATAGGTATTTTTGGCGGTCAATGTAGCCCCATTTTCACCTATGACTCTTGTTTTTCCAAACGTATCCACTGCATTTTTATCTTCATACAAATAAGCAGAATCACAATAAATGCGCGTGCCTTTGTGCGTAACAATTACATTTCTAATCAGTTTTCTAACATTGGGTTGATTAGGAACTTTTTGCAAAATTTCTGCCTGCTCCAAAAAAACTTTGTCTTTATCTACTTGAGAAAATAAATTAGATAAAGACAAAAACATCAACAAAAATAAACAAAATAATTTCATATTTTTTTTAATAAACAATTTAGAATATATTCCAAAGAATTAGTTTTGTATTTTTTTAGATATAAATCTTGAAAATCAAGCAAATCAATTCTATAAATCTTGGTAAATTATTCCCCTAAAACTTCTAAAATTGGCTCTCCTGTTGAACCATTTGGTTTTTGAATCCCCAAAATGTTAGTAATTGTCGGAGCAATATCTGTAATATTTATTCGTCTTGAGGTATATTTTCCTCTCGGAATTTTTGCCCCATAAAATAAAACAGGCACGTGTGTATCGTGATTATAAACAGAGCCATGACTACTTCCACCTTTTTCATACCAACCTTTATCAATCCAATTAGGTTTTAAAGAAATCAAAATATCGCCACTTCTTTTGTGATAATATCCGTTGAGCCACATTTGTTGTGCGTGATTTTTTCCACCTTCCTCTACCAATTCATTCATCGAAAAAACATCAAAAACGCCATCAATTTTTCGATAAAATTTAATCGCTTCTTCTTCAAACGTTTCTAACTCTAATTTATTTTCGGCAATGAGTTTTTTATCAAAATAAATATTTTGGTCATCAAATTTTTGAACCCAATCTTTTGCGCCAAACTTTGTATTCAAATGATTTTTAAAGTTTTCCTTTTGTGCTTTATAATCAAAAAGTCCCGCGGGAACTTTCATTGATTTCAAAAAATTAGGCGTATAAGCAGCCGCATGGTCAGCAGTCAAAAAAACTACATAACTATCTTCGCCTACTTCTTTATCCAAATTTTCTAAAATTTCTTCAATATCTCTATCCAAACGCAAATAAATATCTTGTACCTCGATAGATTGCGGTCCATAAATATGCCCTGCCAAATCAGTCGAAGAAAAACTAATTGCTAACACATCAGTTTGATTATTTTTTCCTAATTTTTCTTCTGTTAATATAGTCAAAGCCATTTCTTTCACCAAAGTATTGCCAAAAGGAGTAGCACGCAATAATTCATAAACAGGTTTTTTGAATTGATTTTTTTTGGCTTTTTCAACAATATCAGCCATTACGTATGGAAAAGTTGGCGTATCTTTCCCATTACCCAATGATTGTTCAAAATTAGTATTATCAGCCGTACTTTCTGTATATTTTTCAATCGGATAAAGCGTTTTCCAAGTATCTTTTAGAAATTTATCTGATAATTTTCTTTGGTTAAATTTCTCTAAATATGTAGGAATTTTTGACATATAATAAGTACTTGTAACAAAATTTCCTGACACTGCATCAAACCAATACGCCGCATCACCTGTGTGTCCCGCAGGCAAAACTGCTCCTCTATCTTTGAGCGAAACGCCAAAAACTTTGCTTTTTCCTATGTTCGAAATCTTCAATTCATCGCCAAAAGTATTCATAAATAAATTGCGCGGAGAGGCTGCACCTTCTCCCGCCAAAGCCCCCAATAATTGTACCGTTGTATCGGTAACGCAATAGACATTTTTTCCATTTTCGAACCAAAAATTGCCTACAATTCCGTGCGTAGCGGGCGTTGTGCCTGTATATATAGACGCATGTCCGGGGGCAGTTTCGGTGGGAGCATAGTTATAATGGGCATTTTTACAATTAAAACCTTGTTTTATCAATCTTCTAAATCCACCATCTCCAAATTTTTCATTGTATTTAGTTAAATAATCATAACGCATCTGGTCGACTACAATACCCACAATTAATTTAGGTTTTTCATTATTTTGAGCAAATATTTGTGAGCAAAATAAAAGAGAATAATATACAATGCAAAACGCAAAAATAGAATAACTTTTTTTCATTTTTTTAGAAATAATAGTTTTAGATAAATATTGAAATAAGATAAAAAACAAAGGTAGAGAAAAGAATTGAAATCTCAAAATAAATGAAAAATAAATCAAAAAAAATAAACAAAAACCTTGTTTTTTTCGTTTTTTTTACCTAACTTTATACAAAAATTAAACACTTTTACTTATTTATTTTTTATGAAAATTATTACTTATAACGTCAATGGTTTGAGGGCAGTCATCAAAAAAGGATTTGTAGAATGGTTGAAAGCCACCAATGCAGACGTAATTTGTTTGCAAGAAACAAAAGCCCATTCGTCTCAAATTCCTGTGGTTTTATTTGAAGATTTGGGTTATACTACTTATTTTCAATCCGCAGAAAAAAAAGGCTATTCAGGAGTAGCAATTTTTACAAAAAATATTCCTACAAAAATAATCAAAGGATATGATTTATTTTCTTCGATTGATGATACAGAAGGGCGTGTTATCAGAGCCGATTTTGAAAATTTATCTATTTTGAGTGTGTATATGCCTTCGGGTTCGAGTGGAGAAGATAGGAGAACTTATAAAATGGATTGGAATAGAAATTTTTTGCAGTATATTCAAGCCTTAAAAACAGAGATTCCAAATTTATTGATTGTGGGTGATTATAATATTTGTCATCAGGATATTGATATTCATAATCCAAAAGCAAATACAAAAACTTCGGGTTTTTTGCCTGAAGAAAGGTTGTGGCTTTCTGATTTTTTTGATAATGGTTTTTCGGATACTTTTAGACATCTTAATAAAGAACCTCATCATTATACTTGGTGGAGTGCGTGGGGAACTGCACGCGAGAAAAATTTAGGTTGGCGTATTGATTATCAAGCCATTAGCAGTCATTTGATAGACAAAGTAAAGCGTTCAGTGATTTTAACAGAAGCAAAATTTTCTGACCATTGTCCTGTTTTGATTGAGGTAGAATTTTAATAATGAAACTTAAACCGTAACGTCCCATTTTATAGGACATAGGAATTGAAAAAGTACAATAAAATATTATTATATTTTTATAAATTAAAATTAATTTTTGAAAAAAATAATATTTAAAATTATGTTTTTTTATGTTATTATCCACTTTTTTATATAATTTTTCACAATAAACATAGAAATAGATTTGAAAAATATAGTTATAAAATTGAATGTTTTATCTTTAAAAAGTACAATATTTTACTATTACGTAATAGTAAAATTAACCTTTTTTTTGAGAAAAAAAATAAAATGTGCTTTATTTTACGAGTTTTAATACTTTTTTTCAATAATTCAAAACTATTACGTACAAATTAGGGAAGTTACGGCTTAAAAATTAGTAAACTATTTTGAGATAAATATAGTTTACTAATTTTTTTATTTGGTACGTTAATAATACTTTTTAATGGCTTAAAAAGCGGATTTTCTTTGTCCAAGATTTGAGATATTTTGCTATTCTTCTCAAAAAAAGAACCAACATAAATGTCATCTCAAGTTATATTAACCGACTTTCCGCACCCCTGTTTTAGTTTAGAGTATTTACTCAAAAAAAATATAAATATTTAAAAATTTACACATAAAATATATTTAATTTATCTGAAAATTTACCCGATTTATTAATTTTTATTCAGTTTATTGTTAAAATAAAAATTATTAGATGATTTTGCCAATAAATTCTCGAATTTTAACGATAATACTCATTTTTAAAAATAGGGTGCGGAAGGTCGGATTAAACTTGAAAATAAGAATTTATAAAAAAACTCTAATGTAAACTTTTTATCAATATGGGGGACATAGTTGTAAAGGCTATAAAGGCTTAAATTTAGTATAAAAGAATTTTTTGTATTTAGAACATTAATTAAAAATAGATACGACAAATTCCTGTAAGTATTTTTTATTAATTTAACCAAAATACTAAACATCTAAAAATATTGAAAATACCTTAATCATCTTTAAATAGCCTTTTTATGTTAAATTCAAAATGTCACCCATATTGATATAAGACTGAATAATAAAATGCCAAACCCCTAAAATCTCTTTTAAATCGGTATAAACTCGATTATCAATATAAAAAACATCATTTTCAAAACGAATAAATTGCCAATCATGGCTATTGGTAGCACAACCATACAAAACAGGAATATTTTTGCCTTCCATTTCATTATAAAGTTTTGCACCATATAATTGAGCCGAACATTGAGCAATGCCATAATCCATATCTTCATCTTTTGCCTCCACCAATGAAATAATTGGGCTTTCTACATACGGTTTATAGGCTTCTAAAATGAAAAAAAAATCACATTCGCCTGACAAATCTTTAGTACTATCTACTGATAAGTCTTCTCCTGAAAATAAAGTAACACTATCTAAATAAAATTCTGCTACTTCACTCAAAATAGGCGAAACTATTTTTTCTGATTTTGATTTTTCGTTTGTTAATGGAAATAATTGGGCTTTTTGAAGCGTTTCTTCTAACCATTTGCTTGGCATAACAAGGTCAATTTCTGGAAATAATACTTTTTTTCTTGCATCAAGTCCAAAAGTTTTTGTAACTTGTTTTAGTTTTTTATAATTACTATATCCCATATTTTTTTATATTTGATAAATGTTGTAACGATTCGTTTTTGATATTTTTTAGTTTAAATATAAGACTGAATAATAAAATGCCAAACCCCTAAAATTTCTTTCAAATCAGTATAAATTTGATTATCAATATAAAAAATATTATTTTCGAAGCGCATAAACTTCCATTCTACGCCATCAGTGGCACAACCATACAAAACAGGAAAATTTTTACCTTCCATTTCATTATAAAGTTTTGCACCATATAATTGAGCCGCACATTGAGCAATGCCATAATCCATATCTTCATCTTTTGCCTCCACTAATGAAATAATTGGACTTTCTAAATATGCACCTTGCGGCACAAAAGTAAAGAAAAAATCGCAAGCACCTGATAAATCATCTTGCGGATTCATTTCTAATTCTTCGCCTGAAAACAAAGTAACATTACTTTGAAAATATTTTGCTATCTCAAGTAATATAGGCGAAACTATTCGCTCTGATTTTACTTTTTCATTCCGAAGAGGTACTAATTTAGCCAATTCTAATGTTTCCAAAAGCCAAACGCTTGCTTGTTTTGGTGTAATGGTAGAAAAAAGGCTTTGTCTTTTGGCAGATAGCCCAAATTTTTTTGTAACTTGTTCTATTTTTTTATAATTACTATATCCCATGTTTTCTTTGTTTTTTGTATGTTTATAAATATATACCGATTCGGTTTTGATATTTTTTAGTTTAAATATAAGACTGAATAATAAAATGCCAAACCCCCAAAATCTCTTTTAAATCAGTATAAACTCGATTATCAATATAAAAAATATTATTTTCAAAACGCATAAACTTCCACTCTACGCCATCAGTAGCACAACCATACAAAACAGGAAATATTTTACCTTCCATTTCATTATAAAGTTTTGCACCATATAATTGAGCCGCACATTGAGCAATGCCATAATCCATATCTTCATCTTTTGCCTCCACCAATGAAATAATTGGACTTTCTAAATAAGGTTTTCTTGGAACAAACACAAACAAAAAATCACATTCTCCTGATAAATCTTGGTTAGAATCTACAGGTAAATCTTCGCCTGAAAACAAAGTTACTTTATCAAAAAATGCTTCTGCTACTTCCCCTAAAATAGGTGAAACAATCCTTTCTGATTTTACCTTTTCATTATTCATTGGAAACATTTTAGATTTTTGGAGTGTTTCTTTTAACCAACTGCTTGGCTCAATAAGGCTTATTTCCTTAAATAAATCTATTTTTTCTGCATCAAGTCCAAATTTTTTTGTAACTTGTTTTAGTTTTTTATAATTACTATATCCCATGTTTTTTATTTTTTTGTATGATATGATAAACAAAAATGAATTCCTAATCAAACGTCTTTTCTTTGTCAGTCCAAAGTTAGACAAAATAAATACTATTAATCCAGAAAATTTAAAATAATAAAACAAAAACAAAAAAATTATTCTGCTCTCATTTGTTTCATTTCCTTTTCCAATACCGCTTTATAATCATAAAAATCGACTTGAATGGTGTGCCTTTTTGATTCTTTGTATCTTTTTTTGAGTGAATTTTCAGTTTTTTCAATATCCAACCACATAAATTCATCGCTTGGCAACGCAGTTTTTTGGGTCAATAATTGGGCAATCCATTTAGATTGAATTTCTGCCAATGGCATAATTGCGCCCAAAGGTTGTATCAATCCTAAAAAAAATAAATTTTTATAATCAGGGTGAATCACGCGTTTATATAATTGTAAATCATTCGAATTTTCAACTTCTTGAGCAGGAAAAAAATCGTTTTGAAAAAATGGAAAAGTCATTTTATAGCCTGTACTCCAAATAATTATATCAATTTTTTCCTTTGTATTATCCTCAAAAATCACTTCTTTTCCTGCTAATTTTTGAATATTTGGTTTGATAGTTACTTTTCCCCTGCCTGTCAAATTTAACAAATCTTGCGAATTAGTTGGATGTTCAGATAAAATTGGTCTTTTTGGTTTTGGCACGCCATAATCAGCCTGTTTTCCTCTTGCCAACCAAAGCGAAGTATTTAACAAAAATCGTTTTGTCCACAAAGGTAAGGTATGAGGAATACTTTTTGATAATTCATCAAAAGGTTTTCCTAAAATATAATTAGGCAAAATATACGCACCACTTCGAGTCGAAATAAATACTTTTCCTGTATGTAAGCGAGCAGCTTCGCAAGCAATATCCACCGCAGAATTACCAATTCCAACCACTAAAACATTCTTATTTTCGAATATTTCGGGAGTGCGATAATAATGAGAATGTAACGTTTCTCCCTCAAATTCACCTTCAAACATAGGTTCGGGCAATCTCGGATTCCAATGATGACCATTGGCAACAATTACTCCATCATATTCTTTGGTTTCATTTTTATCGGTTTTAACGAGGTATTTTTTACGATTTTTTGTAAAACTTACATCAATAATTTTAGTATTGAAAATGATATTTTTAACAATATCAAAATGGGCTACATAATCATCAAAATAATCAATAATTTGAGAATGATGCGGAAAATGTGGGTAATGTGCGGGCATAGGAAAATCCGAATATTCCATCATTTTTCGTGACGTATTGATATGCAAAGAACGATAAGCAGACGACATTTTGTTGTCATTTTGATAACGCCAATTTCCACCAATTTTTGAACCCGCTTCATAACAATCAAAATCAATTTGATGTTGTTTCAATGTTTTTGCAGCCACAATTCCTGATGAGCCTGCCCCAATAATACATATTTTCATATTTTTAGAAATAATTTTTGTTTTTTATTTAATTGATAATCACCAATTTACGACTTGCTTTTCCGCTCGTTTTGTCTTGTGGAGAGGTAATTTGTAGTTGATAAATATAAGTTCCATTGCCCAAACGTTGTCCATTTTTATCCATTCCATCCCATTCTAACACCACATTATTTTTTTCAGTTCCCAATGTTTGTCCTGTCAAAGTTTTCAAAAGACTTCCTTTTATATCAAAAATAGTAATTTCATATTGTAAATCTTTGCCGATTTTATTGTGCGAAAACGAAAATTTTGTATAATCAAAAACAGGATTAGGATAATTAAATAATTCTTGA
Source organism: Cytophagales bacterium (assembly GCA_013298075.1). Classification (GTDB taxonomy): domain Bacteria; phylum Bacteroidota; class Bacteroidia; order Cytophagales; family Microscillaceae; genus RDXZ01. The sequence goes on along the minus strand of JAAFJG010000029.1, from coordinate 19,180 downwards.
ATGGCTACTGCTGGACTTGGTGCCACCACAAAATCTATGGACGCAGCACTTGGATTATTATACGTATCCCAAACTTGCAAAACAAGGTTATGGCGACCTGAAGGCATATTTTTAAGTGGATATTGTATTTTTCCGTTTTTATAATCGCCTTGATTTGCTTTGTAATAATCATTCAAAGAAAAGGAAATTGAATTATCTAAAACGGCTTTTAATTGATGACCTACGCCATTGATAGCAATATTAATTCCATTTTCATCAAATATATTCGCTAATAATAAAGCATCAGGATTGACTTCTTGCCCATTTTTAAAACCTTCATTATTTAAAAATAAACTTACATTGGGCGGAGTAATATCGGCATTGGCATTGGGCATACTTCCACCCACTAACAATCGAGTTTCGCCATTTCCAGCATCTGTCATTTGAGTAATATCTTTGGCATACATCACAATTCTACCTTTATCAAAAGCATAATTAATGTCTTTTGGTACGATAAATTCAACGATAAAATTGCCATTAACCACTTGCGAAGTTCCTCTAAAAAGTACGCTATTTCTCACTTGATAATTCATTGGACTTGTGCCTGCAGTGCCTTTGGTTTGCTTAAAATTAGGTTTATCAAATACTTCTATTTCTAAAACTCCATTAAAACTATTGTCTGTATTGCCATTGGCTAACACAATATTTCCTTCTAATTTCATTTTTCGAACTGCTCGCATTGTATCAAAAGGCAAAGTCATTTTATCGTTTACTTTTGTGATAGTAATATTACGATTTGGATACGCCAAACGCATAGAAGGATCGCCCAATAAAGAAAAATTACGATTGATTGCTCCTACTAAACTTCCATTTTTTGTCTTACGCATCACATCACCCAAACGAGGCATTTCATTGTTGATAGGTTCAAAAACCGAGTTATAAAAAGCACGATTGAGAATAAAATTTGTACTCGAAAAAACAGGTCTGGTAGTTGTCAAAAGACCTATTCCACCACCTACTTCATTAAATAATAAATGCTCTGCCCCCGAAAAAGTATAAGGATTATCGTATCGTCCAAACTCACAAGTTGCCGTTAAAAACAAAGGTAAATTATTGCGATTTCTAAAATCGTCCATTTGTTCTGTCCTCAAAACTGATTCTTCTGCCCAGCCAACTGCTCCGCCATGACCCGAATAATTGACAATCAAACTTCCATCTTCTAGCGCATTTTGCAAAGCTGTTACAATTTGTGGACAAGTTTCTCCATTGGGCGAAGAAATTTGGTCAAAACTATCTAAATATAATTTATTTGCTTTGTATTGCGGATAATTGAGTTCGATAATTTGCGTTAATTGTTCTGCATCATTTTGGTGTGTATTGGCATCACCATCATCAGCCAAAAAAGTAATTTGTTGTCGCCAATTTCCTAAATTTTGTGTATTATTAACATATTTTATGAGTTTATCTACCACAATTTTAGCTTCTTTGGGAGTGCGTGCAGGAATACGCCCCACGCCTATATTCATATTGGCATCACCCGCAGGCGTTTCTTCCCAAGCCCCTGTATTATCGCCCAAAATACCAAAATAATCATCAGAAGAAAAACTAAAAATCGGATTTAAACTTTCATACGCTTCATAAATAGGCACTAAATTCATATTGCCAATGTCTGGCAAACGTCCTTTATAATCATAAGAGGCAGCCCCAAATAACAATAAATATTTAAAAGTAAGTGGATTTTTTTGATATAATTGTCTACAAAAATCTCGCATAGCCGAAACATCTTGTCTGCCCGATGAAAATTCATTAAAAATTTGAGAAGGAGTTACAATCAACACGCTTAAATTATCGTTTGTACGTCTAAAATCAGCCAATCTATTCGCCTCGCCCAACAAACTTTCGTGAGTAATAATCAATAAATTAGGTACATTTTGTCCGCTTAAATTTTGATTGGTAACAGAAAAAGCAGTCGTTGGAGTGCTAATTTGAGAAGGATTAAACGCAATAAATTCTTTTAATTGATTGAACGTATTAACGCTAAAATTGGCAATATTTGTATTGGTAACAAAAGTTTGATTTTTAGGTTGTAATACATTGCTAATATCCCAAATTAAAGTTTCACTATTTATATTTTCTACAATAAAATTAGAGTTTAAATTATTCCAAGATGCCATACTTCTAAAGTTCGTTTGCGAGCCATATAATTGTAATTTTCTTTGGTATTGCATTCTAAAATAATTCAAATTTGCCAAACCTGTTACGGCATTTTGCAGAAATCTAAATTTTACGGTGATATTTTCAGCATTTCCAAAAAGGTTTGTATTTTGTAAAAATGTATTATTTACTTCTATTCCTCGCAACGCCCAAGCACCCAACGGCTGTGCAGGCACAGATTGTGTGCCAATAAGTTGATTATTGATAAACCATTGATAACTTGTAGTGTTTACGTCTTTTCCCATACCTGCGCCCGTAAATTTAAAATTTGAGTTTGGAATTAAGCCTGCTAAATTAAAATTAAAATCCATTTCACTTCGATTATAATTCCCGCCAAAACCTTCGCCATACCATTCTCTTCCTGAACGTAATGTATTTTCAAGGTCATTTTCATAGAAAAAATAATCATCAAAAAAAGTAACACTTGTACCTATTCCAATATTATTTTGTGGGGCAATTCGTAAGCCTTGTGTGGTATTAAAAGTCAAAAAATAATAATTTGTATCGTCATATAAATTTTTTTGATGGACAAAAGTTTGCGAAACATCTTGATAATTCCAAGCGTTTGCGTCTTGTGCATAAAACAAAATAAAATCATTTTCATCAAAAGAATTATCATTTTCTCCTTGCACAAAAATAGCATTTTCTACCAAATCTACGGCTCTTGCAGTGCTATTGTTTTGTGGTAACATTCCGCCACCATTGCCATAAATATGTAGATTTTTTGGATTGAAAGAATTTGTATTGATACCAAAACTTCTCAAAAAAGCAGGCGTAATTTTGTATATTCCTTTGCTATTGATAGGAATTTTGAGCCAAGTTCCTTCTCTCAATACGGATTGCGAATATAATTTCGAAATACATAGCAATAAAAAGAATAAAAAAAGGAAGTTTTTAGCAATATTTTTCATATAATTTTTTTGATAAAGCGTTTTTTCTATTTAATGCAAAAATACACAAAAAAGTAAATATTTATTTTATTTTGATGATTATTTTGATATTTTTAACTAAAATTTATCAGTTTGTTATTGGTATTTTCAAATGATAATATTTTGATATTAAGCCGTATTTTATAAAAAAACGCCGTTTTTTCAGATTGTCAAGTCTTCGACATTGACAACTGAAAAAACTACTACCAAAATAAAAAAATATTTTTACTTTTTTTATACAAAATCTGAATAACAAAGTCAAATTCAAAACAATATCTAAATTTTCACACATTCCATTTCACCCAAAAAAATATATTCTTTCGTTCTTTCTCCTTTTTGTAATAATCTGGCTACTGCGTCTGCTCTTCGCAAAGGTTCGGGATTTCTATACATTTTACATAGATTTTTGACGATTTCTAAACTTTCTTCTTGACTAATCAAATGCCCCGCACTCACATATAAAGGCTTAATATTTTCTTGACTTCTGAACGCATAACCGACCATTTCATCGCCCAAAAAAATATCAGCAGTACTATTTTTAGCAATATTCAAAGTCGTATTATATTTAACCAAAGTATCTTTGGCACAACCCAAAGTAGGCATATTTGCCAATAAACCCACACAAGAAGCCACACCAAATTTTCGATGATGTGCTATGCCGTGACCATCAACTAAAATCACATCAAAAGGCGGAAAATCTTTGTTTTTTTGCAAATATTGAATAAAAGTAAGCAAAGGTGGTGCTTCTCTAAAACAAAATAAACTCGGAATATACTCAAAATTAGTGTGCGTAATCATTCCAAAAGTTTGTATAAATTGCCCATCAAAACTTTGAATATCAGCCGCAACATAAGCCATTTCGTCTGAATACTGCACATCTAAACTCAAAATATTCATAGTAGGCTGAAATTGAAAGCCTTTATTTTTCGGAAAAATGATAATTTCATTTGCCCAAGTTTGTTGTAAATCTAAATATTTATCTATTTCCATATTTTATAAACAAAATTCATTTAAAATAGTTATCATTGTGGATAATTTTATCTACTTATTTTTTTATAATTTTTTTACACTATGGGCTATTTACAAGAAAATACTACAGAAGCATTAGAAATGCAAAAAAATCTATTGGATTTATTAGCAACTCACGAATCTGCCAACGTAGAATTAGGTTTGCAACTGATAGAAAGCGGTGGAATGTTACCTATTTTTGTGTTACCTTTGTGGTCAAATTATTATATGGTTTCGGTTGAAACTCAACTCAAAATCAGAAAAAATATAAACAAAATTTTGCCTGCAAATATTTCAAAAATAATATTTGAGGGTAGTTTAAGAGGTTTTTATGATATAAAAAACGAAAAAGCAATCCAAATTTTTGAAAATTTATGTGGTGGTGATACTCCTTTATGTGTTTGGGACGATGTAATTGAATGGATTTTTCCAAAACTAATAGATAGAATGGATATTTATGAATATTTTATTACAAAAGAAAATATCAATACAACAAAAACGATTGAAAAAATGATTAGTGATGGTTATATTTCTTTTGCTTATTCTAATTTAGAAGTTTTACCTGTCGAGTTATTTTCGTTTCATTCTTTAAAAACTATCAATCTCGAATATTCAAAAATTAGTCAAATGTCCGATTTATTCTTTGATTTGGTTAATTTAGAAAAGTTTATTTATGATAAAACTCCTTTGAAAAAAAATAGAAAATTTAATAAATCACTCAAAGAAAAAAAACCAAAATTAGTGGCTGAAAGTTTATATAACTTAGCAAAATACGATTATTTTGGAGGAAGATATAAAAAAGCCGCTAAAAATATAGCTAAATGTGTCAAAACTGATCCTGAGTCTGGTGAATTTTGGAGTTGGTATGGTGAAATACACCGAACCGCTGATTTATTCAAAGAAGCAGAAAATGGATTTAAAAAAAGTTTAGAAATAGACCCAAATAATAGTTTTGCTTATGTGAAATTAGCAGAAGTTATTTGTAATTTGGGACGTTATGAAGAAACAGTTGATAGTTGCGATATTTTTCTTAAAAAAAATCAAATCAACCAAAGTAATGATTTAGAATCTGATGCTTGGTTTTCAAAAGGATTAGGTCTTTTTTATCTCAAAAGATATGAAGAATCGTTGGTTTGTAATGATAAAGCCATTCGTCTTACTAATTATGCGGGTGCTTGGTATAATAAGGCGTGTGCGTATTCAAAAATGAATCTAAAAAAAGAAATGTTAATTCATCTTCGAAAATCTTTTGATTTAGATTATGATGACTATTATAGTTTGGCTTCAAAAGATGAAGACAAAGATTTTGATGGCTTTTATAAAGATGAAGATTTTAAAGCATTGATGAAAGAATATAAGGATTTGTATAAAAGATCTTATAGGTAAGGAATTTATGCGGAGCTAATTTTATTATTTCTAAAAAGATGGCTTAAAATAATAAAGTAGCCCTACATAAATATTCCTTAGTATTTATTAGCAATCAAAAAACACTTAAAAAAGTATATTTACTATCAATTTTATTATGTTAAGAAGTTATTTATCTTACCGATTAATTCATTGAGTTTAGGTATTCTACCACTAATTTCGATATACAAATTAGCATAATCTAAACATTCAACTGTTCTTTGTACCTTATCTAAGGTTTTGTTATAGGTTTTGCCAACTAATCGATAGACACTTCTCAAATCATTTGCAGCGGTTGTGTTCCGAATTGTTAGGTCATCAGTATAAGGATTGAAACCTAAACTTGCTATGTGTGCAGTATCAAGAGTAAGAAGAGTATCAATACAAGTGTAATGATTACATTCAGCTAGAAACCAATCTTCTATTTCACGAACAGCAATAATAATACTTATATCTTTTGGTAAAGGTTGTGTAATCCTACGCCCATTTTTTAAAGTACCATTGTTAAGTTCATTTTCAAACTTAACTAAATCGGTACGTGGATATAAATCAATAAGTCCAATAATTTCGCTATAACCCTGATCAAATAAAGAAACAGCATCTTGTAATATTCTTGTCTTAACATAGCCATCGCTTGAACAATTAAATATCAAAGCATGATATTGTGGATTATTAGGTTGTGAAACAGTTTTTAGTATGATGGCGTTGTTGTGAACATTTCGAGTTTCAATCTCAATATTTTTACTACCTGCAATTGTTACCAATAACTTATTGATAAATACCAACTCTGTTTGCCCTTCAACATAAAATGCGATTTTTTTCATAATTACTCTCCTGTTTGTTCAAATTCTTCAAAATAGAACTCTGTTGATAAGAAGTCAAAGTTGCTTAACCCGGTATATTTAAACTCATCAAAAGTTTCTTTTGAATTTTGATAATTATAAAACAAAGATTTTCTTGGCGCACGATGGATAATTGACCAATATTCCAAAGGTACTTTGTTCATCACAAATCTATCATTAGTAGTCATAATGACCTGAACAGACGAGCCTTTGACTTTTTCAATAATTAAGTCAATCAGACTTTTTGACCTTTCATAGTCTAAACCTTCACCAATATCATCAATTAAAATACAACTTGGGATTTTGCTTAGTAAAGAAAAATTTAACTGAACAAGAAGTGACAAAGCCCTAAACATACCTTGCGACATTTCTTTTTGGTCTGTTACACTTTCAATATCAGCTTCCTGAACGCCTAAACCAAATACGGGAATAGGAAAAAATTTTAATGTATCTACATTTATTTCGCTAATATGATAGGATATTTTTTTCATATCATCAATAATAATATTAGTAAAATGCTCTCCAAATTCTTTTTTTCCACTAAAAAAAATTTCTGCTACACTATCACTATCTTTTAGTTCAATTTCTTTATCTTCTTTAATAGCATTTATATCACGAAGTAAAGCATTTTTACCAAGTTGTCCACCGAAACGATAGTGGCTAAGTGTTTTTCCCCAATTTTGTAAGGATTCAAGAAAAGGTTGTTGTATTTTATCCACACGTGAAACAGCCAATTTATCGTCTTCCATTTGAAACTCTAAGTCTTTATCAGCTTTTTCATAAAACATTTTACCTTCTTTACTATCTCTTTTGAGTTTTTCTACTCCATTTATTTTTAGAATCTCTTGTTTCACTTTACCCTGCTCGAATTCTAAGTAGTAGGCAATTTCATTGCCATTATCATCAAACAATAAATTATAAATTGAGGTATCATATAATAATTGAGATAACTTATCTTTCCCTGACAACAAGTCGGATAATTGTCGGACAGTATTGATGGTTTTACTTTTACCTGTTGCGTTTTTTCCAACAATAAGGTTGATTTTTTGGAGAGAAACAGGTTGCCCGTCAATCTCATTCATAGGCTTTCCTTCCATTGACCACTCGTATTTTTGCCCCTTAAAACGACAAAATTTTATATTTTTGAGAAACATATATTATTTATTTATATTTTTTGCTTATTTATTAATTGCAAATATAAGTATTAATTTGCAATTTTCCAAATATAAAATTTTTTTTTTGTAAAATATTGATAATCAATGATTTAAAAATAAAATGCGGTCTAACCTCAGCCAAACCGCATTTTACCTCCAACTAAACCTCCAAAAAAGGATATTTATAATTCCTTGGAGTGATTTGTGTATCTTTAATATTTCGAGGCGAAACCCAACGCAATAAATTCAAATAAGAACCTGCTTTATCGTTTGTGCCTGATGCTCTCGCTCCTCCAAAAGGCTGCTGACCAACCACCGCACCTGTTGGCTTATCATTATAATATATATTTCCTGCCGCATTCACCAATTTTTTGCTTGCATATTCCAAAGCATATCTATCTTGTGCAAAAATAGCCCCTGTCAAAGCATACGCAGAACTATTATCCACTAAATTTAATACATCATCAAAATTTTCAGATTGATAAATATAAATAGCCAACACAGGTCCGAAAATCTCCTCCACCATAATTTTTGTCAATGGGTCTTTCACTTCAAAAACAGTTGGGTGAATAAAATAACCTTTTGATTTATCGTGTTTTCCGCCTGCAATCAATGTATTTCCGATAGTTTCTTTGGCTTCATCGATATATTTTGCAATTTTATCAAAGGCTTTTTCATCAATCACCGCATTCACAAAATTAGAAAAATCTTCTGGAGTTCCTACTTTTATTTCTCCTAAATATTTTTGCAAACCTTCTTTTACGCTCTCCCACAATTCCGCAGGTATATAGGCACGTGAGGCAGCCGAACATTTTTGTCCTTGAAACTCAAAAGCACCACGAATTAAACCTGTAACTACTTCATCAACGTTTGCCGATTTATGTACCAATACAAAATCTTTTCCACCTGTTTCGCCCACAATTCTTGGATAGGTTTTATAAGTATCCAAATTTAAGGCAATTTCTTTCCATAAATGTTTAAAAACCGCTGTACTTCCTGTAAAATGCAAGCCTGCAAAATCTTTATGTTTGAAAATAATATCCCCTGCTTCTGCTCCATCAACAAAAATTAAATTGATAACTCCCGCAGGCAAACCCGCTTCCTCAAAAATATCCATAATTACTTTTGCCGAATAAATTTGTGGATAGGCAGGTTTCCAAATAACTGTATTGCCCATCAAAGCAGGTGCTGCAGGTAAATTGCCCGCAATCGCTGTAAAATTAAAAGGCGTAATCGCAAACACAAAACCTTCTAAGGCTCTATATTCTAATCGATTCCAAATAGTTGGCGAAGATTCTGGTTGTTGAGAATAAATATCGTTGGCAAACTGCACATTGAAACGTAAAAAATCAGCAAATTCACATGCTGCATCAATTTCAGCTTGATACGCATTTTTAGATTGAGCCAACATAGTTGCTCCGTTGATAATCGGTCGATATTTTCCTGCTACTAAATCGGCTGCTTTCAAAAAAATAGAAGCACGACTTTCAAAAGATAAATTTTCCCACTGCGGTTTGGCGTTCAAAGCGGCTTGAATGGCTTGATTGACGTGTGTGTGGTCGCCTTCTGAAAAATTTCCTAACGTATGTGCATGCTCGTAAGGTGGCGAAATTCTTATTTTTTTATCTGTAAATATTTTTTCTCCGCCAATATACATAGGAATTTCAATCGTTTGCGATTTCATTTCTTTGACTGCTTTTTGTAAAGCAATTCTTTCGGGGCTGTTAGGGGCATAGTTCAAAACAGTTTCGTTTTTTGCCACAGGAATTTTAAAATTTCCGTTCATATACTAAAAAATTACAAAGTTTGTATTTATTTTGCAAAGGTAATATTTTTGAACGAAATATCCGAAATAGATAGATTTTTTATTTTTTTATACAACCACAAAAATTAAAAAAAACAAAACTCTAATACAATTTCTTTCTCTTAAAAATAAAGAAACTAGCCCTGATAATAATTCTACAATGATTGAAACAAGTTGTAAAAAAACCATAATGTTTGCTCAAAATCAAAAATCTATCTTTCAAAGAACGCCATAAATGTTTGCGAGAAAATCCACCTTGTAAATAAATAGCAACAATATTTTCAGCATTAACTATCGTTTTTGCTTTTTTGAGTGCCTTAATTATCCAATCAATATCGGCACTAAAAGGGTGTGATAAATCGTATTCTTCTGTAATTTCTTTTTTGACAATGATAGCCTGATGACAAACCATTAAACCCATTTGTAACGATTTCCAAGTCAATTTTTGAGGTAATTTTAACGGAGTTGCCTCGCTCCTATTGCCCAATGAATTGCGTTCTAAATCTAAAAAAAGTGCTTCTCCATAATAAATATCCGCATTTTTTTGTTTTTCAAATAATTTTTCTAAAGTATCTTTCGCATAAATTTCATCGCCTGCATTCATAAAAAGTAGATACTCATTTTTGGCTAATCTCAATCCTTTATTCATTGCATCATAAATTCCTTTGTCTTTTTCGGATACAATTTTGGAGATTTTATCTTTGTATTTTTCGACAATCGCCAATGTATTATCTTTAGAATTTCCATCAATAATCAAATATTCAATATCAAGATAAGTTTGTGAAATTACACTTTGAATAGTGCGTTCAATGTATTTTTCAGCATTATAAGTAATCGTAATAATAGAAATAGACATAAAAAAATTGAAAGTATTTGAATGATTTTGATATTTTATTTATAAAAATCTATAAAAAATATAAACATTTATTTGCAAAAGTATGAAATATTTATCAATTTTGCAACCTTAAAATAAAATAAAAATGGGTAAAAATAAAGACGCAAAGTTTGAGATGCGCGAAAAAAAACGTTGGTATGTTTTATTGAGTGTTAGTTTGTTTAGTTTTTGTATATTTTTGATAATTTATTTTCCAAATGAAGTTAAAATTGATAAAAAATTGATGACAATTATCGTTTCTATTGATGAAAATAGTCAAAAAATTATCGCATATATTAGCGAAGAAGGTAAAAATCATATCAAAAAAGAAATACAATTTAATCCTAAAAATACGTATGATTTATCAAGCATAATAGCACTTATTAAAAATTACGAATCAAATAATTGGAAAACTATCAATAGTACGATGGAAGTTCCGACCGCCAAAGGAGAAAATAAATCTATTTTTTATTTTTTTATGCAAAAAGATGTAAAAGTAAAACCATAAAAAATAAATAAAACAATAATAAAATACAAAAAAATGGTCTCAGCAAAAAATATTACAAAAAAATACGGCGAATTACAAGTACTCAAAGGTATCGATATTGACATCAATGAAGGCGAAATTGTATCTATCGTGGGCGCATCAGGAGCAGGAAAAAGTACATTTTTACATATTTTAGGCACATTAGATTTGCCCGATAGTGGTAGTATTTTTTTGGATAATATCAATTTAATCAACTTAAAAAGTAAAGAATTAGCCAAATTTAGAAGCGAAAAAATTGGATTTGTATTTCAATTTCATCATTTATTACCCGAATTTACTGCTTTAGAAAATGTTTGTTTGCCTGCTTTTATTGCCAAAAAAAATCAAAAAGAAACACAAAAAAGAGCAACTGAATTACTCGAATTTTTAGGTTTAAAAGATAGAATCAATCATTTGCCCGCAGAAATGTCAGGCGGAGAACAACAAAGAACCGCTATCGCAAGAGCCTTAATCAATCGCCCAAAAATTGTATTGGCAGACGAACCAAGCGGAAATTTGGACTCGAATAATGCCCACGAATTGCACAAACTTTTTTTTCAATTAAGAGAAGAATTTAAACAAACTTTTGTGATTGTAACGCATAATCAAAATTTGGCTGATATGTCTGATAGAAAAATCGAAATGAAAGATGGTTTAAGAATATCATAAAAAATTACCTTTGTGTAATCTATAAAAATAACACAAAGGTAATAAAAAAATACAAACAAAATTAGAATTTTTTAGCAGGAAAATAAGCATTTTTGCCTAATTCTTCTTCAATTCTTAATAATTGATTGTATTTTGCTATCCTATCAGAGCGAGAGGCAGAACCTGTTTTGATTTGTCCTGTGTTCAAAGCAACCGCCAAATCTGCAATCGTTACATCTTCAGTTTCACCCGAACGATGCGACATAACCGATTTATATTTATTTTTATGAGCCAAATTAACCGCATTAATTGTTTCAGTCAACGAGCCAATTTGGTTTACTTTTACTAAAATTGAATTAGCCACGCCTTGCTCAATTCCTTGCGTCAAACGAGTTACATTCGTAACAAATAAGTCATCACCCACTAATTGAATACGTTTTCCTAATACGTCAGTCATTTCTTTCCAACCTGTCCAATCGTCTTCTTGCATACCATCTTCGATAGAAATAATTGGATATTTATCGACCCATTCTTTCCAATAATTAACCATTTGAGAAGAAGTTAATTTTTCTCCTGTTGATTTTTTGAAGTGATACACTTTTGCTTCTTCATCATAAAATTCAGAACTTGCTGCATCTAAAGCAATAAACATATCTTCGCCCGGTTTGTAACCTGCTTTTTCGATGGCTTGCAACACAGATTCTAATGCTTCCACATTATTTCTAAAATTAGGTGCAAATCCACCTTCATCACCTACGTTTGTTGCCAATCCTTTGCTTTTCAAAACTGCTTTGAGATGATGAAAAACTTCAGTTCCCATACGCAATGCGTGTGAAAAACTTTCTGCTTTTGTGGGCATAATCATAAATTCTTGGAAGTCAATGCCGTTATCTGCATGCGAGCCACCATTCAAAATATTCATCATCGGCACAGGCAAAGTGTTCGCATTTACGCCACCTATATAACGATACAAAGGCATATTCAATGTTTGTGCGGCTGCTTTTGCAATCGCCATCGATACGCCCAAAATTGCATTTGCACCCAATTTTGCTTTATTATGTGTTCCGTCTAATTCAATCATAATTTTATCTAAATCATTTTGATTGAATATTTCTAAGCCATCTAAGGCTGGAAAGATAATTTTATTTACATTTTCAACGGCTTTCAAAACGCCTTTTCCCATGTAAACATTTTTATCATTATCACGCAATTCGACTGCTTCGTGCTTGCCCGTAGAAGCACCCGATGGCACTGCTGCACGCCCTATCACGCCTTCATCTGTAACTACTTCAACTTCTACAGTTGGATTGCCACGAGAATCTAATATCTGGCGAGCGTGTATTTTGTGGATAAAACTCATTATTTTTGTCTTTTAAATGTAATGTTTATAAAATAAAGGCAAAATTATAAAAGTTTTCTGAACGAATGGCATAAATTGAAAATTATTTTTTGTGTAATCGTTTGCAAATCATAATTTTATTTATTTTTGATTGATTTTAGTTGATTTCTCTTAATTTTTTTGTTCTTATTGTTTTTTTTATGGAATAGAAAAATTATTAGTTTTTTATGTTGATATACAAGCTTACAGGTTTTTGGAAAATTTGTGCGGACAATGAAAATATGTTTTTTGAATTGCCTCCAGATTTATCTGGAGGATAATAAAAAATTCAATCATTGGTTTTAGCTGAAATTTCTATGTTTTTCAAATTGATATTTTTCTATATTTTCAAAATAAATTACTATTCATATTGTTCAGTTTGTATTTTAAATATTAAATATTTTTCAAAAAAAATAAAAAATAAACAAACTTTTTTTAGATAAAAAATGTTAGAATGTCGTGAAGCATTGTTATTCTTCGATTTATAAATTTAAGTAACGCTTTGCTTAATACTTACATCAGTTGGGGTAATAATAGATTATTATAAATTTACTTAAAAGAATAAAAAAATGTCAGAAATTAGAATAAACTCCATTAAAATTAAAAACTACCGTTCTTTTGGAGAAGAACAGAATTTTGTTTTCCCAGATAAAGACTATAAAAAGCCTGTGGCTATTGTAGGATACAATAATTCAGGTAAGACAAACTTGATAAACGCAATAAAATATGGTTTATATGAAGGAGTGCGTGAAGAAACATTTGAATTAAAAGATTTTCATAATTGTAGTTGGAATAATTTACCCCATATTCAGTTAGATTTTTTATCTGTTGGATTGCGTGACGATAAAATCAAAGATAATCAAGTGTATACAAACACAGTTAGTATTACTAAAAATGATCAAGGTATTCAATCTGTAACAGATGTTTGTAATACACAATCATTTAATGGTAAAGAATTCAGTAAAAAATGGGTTATTAAGCAAAATGCACCAATATTTTATATTAACTTTCATACAGTAAAAGAACAAATTAGTACAAAAAAAACAAGTTGGGGTAACTTAAATTCTTTTCTGGCAAAGCATATAAAGAAAATTGTGGAATTAGATGCACTAATGCAATCAAAAAAATCTGTATTTAAAAATGCAATTAATAAAGCTACAGAAGAAGTTAGAGAAAACTCAAAATTGAGTGATTTTATTTCTGCAATCAAAAACAATTATTCTACTAACCTAAGAGATAATAATTGTGAAATATCTTTTGGCTTACCTGATTATGAAGATATTTTTCTACAAATGATATTTAAAATTGGTTTAAATGGAGATAATGCAACCTTAATTCCTATTGACCATTTTGGAGATGGTTATATTTCTATGTTTGTTATGGCAGTCATTCAGGCTATCGCAGAAAGTAATACATTAGATAAGTGCTTATTTCTATTTGAAGAACCAGAAAGTTTTTTGCATGAAAACCACCAAGAATATTTTTATAAGACAGTTTTATGTAATTTATCTGAACGTGGACATCAAGTAATTTATACAACTCATTCAGATAAAATGGTTGATATTTTTGATACAAAAGGAATTATTAGATTGGAGTTTGATGAAGTAAAAAAGCAAACAGTAAAACAATATAACAATATCAATAATTTTGATACCACAACTAGATCCGTTGAAAGTGATGAGTTAATTACAGTTAGTGACTACAATAATTTCATAAAATTTATTGAGCCTAATTTGAATAAAATACTTTTTAGTCGTAAAGTTATTTTAGTGGAAGGAGCAAATGATATTTTAGTCTATAAGTACCTCACTGAAAAATACGTGGAAAGTATAAAAGGCAAAAAATATGCAGAAACATATTTGAATTTTCTAAATATCGCAATCATAGTTCATCAGGGAAAGTCCACAGCTTGGCTTTTAATAGATTTATGTAAGCATTTTAAATTAGATTATTTTGCAATCAATGATTTAGATTTTACAGATAATTCTCTTGTATCCGAATTATCATTATTGCAAACAGAGGACACATTAAAGGCAGGCTCACTTTATAATTCTTTGCAAGATGATCCTAATGACGGCGAAAAAGCAAAAACCAAAAAGCAAAAAATGACAGTTAATTGGAAATTGATAAATATTGCTGGAATTGATAAAATTCATTTTAATATTCCAAAATTAGAAGCAGTTTTAGGATATACTTCAAATGACAAAAGTAGTCGTAAAATTTGGGAAAAGATAAAAACTATTTCATTGCCTTTCCAAGAAGAATTTTTTCCACAAAATTTGAAAGACTTTTTAGAATTTTCTAAATTAGAAGAGGTAACTACTGTTCATTCAGAGTAAAAATTCGTTTCTTTGTTTTGCAAATAATATCTAAAAAGCAAGTATTAACCCCAAAGTTAGAATCCTTCAAAAGAAATTGGTTTAAGTATACGTCAAACTTTACTTAAACCAATTTCTTTTTATAATCAAACCAGTTGAGAGAATTATAAATTATAAGCATAAACGAAAACCCCGCATGAAACTACGAACCGTGGATGTCATACCTGAGCGATAAGCAGAACGACAGTGCACTGCAAGAGCAAAAAAAGAACCACCACGCACAACCTGACTATTTCCATTTTTAGTTAAAGATGATGTCCATTCATCTACATTCCCATGCATGTCATATAAACCAAAAGCATTCGCAGAAAAACTACCTACTTTGATAGTTTTTTCTCTATGTATCTCTTCTGGTCGTCGACGGATAGGACCACTTCCACAATGGTTAGCTTGGGCTGTACTGAGCTTAAAGCCTGTGGAAAAAGGTGTATTAGTACCTGCCCTACAAGCATATTCCCATTCTTCTTCTGTGCATAATCGGTAATTTTTACCTGTGATTTGTTTTAATTTAGGTAAAAAATCACTCACTATATCCTCATAACTTACACTTTCCACAGGACATTGTGGGCAATTTTCAAAACTACTCGGATTACTACCCATTATCGCCTCCCATTCTACTTGTGTCACTTCATATTTACCTATTTTAAAAGCACTTACAGAAACTTCTTTTTTAGTTTCATCACTTTGTCTGTCTGACTCACTCTCAGGACTTCCCATCATAAAAGTTCCACCTTGGATAGATACCATATTTGATTCTAAACGTTGTATAACAAGAGAAGTATTATTTTTTTGTGCAACCACATATACAGACACACAAAATAAACATAAAAAAAGAATTGTTTTTTTCATATCATTAGATTTTTTTAAAAGTGAATACTTTTACCTTCACAAAGGTAGATATTTTTTTTAGATTAAAAAAATAAAACAAAAAAATATACTATTTATTTTTATTTTTTCTATGTAAATGAGAAAATGACAAAAAACGAATTAGTTTGTTTATTTTGGTTCTTAGGAAATTTGTGCGGAAAATCAAGATTTTTTTTGAAATGTATTTTTTGAATTGCCTCCAGATTTATCTGGAGGATAATATAAAATTCAATTTTTGGCTTTAGCCGAAATCTCTATGTTTTTCAAATTGATATTTTTCTGTATTTTCAAAATAAATTATTCATATTAGAACAAAATTATATCCGCAATAATTTCCCATAAATCAAACCATCTATTTATACACTCATTTTGTATTCTAAAAATAAATTCTCTCAAAAAAACAAAAAATAAACAAACTTTTTCAGATAAACAACGTTATTAAGTCGTGAAAGTTGGGGAATTATTATTTTAATTTGTCAAAATAATTTAATTTTTTTAGGTAATCAATGAAAAATATAGACAAAAAAAGTTTGGCAAATGCTTATCTTTTGTTTGAAACTAACCATATAGAAAGTATAGAAGTTGGTACAAGCAAAGGATTGCAAGCCATACACAAGTACATTTTTGATGAACTTTATGATTTTGCAGGAAAAATACGTACTCAAAATATCTCAAAAGGCGATTTTAGATTTGTATCAGTCTTATATTTGCCTGAAATTTTGGGGAAATTAGAGCAAATGCCAGAAAATACTTTTGAAGAAATTATTGTTAAATACGTAGAAATGAATATTGCTCACCCTTTTATGGAAGGAAACGGCAGAACGATGCGTATTTGGTTGGATATGATTTTAAAAAAGAAACTACAAAAAGTAGTAAATTGGCAGTTTGTGGACAAAACACTTTATTTACAGGCAATGGAACGAAGCCCAATTAATGATTTAGAATTAAGAACATTGCTTGCTGCTCACTTGACAGATGACGTAAATAATCGAGAAATTATTTTTAAAGGCATAGAACAATCTTATTATTACGAAGGATACGAAAAAGAAAATGATGAAATATAATGGTAACACATTTTAATTTTCATAAATAAAAAGTGTACCTTATTCCTTTTTCGATATTAGTTTTTTGATACTTACACACAAAAAAACTAAAAAACAATCATTTTTTATCACTCATAATCATAAAAAACCTTAAAAAACGATAAAATTATAGGTTTTAATTTTTAGTTTTAATCTAATTTTGTACTTTTGCAACATCAATTTTAAAAACAAAATAAAAATTTGTTTTTTTGATGATAAAAAAATGTAAAATTGTATTGAAATTTTATGAATGGCATAAATTGAAAATTATTTTTTGTGTAATCGTTTGCAAATCATAATTTTATTTATTTTTGATTGATTTTAGTTGATTTCTGTTAATTTTTTTGTTCTTATTATTTTTTTATGGAATAGATTTTTTGTGTTCTTCTGTTATTTCTTTTCATTACTTATTAAAATTCTTTTTACTTTTTCTTTATCATTCACCAAACCCAACGTATCAGCACTTTTTACGATTTCAGATTGTTTGCCTGCAAAAGCATCATAAGCGGCTTTTAAAGTGATATAATCGGCTCTCAAATTCTCGACTTCTGCTTCTAATTTTGTGGTTTGTCTGACTGCTTTTTCGCCTTGGTGTGCGTTGCTAATATAAATCAAAGCCAACGCAGCCCAAAATAAAATATAAGGAATATATTTAGGAGAAATACCCTTTTCGTTGATAGAAGTGTTGTTTTTTGGAAAAAAAGATATTTTTTTAAGTAACTCAAAAATACTAATTTTTTCCTTTTTTTCGCCACTATTTTTTGTTTCGTTATTTGTTTTTCGATATGTATTTTCAGCCATAATCAACTAAATTTAATTTTTATTATTGAAATATATTGATAAAAAATATTTGGTTTTGTATTTTAATAATACAAAGGTAGTATTTTTATCAAAAAAAACAAAAAATTAGCAGACTATTTTTTTTGAATACGATTTTAATTATTTTTTTGCTTACATTTGCAACTATTTTTTATTCATCACCAAAAAAATGTTACATCTTATTCAATCTTATTTTCGTTATTTATGGAAGGCAAAAAATGAACATCATTTACATTCGCCTTTTGTATTTCATTTATATACTGAAATTATTGCTAATTACAAAAAATATTATGCGTTTAATGCGATTGAAAAGTTAAGGGTTAATATGATAAGCAATCATACAAAAATAGAAATAAAAGACTTTGGAGCGGGTTCACACGTCAATTCATCGCCCCAAAAAACCATTTCCTCTTTGGCTAAAATTGCTTCTGCTCCTCGAAAAGAAGCACAATTATTATTCAAATTAATCAATCATTTTGATACGAAAACTATTGTCGAGTTAGGAACTTGTATAGGATTAACAACTTTATATTTACAACAAGCAAACACAAAAAATAAGGTTTTTACTTTTGAAGGCTGCCCCAATATTGCCCAAATTGCCCAACAAAATTTTGATACATTTGACGCAAAAAATATCGACTTAACGATTGGAAATATTGATGAAACTTTGCCAAAAAAATTGAAAGAAATCAAAAATATTGATTTTTTATTTTTAGATGCCAATCATCGATACGAAGCCACTTTGCGTTATTTTGAATGGTGTTTACCTAAATTAAACGCTCAAAGTATTGTGATTTTGGACGATATTCATTGGTCTGCGGATATGGAAAAAGCGTGGAATGAAATTATTCAAAGAAAAGAAATAACGATTAGCATTGATTTATTTGGACTTGGTATTTTATTTTTTCATCAAAATCAAGAAAAAGAAGATTTTATTTTACGTTTTTAGCATTGAAAAAATGATTTTTATGTTTTCAGATTTATCTTGAATTGCCTCCAGATTTATCTTGAATTGCCTCCAGATTTATCTGGAGGACAATGTTAATTCAATGATTGGCTTTAGCCCAATGCTATTAACCTAAGCTATTTTAGACTGCCCTCCTAAAATTACATTGAGTTTTCAAGTGCCTATTTTTTGCTAAAGATTCTTCTCGTTTTCTTTCTTTTTTATCAGTAGATTTATTAGTTGTATTTCTGGCAAAATAAAGTATAAGTTCCTCTATAATTTTTTTAGGATCTTCCACTAAAAACAAACACATAATTTTAGGCTTTAA
>JAAFJG010000028.1 GCA_013298075.1 Cytophagales bacterium | reverse complement strand
AATGAATAAAAAATACTTACGGGAATTTGTCGTATCTATTTTTAATTAATGTTTTAAATACAAAAAATTCTTTTATACTAAATTTAAGCCTTTATAGCCTTTACAACTATGTCACCCATATTGATTTTTAATTATAATTTTTTTAAATACAATGCAAAAGTAAAATACTTTTTTTATATATCCAAATAATTTTCAAAATATTTTTTGTTAAAATAATTCAACGAAATATTTGTTTTGTTCTATTTTTAGATTGTTCTTGTTTAAGGAAAGTGAAAAATTGGTTAAATAAGGAAAAATGAGGTACTTTTGATTTATAGATAAAAATATCATCTTTTAGGAAAGGATTGCGGAGCTAATTTTGTTCTGCTATGAATAGATGTTTATTTTTAAAATATAGAAAAATATTAATTCGAGAAATATTAAGATTTCGGCTAAAGCCAAAGATTAAATTTTATATTATCCTCCAGATAAATCTGGAGGCAAGTCAGAGAAATCTGGATACAATTCAAAAAACATACATTTTCATTTTGCATATAAACTTCCTAAAAACTATTCTTTTTATCATTTACTTTTTAATACCTATTCAATATTATTTTTAAAATTTTTGTTTATTTTTCTCAAAAAAGCGAAACTTATTTCTTTTCTTAATAATTATTTTTTACTTTTGCAGAATATTTATTGTTATATTCTAAACAAAAATGTAAATATTATGAGTACAGATAAAGCGTGGGAAAAATGGGGACAGAAAGACCCCTATTTTGGAGTAATTACAGATGAAAAATTTCGTTCTAAAAATATAAACGATGACCTCAAAAAAGAATTTTTTATCTCAGGAGAAAATGATATAAAACAAGTAACTGAAATTATTAAAAAATTTGTAGATAGTTCGTTTAATCCATCATTAGCATTAGATTTTGGTTGTGGTACAGGACGAACTACGATGGCTATTTCAAAAATAGCACAAAAAGTAATCGGTATCGATATATCAGAAAGTATGTTGCAAGAAGCCACTAAAAATTGCGAAGAAAATCAAATAAATAATGTTCAATTTTATAAATCAGATGACCAATTATCTGCCTTACAAAACTATAAATTTGATTTTATACACACTATTATTGTTTTACAACATATTCCTATTGAAAGAGTTCGTATTATTTTTGAGCAATTTTTAAATCTTCTTAAAGAAAGTGGAGTTGCTGCTATTCAACTGACTTATGGCAAAATGAAGTTTAAAAATAATTATGGCGCAGAAACACTTTTTAGAAAACTAAGAAGAAAATTTAGAGTATTTAGAAAGTTGATTAAAAGTTTTTTACCTTCAAAGCGAGACCCTGAAATGCAAATGAATTGTCATCAACTTAATCAGATATTTTTCTTAATGCAAAATGCAGGAGTTAAAAATTTTTATACCGAATTTACAAATCATGGAGGCGAGTTAGGCGTATTTTTATATTTTAAAAAGTAATTATTATAAAAATAGCAATACTCTATTTTATTATCAATTTAACAAAAAAAATGACAAAATTAAGTGTTAATATCAACAAATTTGCCACTTTACGCAATGCGAGAGGTGGCAATAATCCCAATATTTTAACTATTGCTCAAGATTGTCAAAGATTTGGAGCAGACGGGATTACGGTTCACCCACGCCCAGACGAAAGACATATTCGTTATCAAGATGTGTTAGATTTGAAATCTGTTGTTTATACAGAATTTAATATTGAGGGAAATCCAACCCAAGAATTTATAGATTTGGTATTGAAAGTAAAACCTACACAAGTTACGTTAGTGCCTGATGCGCCTGATGCTTTGACTTCGGATAATGGTTGGGATACAATCAAATATGCTAATTTTTTGAAAGATATTTTAAAAACTTTCAAAGAAAATAATATCAGAACTTCTATTTTTTTAAATCCTGATCCTTTGATGATAGAAGGAGCAGCAAAAGTAGGAACAGACAGAATCGAGTTTTATACGGGTCCTTACGCACACGAATATGCACACGATAAGCAAAAAGCCATCAAAAATTATACACAATATTTGCCATTAGCCAAAGATTGTGGGTTAGGATTGAACGCAGGACACGATTTAGATTTGAATAACTTGGCTTATTTTAAAGAAAATATACCCGATTTATTAGAAGTTTCGATTGGACACGCATTGGTTTGTGATGCGATTTATATGGGTTTGGAAAATACAATTCAGTTGTATAAAAGACAATTAGAAGTTTGATAAAAAAACAAAAATAAAAAATGAAAATAGGCGAAATTACAAAATATTTAGAGCAATTTGCACCCACTATTTATCAAGAAAGTTATGATAATAGTGGCTTATTAGTCGGCAATAAAAATACAGAAATCACTGGAATTTTGATTGGTTTAGATTGTTTAGAAAGTACGATAGAGGAAGCAAAACAAAAAAATTGTAACCTTATTATCACGCATCATCCTATTATTTTCAAAGGTTTAAAACGGTTGAATGGCAATCATTATACAGAAAGAGTAGTCATTAATGCTATCAAAAATGATATTGCTTTGTATGCGATTCATACCAATTTAGATAACGTAAAAAATGGTGTAAATTTTAAAATTGCCGAAAAATTAGGACTAAAAAACATACAAATTTTAGCGCCAAAAACACAAAATTTGATGAAATTAACCGTTTTTATACCTGTGGGAAATGCGGAACTTTTACGAAATGCGTTGGGTAATGCGGGCGCGGGACAAATAGGCGAATATAAAAATTGTAGTTTTGAAACAGAAGGAATTGGGCGTTTTGAGCCGACAGAAATTGCCAACCCGCATATCGGACAAGCAAATGAGTTAGCAAATATAGAAGAAAGTAGAATTGAAGTGATTTTTCCAATTCATTTACAAAATGATATTTTGCAAACTATGAAAAACAATCATCCTTATGAAGAAATTGCGTATTATTTGCATTTATTAGAAAATAAAAATCAAGAAATTGGAAGTGGTGCAATAGCAGAATTGAAACAGGAAATGTCTGAAAAGGATTTTTTAATTCATTTGTCTAAAACTATGCACGCAAAAGGCATCAAACATACAAAATTAGTAGGAAAAAATATCAAAAAAGTCGCTATTTGTGGTGGAACAGGTAGTTTTTTACTGGGTAATGCGGTTAGTCAAAAGGCTGATATTTTTGTGAGTGCAGATTTTAAATATCACGAGTTTTTTGAGGCTGATAATAAAATTTTGATAGCAGATATTGGGCATTATGAAAGTGAACAATTTACGTCTGATTTGTTAAAAGATTATTTATCAACCCAAAAAGAAATTGATTTTCCTATTTATTTAACAACCGAAAATACAAATCCTGTCGAATATTTTTTTGAATAATATCAATTTTTGAATACGAATACAAAAGTTAAATTTATTATTTTTATAAGAAAATCTTAAAAAAAAAGTTTTTTTTTTAAGATTTTTATTTTTTTTTTACTAATTTTGCCTTTTACTAATACAATAACTTTTAATAAGAAGTACGCACAACATTCAAAACACAAAATCAAAAAAATCAATGAAAAAATATTTTTACTTATTTTTAGTCCTTCTTTCTACTTTATTTTCTTCTTATTTATCCGCACAAAATACGATTATCAAAGGAAAAGTTACAGATGCCAACAATGGCGAGGCTGTTCCTTTTGCCAATGTATTTCTAAAAAAAGATAAAAGCACCACAGTTGCCACCGATTTTGAGGGATATTATACTTTAACTTTAAAAAATATGGCTGAAACTGATACAATTTCAGTAGAATTTACAAGTTATAAACCCAAAAATAGACCTTTTAAACTGGCACAAAAAGATAATAATGTATATATTCTTAATTTTCAATTAGAGGAAGACATAAAAGAAATCGAAACCGTACTTATCAAAGCAGGTGAAGACCCATCTTTTCCAATTATGCGAAAATTATTAGACAATAAAGATAAAAATGACAAAAGACGTTTAAACGAATATGAATATGATAGTTATGTAAAAGTCGAAGTAGATATGGATAATATTTCTGATAAATTTTCCAAACGAAAAGTAATGCGTCAAGTAAAAGGTGCCGTTGATAGTTTGGGGGGATTTAATAATGAAGAAGGAAAACCTTTATTGCCTTTGTTTTTATCAGAAACTATTTCAAAATTTTATTACCAAAAATCTCCCGAAAGAAGCAAAGAAACCGTTATCAAAACTAAAGTCGAAGGCGTAGGTTTTGGTGATGACTCGCCTATTACACAAATTTTAGGAAATACATTTCAAGAATATAATTTTTATCAAAATTGGATGCGAGTCTTAGGAAAAGATTTTGTTTCTCCTTTGGCAGATAGTTGGAAAACACATTATAACTATTTTTTAGCGGATACAAACGTCAGAATGGGCGATAATACGTGTTATCAAATCGAAGTCGTACCGCGTAGAAAAGCAGATTTAGCGTTTGAAGGCGTGATTTGGGTCGATAAATCCACTTATGCTTTGAAACAAATTGATGTGGCAGTTACCAAAGAAGCAAATATTAATTTTGTAGAAAAAATAAAAATTCAACAAGAATTAAAACAAACTTCTGAAGGAGCTTGGTTGCCCGCCAAAACACGTGTTTTGGTTGATATTGCAGAATTAACCTCAAATTCAGCAGGTTTTTTGGCTAAATTTTATATTTCCAGTAAAAATGTCGTAATGGGTAAAAAATATCCTACTAAATTTTTTAGACAAGCAATCGAAATGGATCCTGAAGCAAAATTTAGTGATGATGAATATTGGATAAAAAATAGACACGATTCATTGACTCCCGCAGAAATCAAAACGCTCAAATTAATTGACACTATTCAACACGTTCCGATGGTAAAAACGTATACTAATATCATCAAAATTTTGAGTAGTGGTTATATTACTATGGGTCCGATTGATTTTGGAAACTACGCTTTTACGTATGCTTTTAATGATATTGAAGGACATAGATATAGAGTCGGAATGCGTACCAACGAAAAATTTAGCCGTTTTATGGAATTAAAAGGATATGCTGCGTATGGCGTGGCAGACGATAAATTTAAGTATGCAGGACAAGCTCGCTTTTTACCTTATCGAAAAAGATGGACAGAAATTATAGTATCACGATTACACGATATTACGCAAGCGTCTAATAATTCTGATGGTTTGGCTTCGTCAGGGGCATTTTTAGCATCTCTTAATTTTGGTGCTGTGAGCCGAAGAAGTCCATTTTATTTAACAGAAAATAAAATCACGGTTTTGACAGATGTTTTCAAAGGTTTCACTCAAAGTATCACATTTAGACAACGACAATATGACCAAGTAGGCGGAAGTTCGAATTATGCGTATAATGGCGGAAGTAATTTTGATGTCAAAGAAGGAGATTTTACGAGTACAGAAATTACTTTTGAATCAAGACTTGCCAAAAAAGAAAGATTTTATTATGCAGGAAATTATCGCAGAAGTTTAGGAACAGCCAAATTACCTGTTTTAACTTTTAGATATACGCGAGGGTTTTCGAATCTTTTAGGTGGTGGATTTAATTATGACAAAATCAATGTAAATATAGAACAAAATTTAGGTTTAGGCGTTCTGGGGCGAATGTATTATTCTATCAATGGCTCTTATATGCCTTCTACTGTGCCTTTTCCTTTGTTGGAAGTTCACGTAGGAAACAGAGGCGTTTTTTATAATTTTTATGGATATGGTTTGATGAATTTCTTGGAATTTATGAGTGATAAACATTTGGCGTTGAATATGGAGCATAATTTTCAAGGTTTATTATTTAATAGAATTCCTTTCTTAAAAAAATTAAAAATTCGTAATTTCTTCGTTACCAATATTTTAATGGGACAATTAAGCAATTCTAACCAACAATTATTGCCAAATACTGATATAATGGGCAATGTTTTGCCACAACAAACCAAAGGATTAAGTTCAGACCCGTATGTAGAAGTAGGGTACGGAATTAGTAATATTTTTAAATTTTTCAGAGTAACATTTTTGCATCGAGCTACTTATTTGGATAGCCCAAATATTCGTAGATTTGGCGTGTTTTTCTCTGCAAGATTTGAATTGTAGTTAAATTTTGAAGAATTTTAACGATATAAAAATAACTAAAAAAATGGCGTATAGTGATTTTTCAAATTTAAAACAAGTAGAAAAAAAATTAGGATTAAAAATAGTTGATAGAACATTTTTTTCTGCTCATATTCCTACTCAAATCATCAGTCAAAGGTTGATCGATGATATAAATTATGCGAAATCTATGCCTTTGATGAGTGAAAAAGCAAAATCTGAATTGTTGCTTACGCCTATATTTAGAGAAGTAAGACTACAAAGACCGATTTTTAATTATTTTTCAGGTTATACTTTTGAGGTCGATAATAGTTTATCTTTGAATGGAACTTGTGATTTTCTTTTTGCTTTAAATCATAATAAAAATACAATTTCTTCGCCTATATTTTGTTTAGTAGAAGCGAAAAATAGAACAATAGATGAAGGTTTTGGGGAATGTGCAGCCGAAATGTACGCAGCAAAATTATATAATCAACAAGAAGGAAAAGAAATACCTATTATTTATGGCTGTATTACAAACGCTTATGATTGGTGTTTTATGAAGTTAGAAAATGATATTATTTATATCGATGTCGATAGATATTATTTGAATAAAGTTGATGAAATTGTTGGAATTATTATACATATTTTGGAAGAGTGTAATGCTTTTATATAGTTTTTTTTTTGTTTGATATTTTTTCTTGCTTTTAATTTTTTTGTGTTTTGATAATACAAAAAATAACGTTTTTTTACCTAATTTTACAGAATGAAATTTCTTATTTATTTTCTTTTTTTGATACTAATTGGTTTTTCTTTTTCACAATGTGCGAATCGTATAGCGCCCACAGGAGGCGAAAAAGATACTTTATCACCTTATATTATTTCGTCTGTACCAATGCCATTAGCCAAAAACTACCAAGGAACAAAACTTTATTTGGTTTTTAATGAATGGATAAAAGAAAAAGATTTAACGACAGAATTATTAATTTCTCCTAAAATAAATTATAAACATAAAATTAAAAAAAATATTTTAGAAATTACTTTTACAGAACCTTTGAAAAAAAATACAACATATAGTTTTAATTTTAGACAAGGAATTGGAGATTTGAACGAGGGAAATGTAGCGATTGCGGATACTATTTCGAAACAATTACCAAGAATAGCATTTAGTACAGGAGATATTTTGGATACTTTGATGTTGAAAGGAAATGTAAAAGATTTATTTTCAGGACAAGTTCCAAAGGAGGCAATCGTTAATTTATATGAAGATAGTGATACTTTGAATATAGAAAAACAATCGCCTGCTTATTTTACTTTGGTCGATGAAAAAGGCAATTTTTTGTTTACCAATGTAAAAGAAGGAAAATATAAATTGTTTGGTTGGCAAGAACAAAATAAAAATTCTACGTATCAAGAAGGAGAACCTTTGGGTTTTGTCAATGACGTAATTTTATTACCCAAAGACGAAAAAAAAGATTTTAATTTATTATTAGGAAAAGAAGACCACCAAAAACCAGAAATTGCCAAAGAATATATGCTAAATTCTCATTATGAATTTGAATTTAGAGAAGGCATAAAAGAAGTAAATATCGAATCAAAAACAAAATTATATTATTTTTTGGATAATAAAAACCTAAGAATATTTACAGAGGAATTTTCAAAAGATAGTATTCCAATAAAAATGAATGTAATCGATTCTTCGAATAATGTGTTAGAATTAGATACAAAAATATTTTGTCCTATTCCCAAAGCAAAGAAAAAACAAGAAAAACAGCGTTTTGAATTGAAAGCAGAATTAGTAACAGGCACTGGCATTGAAAAAGATTTAGAATTAACCATTTCATCTGATAAACCTATTATTTCTTTTTTTCCTGAAAAATTAAAATATTATCCTGATAAAGATACAGCAAAAATTCAAAATTTATTAGAAAAAGAAGGACAAGATTGGCAATGGAATGCCTATAAAACAGCTATTAAAATCAAAAAAAAATTAAAATTTAAAGAAAAGATTGAAATGTTGGCGGATAGTGTTTTGTTTATCAACGTTGAAAAAGACAGCAGCAACGCCTTTAAAAAAACTTTTACACTTAAAAATCCTTTGCAATTTGCGACCATTAGTGGCAATATAGACACTAAAGAACCTTTTTATGTATTGGAACTTATCAACGAAAAAGAAGAAATTGTAGCATCTCGAAGAAATGTTAAAAAGTTTAATTTCGAGTATTTACCATCTGGAAAATATAGATTTCGAATTATTATCGATAAAAATAACAATGGAAAATGGAATAATTCTGATTGGAAGAAAAAAATTGAAGCCGAAAATATCATTCAATTAGAACTCAAAGAAAATGGTGGAAAAATCAAAGAAAAATGGGATATAGAAGATGTTAAATTATCTTTTTAATCAAAAACAAAATAGTATTTTTTAAATGAAAGAGATTTTAGCACACAGATAACACGGATTTAGCGGATTAATACGGATTTTTTTTCTTTTTTCTCGAATTTTTAATGATTTTTGTCAATTTTTGGCTACCATTTAAAAAACTCTAATAAATAAAAAATAAAATGAACCAACATCTAATCGAGCAAGAATTGATCAATATCAAAAAAAATATCAATGATTTATTGGCACAAGAAATAACGATTTGGATTTGGGCAGAAATGATAGTTATCAATCCTGAAATAGAAACACATATCGAAAAAATATGGCAAAAAACATATCAAAATATGACCGCCAATATTCAAGATATTCTAATCAATCTCAAAAAAAACAATACATTTTTTTGGAAAGAGGTAGAAGAAGTAGATATTAAACAAACAGTACAAAATTTTATTTGGGAAATGATACAAGAAAAAAAAGAACAATTAGAAGATTATATTAATACACTTAAAAAAATAAAATAATTTTTTGTGTTTTGATATTATTTAATTGGTACTGTCCCAATTTCGTTGCAAATTTATTTTTATGTTAAAAAAAGTATATATAACCATTTTATTTTAAATCTCTTGCAACGGATTTGGGACAGTACCGATTTTTTAACTGAAAATTTTTAGTAGCGATAGGGTAATTATTTTTCTGATACTAAACATAAAAAGATACAGAAACAGGTTCTTTTTATTTTCTCATTTTGGGAATATTTTTTCCTAATTTGAAACAACAAATATTTATTTAAGCATATAAAATATTGATTATCAATATTTTATGTATTTTTTATGTCATTATTTAGTACGTCAAAATAAAATATTCAGAATTAAGGTTTACTTTTTGCCGTAAAATTACGTATAATATAAATACAACATAATTTATTTTAGTCCAAAAAATGAAAATCTTTATCATTACAATCAATTTCTTATTTTTTTATTTTGTTTTATCCTGTTTGCAAGCACAAACAGATATATCAGGCGTTATCAATGCGTATGCTCCTGTTACGAATATCAATGGAGCAAAAACAATCATAACCATTGGCACAACATCAGGCACAGGAACTTTTGCTGCCAATGATAGAGTTTTGTTAATTCAAATGAAAGGAGCAACCATTAATGATACAGAATCAAGTAGCTATGGCTCCATTACTAATTATAACAATGCGGGAAACTTTGAATTTGTAAATATCTTAAGTGTTTCAGGAAGTAATATTACTTTGACAACCGCCTTACTCAAAAACTTTTCATTTGGCACAAATGATTTTACACAATTAGTGCGTGTACCTACTTATGCTGCTGCAAATGTTTTAGCGGCTGGTATTCAACCTTTGCCTTGGAATGGTACTGTGGGCGGTATATTAACTTTAAGAGTTACAGGAACATTGACTTTGAATGGAAATATTTCGGCTGATGCTGCAGGTTTTAGAGGAGGGAGTTCTTCCTCATCGACAGCTGGTTGTAGCATTACAACCTATAGAGCTAATGTAACTTATTTAGGATACAAAGGCGAAGGAATTGCTGTAGAACCCAATGGGAATTTAGGGGGACGTGGTGCATTGGCAAATGGCGGCGGCGGCGGCAATGGACATAATGGCGGCGGCGGCGGTGGAAGTAATATAGGTCAGGGCGGGACAGGCGGGAGAGAATGGGCAGGACTGATAGTAAATGGGTGGTGTGGCGTGCAAGATGGTACTTGTAATAGTGCCAATAATTTAGTAGGTGGAATTGGTGGCTATGTACTCAACTCAACCACTTCAGGAAAATATTTTCTTGGTGGTGGTGGTGGTGGTGGACAACAAGACAATAATGTGAGTAGCAATGGAGCAAATGGTGGTGGAATGATTATTATTTTTGCCAATAGAATTAATGCTAATGCTGCCACTCGTACTATTTCTGCGAATGGAGGCGCCGCTTTAAATGCACAATATGATGGAGCAGGAGCAGGTGGGGCAGGTGGAACAGTCTTAATGAGCGTTTCTAATTTTACGGGTAATATAAGTGTAACTGCCGATGGTGGAGCAGGTGGAAATACCGTGGCTTGCCACGGACCTGGTGCTGGTGGTGGTGGTGGGCTTATTCAATATACAAGCGATATTATTCCGTTTTTAAATGTTATTCATAGTGCAGTTGCTGGATTAAATGGAACACAACCTACGCCATCTCTCTGTGGCACTCCTGCAGTAGATGTTGGTGGGAATTTTTGTGGAACCTCAAGTTCTAATAGTACAGGAACAGTAATAAATCAAACGCCTTTGCCTTTGAGATGGGTTAGTTTTGGAGGTAAAAAAATGTCTAACTATAATTTATTAGTTTGGCAAACGGCTTTAGAAGAAAATAATTCTCATTTTACAATAGAAAGAAGTAATAATGGCATTGATTTTAGTCCGATTGGTGAGGTTGATGGCAATGGAAGTGTGCTTGGTTTAAGTGAATATAGTTTTAAAGATATAAAACCTCTGATAAATTGGAATTATTATCGTTTGAAACAAGTCGATTTTAACGGTGTTTATACTTACTCAAATATTATAGCCATCAAAAATGACGCAAATATTGATGCTAGTATTTTTCCAAATCCTACTTCTGATGGTAATATTTCAGTAGAAATAATAGGAGAATACGAAAAAATAAAAGGTTTTTGGAGCGTAATTGATTTGCAAGGAAAAGTAGTTGTCAAAAATCAATCTTTTGAAGGCAATGTTTTGAAAATCAATTTATCAGAATTACCTAAAGGTATGTATATTATTAGTATCAAAACTCAAAATAATATTTGGCAAAAAAAAGTTATTTTACAATTTTAATCTAATATTCTTTACACTATTGATAAAATCCATTTAATAAACTTTATTGCATAAAATAGTTCTTAAGAAGTTATTGCGGAAAGTAACAATATTTTTTGAAATATATTTTTTGTTATCCTCCAGATTTACATGGAAGATAACAAAAAATTTATTCGTTGGTTCTAGCCGAAATCTCTGTATTTTTTAAACTAATATTTTTATATATTTTCAAAATAAATAGATATTTTGTTATGCCTAAAAAAATGACTCAAAACAATAAAATAGCAATACATTTTTTTTATTAAAAAATATTCTAACTCACTTTCTCTCCCTGAAATTCCACACTAAAAACACTCCCTTTTCCTTGTTCACTTTTAAGATGAATAGTGCCGTGTTGTGCTTGTGTCATCATTTTTACATAACTCAAACCCAATCCAAAACCTTTTACATTATGCACATTGCCTGTGGGTACGCGATAAAATTTTTCAAAAACTTTGCTTTGTTGTTCTTTGCTCATTCCTTTTCCTTTGTCTGCGATGGATATTTTGATACCATTTTTAGTATTTTCAGTTTTCACACTAATATCAGGATTTTCGGGAGAATATTTGTTGGCATTATCCAATAAATTCAAAATAATATTTGTTAAATGTACTTCATCGGCTTTCAAAAAAGGTTCATTAGCCAAAAATTCTGTGATGATTTTTCCACCTCTACTTTCGATTTGCAAGCCAATTTTTTCGATAGCATTGTTGATAGTTTCATGGACATCAATTATTTCGATAGCCAATTCTACATCACCTTTGTCCAATTTTGCAATTTGTAAAACCCTTTCCACTTGCGAGCCAAGCCTTTTATTTTCTTCCTCAATAATGGTCAAATATCTTTCACGTTGTTTTGGCATTTGTTGAATATCTTTGTCTTGCAAAGCTTCACAAGCCAAAGAAACCGTTGAAATAGGCGTTTTGAGTTCGTGAGTCATATTATTGATAAAATCGTTAGTAATTGCCGCAATTTTTTTCTGTTTCAAAATAGTAGAAACTGCTTTTCCAAAACAAAATATTATCAACGCAATAAAAAGCAAAGAACTAAACATATTTTCCCACATATTTTCCAAATAATGATTGGTTAAATTTGGGAAATTAATCTGTAAAAAATGTTGTTTATTACTTTGTTCCAAAGGAAATAATTCTACTTGAAATGTTGTTTTTTCAGCCGACATAGACGCATTTTTTTCTTCTATCTCTGTTTTTCTTTTTTGGGAATTAATCACAAAATTATAATTCAAAATAATACCTCTTTGTTTAAATTCTTTTTTAATCCTTTCTTCAAAATCAATGTTTTCTAATCGTTTTTGAATGTCTTTTTTACGTTCATCTGTTTCTTCAAATTTGATAGCCAATTTCAAAATATCCTTTTTTTCTTTTACTTGAATAATTTTTTGAGCATTTACGGGCGCATAATATTTGAAAGTTTGTGCCTGTATGGGAGGCGTGCAAGACGCATCTTTTTTGGTTACAAATTTTTCTGTGGGAATGGAGGTAATGACAGCAGTATTTATGTTTTTATCTATTCTTTTATTTTTATGAATTGGTTTTTTATTCGAGGTAAAAACGATTGATTTAATATTTTCGGGATTGATTTTATGCAATTTTTCTGAGGAAATATTAAAAAATATTTCACTATTTGCACTTCCAATATTTATCCTAACATTTTCTGTTTTGATACTCGATATACTTAATTTTTCTGTGTATAATTTTTTTAAAACTTCGTTTTTTGCGTTTATTTTTTCTGTTAAATTGATGGTTTTTAATTCCATTTTTTGCAATGCCAAACTATCTAACTGAAAAGCCAAAGGAGTAGAAATATCAAAGTTTTCGAATTGTTTATATTCATTATAAAATCTATTTTGTTGTTCATTAAACCAATGTTCTATTGAATTTTCTAAAATAACTTGTTGATTATCAATTCTATTATCGAAATAACTATCCCAATTTGCTTGAAAATTTTGAACAGGATAATTTTTTTGGTCAAAATTATTTTCATTATCAGGATAAATATCTTTTTGCACTGCTTCACGCACTATTTGAGGTGGAGTAGGAGGGATTGGATTGATAGGTTGATGTTTTTTTACTTCTTGTGGAATATTGATAGATAAATCTTGTGGATTTTCACAGGTATTGCTATCTTTTTTAGCTAACGAAACATAATAATTTGCTTCTGCAAAAGGCAAACTATTCGCAACATTATTCAGTGCCATTTGTACGTTATACTTAAATTTTTCTTGATTTGTTTGATAGGCTTTATTGAGCCAATGATATTGTAAAATGACCAATCCAACCAAAGCAAAAGTCATCAAAGCAATGTAATATTTTAAATTATTTTTTTTCGACATTAATTTTTATGTTTATATCACAAAGATAAAACAAAAAAAATAAACATAGATATTTTTAACTTTTTTTAACTTTGTGAAATTGATATTCTGTATTGTTCAATAAATTTTCCTCAAAATATCAATTTGTTTATTCCATAAAAAATTACTACATTTGCAGAAAAAAAATCAAAAATAATATCAAAAAAAAAATGAAAATTACGATAATTGTTGCAATGTCAGAAAATAAAGTAATTGGAATTGATAATCAAATTCCTTGGAAACTTTCTGCAGATATGCAATTTTTTAAGCAACAAACCACCAATCAAACGATTGTAATGGGTAGAAAAACCTTTGAATCTTTAAAAAAACCATTGCCCAATCGAAATAATTGGATTTTAACTACACAAAAAAATTTCGTTATTGATAATATTGATAATCATTCAACTCAAATTTTTTTTGATATAAAAAGTGTATTAGAAACCGCCAAACAAGAAAATATCCAAAATTTATGGATAATTGGTGGCAAGCAAATTTATGAAGAATTTTTAGAAATGGCAACTTATTTATTTATCACAAAAGTAAAAGCAAACGTCAAAGGCGATACTTTTTTTCCTGAATTTGATGAAAAATTATTTACCAAAAAAATAATTCAAACGCAACAAAAAGACGAAAAAAATCAGTTTGATTTTGAAATTATAGGCTACGAAAAATAAAAATTTCAAAAAAAATATCGTAAAAATACAAACATTATGCAAAAAAAATTATCTTTGCATCTTTAATCTATCCTAATTATTTTTCAAACTATGACAAATATATTCAATCGAAATCCTTTGGCTGATTCTCTTTTATCTATCCAAAATTTTAGCAATATCCAACGAGGTTATTTTTTTTATTTTAGAACGATGTGTTTGCGTATGCAGGCGAGATTTGTGGAATTGATAGATGTTGAAAAAATGCCAAAAGTTTTTTTGCATGGCAATCCACACATCGAAAATTTTGCTATCGTAAAACAAGGAGCAGGAATGGTAGATTTTGACCGCTCTCGTTTGGGTCCGTATGCGTGGGATTTGGTACGTTTTTTATGTTCTTTGTCTTTGAAAAGAAAGAAAAAAGATGAAAGTTTTTTGTCATCAAGAGTATTGCAATATTTTTTAGAAGGATATAAACACGGTTTGCGAGCAGATAGTAATTCGTATAAATCTTTGGCTGATTTTTTAAATTTAAAGAAAGTAAATTGGGATATTTCAACGGCTGAATATCTTAAAAAAGATGATAAATGGGCAAAAAAATTACGCCAAAATCCAATTGATGTCAATGATAATTGGTTGAATAATTTATTAAAATGTTATTTGGAAAGTAGAAATGAAAGCCATTTATTAAATGATTATCAAATCGAAGAAGCTGGACATGCGTTGGGTTCTTTGGGCAATCAAAGGGCTTTATTGGTGTTGATGCCTAAAAATCCCGATAGTCAATTAGATAAAATTTTATTAGATTTAAAAACTGTTTATCAAGACAATGACAACGATTATTTTAAAAATCCTGTCGTGCATCATGGCGAACGTATGATTTTAGCGTCTGATTTGTATGCCCCTAATTTAGAAGAAAATATGGGATTTTTTACGTATCAAAATCAAGAATATTGGGGGAGAAAAGTACCCACAGTGGCTATTAAAATCAAAGGTTATTTAGCTGAAATTAGACAAATTGATGTGGCGTATTGTGTGGGTATGCAGTTGGGGCGTGGGCATAGATTATCGATTCGAGATGCCAATATTGAGGATATTTTAACGCATTTAACGGCTAATTTTGATGATTTTGTCCGAATTGGTAAACAAATGAATCAAGAAGTTTTAGCAGGACATCAACTATATTTAAGTCAATTAGCACAACAGAAAAATATTGTAACTCCTGTTCCAAAAGTAAAAGAAACCAAACCAAAGGAAACTAAACCCAAAGAAACTAAACCAAATATATCTAAAAAGAAAAAAGGAAAGTAAAGTTTATTATTTCTTAGATTATACCAAAAACTAACTGATTTTTCTAATATTAAAAATCTTGAAAATCATATAAATCTTGGCAGAAAATGAAAAAAATAATTCTTTTTATTCTTATATTTTTGCTTGAATGGGGAAATTTATTCGCCCAAAAAAATAATTGTATTGATAAAAATACACAAAAAATTATCACACAAATTAAAAAAGGTTGTCGCCCTGAACCGAGTGTTTATCTGAGCGAAAAATGTATTAAAAAACATCTCAAAAACTTTGAAAAAGGTGCCTCTTTTTTCACTACAAAAGATATTTTAGACAGATTTGGTAGGAAAATTTTGGGCAGAAGCGATGGACAATTTGTGATGTCAAAAAAAGAAATGGATAAACTTATCAAAAAAGCAAAAGGTGATTTATCGTATGTAGAAACGCAATTAGGCATTCCTGCGGGTGCGTGGAAAGGCAAAATAATAGTCAGAATTGATATATTATCGCCCTTCGAACTCAATATTAGATTGCCAAATGGCAATGAAATTGGAGCGAATGAACTTTGGATAGCAGGTGGAAAATTGCCCACAGGATATTTAGA
Organism: Cytophagales bacterium; assembly: GCA_013298075.1. Taxonomy (GTDB): domain Bacteria; phylum Bacteroidota; class Bacteroidia; order Cytophagales; family Microscillaceae; genus RDXZ01. The sequence goes on along the minus strand of JAAFJG010000028.1, from coordinate 39,010 downwards.
AGCGGTTATTAATCCTATTCCAGAAGGAAAATATACAGAAAATATCATCGATGTAAAATAATTTTTGATTATATTAGAGTTTTTAAAATCAGAAATAAAGATTGATAAAAAATCCGTTTTAATCCGTAAAATCAGCGTTATCCGCGTGCTAAAATCTTTGTCAGTTTAAAAAATCTATTAAATATTCGTTAAAATGCACTTTTTTTTGTGAAAATATGTTTATAGTAAATAAGATAAAATAATATTGCGATTTATAAATATGAAAAAAATAATTTTCTTTTTGATTTTTGCTGTTCTTTCGCATACCTATATATATGCACAAATAAAAAAACCAGCGAAATGGATATTTTCTACCTCAGAAAAACAAGTAAAAATAGGCGATGAAATTGACCTAATTTTTACGGCAAATATAGACGATAATTGGTATATTTATTCGGCTACTGAAAAAGAAGATGGACCTATTCCTGCTAAAATTGAATTGAAAAAAAATGCTACTTTTCAGTTGGTTGGTAATACGATTTTACCCAATAATGCGATTGAAAAATATGATGATATTTTTGAAATGAAAGTTTCAACCGTAAAAAAACAGGCAATTTTTAAGCAAAAAATAAAAATTTTACAAGAAAATCCCATCATAAAAGCAAATATAAGTTTCCAAACTTGTAATCTAACTTCGGGACTTTGTATCAATGGCAATGAAGACGTAAGTTTTGATGTGGCTGTGATAAAAGAAAATAAAGAAGAAAATATCGATAAAAAAGAAAATAAAATCGATAAAAAAGATTCTTTAAATTCCGAAAAAACAACAGAAAAATCGAGTGAAGTTGATACAACTTTGAATAAAAAAGAAGACAAAAAAAATAATAGCAAAACAAATATCAACCAAAAAAAAACAGAGAAAAAAAATGAAATGACTGATTGGTTAAGTTTCATTTTTACGTCATTTTTAGGTGGATTTGCTGCATTTTTGATGCCTTGTATTTTTCCTTTGTTACCTTCTACGGTTACTTTTTTTGTGAAATTACCTCGTAAAAAAGAGAAAGAAGAAATGTCTGACGAAGAAAAAATTGCTTTACGCAAACATTATCACAGAGAAGGAATTAAAAAAGCACTTTTTTATGGATTTTCGATTGTGGCTATTTTTACGATTGTCGGAACTGCGGTGGCGGCTATCAATGGACCTGCTTTTGCGAATTGGTTGAGTACACATTGGTTGCCAAACGTATTTTTCTTTTTATTATTTTTGATATTTGGTTTGTCTTTTTTAGGTTTATTCGAATTGACTTTGCCGAATAGTTGGGTGATGGGAGCAGACAAACAAGCCGACAAAGGTGGTTATTATGGCATATTTTTTATGGCAATGACGTTGGTTTTAGTATCTTTTTCGTGTACGGGACCGATTGTTGGCTCATTGTTAATTCAGGCTGCAGGCGGACAAATTTTGAAACCTATTGTAGGAATGATGTCTTTTTCGACTGCTTTGGCGTTGCCTTTTGTGTTGTTTGCTATCTTTCCGACTTGGTTGTCTAATCTTCCCAAATCGGGCGGTTGGTTTAGTGTATTAAAAGTATGTTTAGGTTTTTTAGAATTAGCGATTGCACTCAAATTTTTGAGTACAGCCGACCAAGTATATCATTGGGGAATTTTGGATAGAGAAGTATTTTTGGCGTTATGGATTGTTCTTTTTGGCGTTTTAGGTTTGTATTTATTAGGAAAATTAAACTTAAAAAACGAGCAGACAACGGAAGGAATTGGCGTAATGCGTTTAGTAATGAGTATTTTGACTTTGAGTTTTACGATTTATTTAGTTCCGGGTATGTTTGGCGCTCCTTTGCCACCTTTGGCGGGAATTTTACCACCAATTACGACTATGGAAGGCGAAGATTTATATATCAATAATAATTATGCTGGTAATAATGAAAATGCTACGAACACAAATTCAATCACCAGAAAACACAGCGAATATTTAAAACTACCGCATCGATTAGATGGTTTTTTTGATTATAAAGAAGGTTTAACATACGCCAAAAAAGTAAAAAAACCGATTTTTATTGATTTTACAGGGCATGGGTGCGTGAATTGTAGAGAAATGGAAGCACGTGTTTGGAGCAAACCAGAAGTATTAAAAAGACTTAAAAATGATTATGTTGTGATTGCTTTATATGTTGATGATAGGCATTTATTGTCCGAAAAAGATTGGTATATTTCAGAATATGACAAACAAACTAAAAAAACGGTAGGCGAACAAAATTCTGATTTTCAGATTGTAAAATTTAATAATAATGCACAACCTTATTATTGTCTGCTCGACCACAAAGGAGAATTATTGGTAGAACCACAAGCGTATAACGCCAATGCTCAAAACTTTGTTGATTTTTTGGATAAGGGAAAAGAGGAATTTGGAAAGAGATAGTTATTCAACTTTCTGGCATTTTAAATACTATCTCAAATGTTGTTTTTTTACAGAAAACCGAGTTTGTCAAGTGCTTCGTACATTGACAACTCTACGCTAAAAAATAAAATTCGGAGATTATCAATGTCAAATATTAGAATTTTTGTTTAATTTCTTTGTGTTTTTGAAAAAAATATCTTTATTTACATTACAAAATATATATTTTTGCAAAGTTTTGTTTCTAATAAATTTCTATATGAGAAAAAAAAATGTTATTATATTTTTAATCGTTTTTCTAATTATTTTCTTAACAAATTGTGGCAATTCTAAAACTAATATTCCCGAAAATATTTTGTCTCGTGAAAAAATGCGTGCTATTTTGATAGATATTCATTTATTGGAAGGAAAAATTTCAGAATCAGGATATGCAAATAATGACACAGCCATTTTTAATTATACCAAAGAAAGCGATATTATTTGGAAAAAACATAAAATAGATTCTGTCCGTTTTCGCAAAAGTTTTAAATATTATAGTGAAAATACAAAAGTATTCGCACAAATTTATCAAGAAATAATTGATAGCTTGAGTTTGAAAGAAGTAAAAGCGAAGGCAAAAGAAAATCCAGTCAAAAAGGAAAATACAATAAAAAAAGAGAATACAAAGTAAATCCTACAAATTTTAAAAACGTGTAGAATTTTCTAATTCCAAAAATCTAACAAGTTTTTTATGGCATCTTGAAAGATTTTTGGAGACTTGATGTCCAAAATAAATTTTCTATTTTGATTCAATAAAAAACCTATTTCTATCAAAAAACTTTGTAACATTATTTATTTATCTGAAAAAAGTTGGTTAATTTTTATTTTTTTTGATAAATATTTTTTATTCTAAAATAACTTATTTTTCATAAAAATTTGCTATTGCTAATATGTTTCTTTAATTTTGTGTTTGTTTTATATACATCATCAAAATGGAAAATTTAGCTAACCAAACCTTACAACATTTATTTGATTGCATCGATATTGCAGTTAAACATCATATTAAAAATTGGGTAATTTCGCCCGGTTCACGTGTAGCACCGCTTACTTTGGGCATTGTGCGTCATCACGACACACAAAAAATAACGGTAGTAGATGAAAGAAGTGCATGTTTTATTGCTTTGGGGCAAGCCCTCGAATTTCTCAATGATACTTCTCACCACAAAGAAATGACTTTTGTAGGCTTGGCTTGTACGTCTGGTTCTTCGGTGTATAATTACGCTCCTGCGGTTGCTGAGGCGTTTTATCAACAAATTCCATTGCTGATTTTGACCGCAGATAGACCTCCCGAATGGATTGGACAACAAGATGGACAAGCCATAGAACAAAGAAATATTTTTGGAAAACACGTCAAAAAATATTTTGAATTGCCTGTTAATTTTTCTCATCCTGATGCTATTTGGCACGCCGAAAGAATTATGAATGAAGCGTGTTTGGCACTCAAATCTCAACCTTACGCACCTGTGCATATCAACGTGCCTATTAGAGAACCTTTTTATCCCGAAAAAGAAGCAAGTATTACTCCAAAAACGAATAGAATTTGGAAAGAATTAAAACCAAATTTACAACTTTCTTCTCAACAATGGCAAGAAATTTTTCATTTGTGGGAAAGTTATGATTACAAATTGATAGTAGCGGGACAACAATTTTTTGATAAAGATTTGCAACATATTTTACAAAAATTATATCACGATTTTCAATTACCTATCGTAGCAGATAGTTTAGCAAATTTACCTTCTTTAGATTTTATTCATCATCATGATATTTTTTTAGGAAATTTAACAACAGAACAAAAACAAAAATTACAACCTGAAATATTAATTACGTTTGGTAAATCATTGATTTCTAAGAGTTTAAAATTATTTTTAAAAAATTTTCCACCAAAATATCATTTACATATTCAGCCATATGGAGAAGTAGCCGATACTTTTCAAACCATTACACATATTATTAGACTCGAACCGATTCATTTTTGGAAAAAATTATATGAAGATTGGGACTTCAAAACGCTGTTAGAAAGAGATGAAGATGGAGAAAAAGAAGAGTTTGTGTTGGCTTGGGAACATTATGAAAATTTAGGCGATATGAAAATAAATCGCTTTTTTGCAGAACATCAACCTTTTTCTGAATTTGAAGTAGTAGGAGAAATTTTAGAAAATCTACCTAAAAATTCTAACTTACATATTGGTAATAGTATGCCTATTAGATATGTAAATTTTTGGGGGATTCCACCTACTGAAGTAAGTGTTTTTTGTAATCGTGGTACGAGTGGCATTGATGGTTGTGTAAGTACTGCCATAGGTGCAGCGATTGCAAAACCTGAAAAAAACAATGTTTTAATAATAGGAGATTTATCGTTTTTGTACGATAAAAACGGACTTTGGCATCAATATTTACCTAAAAATTTGAAAATTATTGTATTAAATAATTTTGGGGGGAATATTTTTAGTATGATTGATGGCGCAAAAAATCAACCTGAATTAGACACTTATTTTCATACGCCACACACACAAACAATGGAAAAGTTTGCAGCTGTTTTTGGACTTGAGTATCACGTGGCTCACGATATACACGCATTAAAAGAAGGATTAGGACGTATTTTTGAGAATAATAATCAAATTCAATTATTAGAAATTTTGACAGATAGAGAAATAAATACGTCTATTTGGGAGAAATTCAAAGCGTAACTTCCTTAAGTGGTATGTAGCACTATAATATTGTACTTTTTCAAGATAAAATATTCAATTTTATAACCATATTTTTCAAATATATTTCTATGTTTATTATGAAAAAAATTTAAAAAAAGTAGATAATAATCAAAATTTAAAAAGTGAAATTTTTCAATTTTCGCTACTTAAAAAATAATTGTTTATATTAGAGTTTTTTAAATGGTAACCAAAAATTGACAAAAATCATTAAAAATTCAAGAAAAAAGAAAAAAAATCCGTATTAATCCGCTAAATCCGTGTTATCTGTGTGCTAAAATCTCTTTCATTTAAAAAATATTATCAAAAAATAAATATCATTTCTATTCAAATCTATTCTATTTTATCAGCAATAATATATTCGTTTTGTTTATGTGCGTTGGTGGTCATCATTTCGCCTAAAAACCCTGCTAAAAATAATTGCACGCCTAAAACAATAGCCAAAATTGCCAAATAAAATAAAGGTTGGTCGGTGATTTCTCTACCTTTTACATGACGATAAAAAACATTCATATATTTATCAAAAATAAGCCAAAAAGTCAAGCCAAAACCTATCAAAAAAGATAAAAAACCCATCGTTCCAAAAAAATGCATCGGTCTTTTTCTAAATCGAGTTACAAAAGTAATCGATAATAAATCTAAAAAACCATATAAAAATCGTTCTAAACCAAATTTTGTTTTGCCATATTTGCGGGCTTGATGTTTGACTATTTTTTCTGTAATACGTGAAAAACCTGCCCATTTTGCCATCACAGGAATATATCGGTGCATTTCTCCATACACCGTAATACTTTTAACCACTTTACTATTATAGGCTTTTAGTCCGCAATTAAAATCGTGTAATTTTATTCCCGAAAAAAATCGTGTCATATAATTAAACAATTTTGTAGGAATAGTTTTCATCAAAGGGTCGTGTCTATCTTTTTTCCAACCAGAAACCAAATCAAATTTTTGTTCTGTAATCATTTGGTATAATTCAGGAATTTCATCGGGACTATCTTGCAAATCAGCGTCCATTGTGATAATTACTCGTCCTTTTGATTCTTGAAAACCAACTTGCAAAGCCGCAGATTTGCCATAATTACGATTAAAAGAAATTCCTTTTAAGTTTTTATTTTGGGTTGATAATGTTTTTATTACTTCCCAAGAATTGTCTTTGCTTCCATCATCAATCAAAATAACTTCATAAGAAAATTTATTTTTTTGCATCACATTATCTATCCAAGCAGTGAGTTCAGGCAAAGATTCTTCTTCATTGAACAAAGGAATTATTACAGAAATTTGCATTTTTTATTGATTTTTTTATGGTTATTAATGCGGATTTTTGTGGGAAATATACGAAATAACTCTTATAAAAACCTGAAATTTTTATAAGAGTTTAGTATTAAATTTTATAATTTTTTATCTCATTCTATTTGATGACCTCACCAAATCTTCATCTTTTTTGATGGCTCTGCGGGCAAAAAGATTGAGTAATAAAGCAACGGCAGGAATAAAAAAACCAAATTGAAAACCTCCACCTTGTGGATTTTTTATCATTTTATTGCCTTGCATTTCAAAATAAATACACAATAATAAAATCACAAACATCAATGCCGTATTAAAAAGCACGATTTTCATTTGTAACATTCTATTTTTATATTTAAAAATCGTAAACAAAGAAAGTCCAGCAACCAATGCTGCAATGATTGTCAAATAAATAGTTCTGATAGATATTCTCAATTTATCGTCCTTACTATCTTTCCTATAATCCATCGACATTGCCGTCAAAGTTACATTTTCTTTTGTTTTCAAATCTTTTTTTTCCCAAATAGGTAAAAAGATAAAAGTTACCATCAATATAGCAACTAAAAATAAAAATACGGTTTGGATACGCTCAATCATTTTGTTTTTTTATACTAATTCTACTTCGTTTTTAATCCAATCATACCCTTTTTCTTCTAATTCTAAGGCTAATTCTTTGGTGCCTGTTTTTACAATTTTTCCATTATACAATACATGCACAAAATCAGGTATAATATAATCTAACAACCTTTGATAATGCGTTACGACAATCGTTGCGTTATCTTTGCTACGTAATTTATTTACGCCTTCCGCCACAATTCTCAACGCATCAATATCTAAACCTGAGTCAGTTTCGTCAAGAATGGCTAATTTTGGAGCCAACATTGCCATTTGAAAAATTTCGTTTCGTTTTTTTTCACCGCCTGAAAATCCTTCGTTCAGAGAGCGTTTTAATAAGGCATCACTCATTTCGACGAGGCTCATTTTTTCGCGCATCAATTTTAAAAAACTAACAGAATCTAAAGGATCTTGTCCTTTGTATTTACGAATTTCGTTGAGAGCGGTTTTTAAAAAATTAGTAGTGCTTACGCCCGGAATTTCTACAGGATATTGGAATGCTAAAAAAATACCTTCGCCTGCTCTTTCTTCTGGAGCGAGTTCTGATAAATCTTTGCCTAAAAATTCTATGCTTCCGTTTGTTACTTCGTAATCTTGTCTGCCTGCCAATACAGAAGCCAAAGTACTTTTTCCTGAGCCGTTAGGTCCCATAATTGCGTGAACTTCTCCTGCTTTTACTTCTAAATCAATGCCTTTTAAGATTTGTTTTTCACCGATAGAGGCTTTTAATTGATTAATTTTTAACATTTTTTTTTTAATATTTTGAATGAATATTTTAACTAAAAACACCATTTATTTTTTAGTACTGAAAAATATTTGTGCAAAAATAGTCAAAATTTATTACTTATAAACAATCTACCGCAAAAAAAGTTTTAATATTTTAAGTGATATTTGATTTTTTCTTTATTTTATGAAAAATCTGCACTACTTTTGCACAATTATTTTTACAAATTGAAAAAAATGCCTACTTATAAAGAATATTTTTTATTGCATTGGATTGTTCTCATCTGGGGATTTACCGCTATTTTAGGAAAACTAATTACGCTTTCACCTTTAGAATTAGTCATTTATCGCACCGCCATCGCTACCGCCATTTCAGGTTTGGTCTTATTGTATTATGGTCAGTTCAAATCAAAAATAAAAAATATTGAAATTTTAAAAATGCTTTTCACAGGTTTTTTAATTGCGTTGCATTGGTTATTATTTTTTGGAGCAGCCAAATTAAATGCGTCTGTTTGTTTGGCAGGTTTGACAACGGCTACCCTTTGGACAAGTATTTTAGAGCCAATTATTCAAAAAAAACGTATAAAATTGTATGAAATGGGTTTAGGTTTAATAGTAATGTTGGGTTTATATCAAATTTATAATGCAGAAATAAGTCACAGTTTGGCTTTGTTTATGGCAATAGGTTCTGCTTTTTTTGGCGTTTTATTTAGTATTTTGAATGCTCGTTTTACGCATAGACATCATCATCAAACGATTACTTTTTACGAAATGTTAGGGGCTTTTTTATCGATGATGATATTTTTACCTTTTCATGATGTATTTTTTTGGTCAGAAGTTACGCTTAGATTTGAGCCGACTTTTAATGATTGGATTTATTTATTTATTTTAGGTGGCATTTGTACGGTATATGCGTATTCTTTGAGTGTCAAATTGATGAAAAAATTCACGCCATTTGCGGTCAATTTAACCGTTAATTTGGAGCCTGTTTATGGAATTATTTTGGCTTTGTTGATTTTTGGAGAAGAAGAAGAAATGAAAATAGGGTTTTATTTGGGAACTTTGATTATTTTATTGGCAGTTTTTACGTATCCATTTTTGAAAAAATATTTTGATAAAAAAAGGAATAAAAAATTAAGAAAAATGGTAGAAAAAAGAAAAAATATGCCCAATTATCATCTCAAAAAAGGCAATAAACAAAAATTATCTTCCCAAACAAGTTTGTAAATATATTGTATCAAATTTTTCAAATAAAAAAATATCATTGGTGTCATACAACCAAAAAATAATGCACAAATTTAAAAAGTCGTTATCAAATGAAGGTTTTATTCGAATTTCAAACAATATTCCGATTAAACAATACGTTATAGCGTTGATTGTTTAAATTTATTACAGATATTGCTTTATATTTTCATCAAAAATTTTTTAAAATTTAATTCAAAAAAAAAATACTAACCAATCATTTTAGCTAAAAAATATGCTTGATATTTACCACAATAAATCACGTTTTAAAATCGGAATTATTATATTTGCTTTATTTTTAGCCACTATTTCTTTGTATTATACAGATGTTTTGGTGAAGCATTTATCAGAAAGGGAAAAAAAATTGATCGAAATTTATGCCGAAGCATTGGAAACGATGGCGAATACAGAAGTAAGCGAAAATCAAGTATTAGTTTTGCAAAATATTGTTAATGCCAATCAATCTGTCCCCGTAATTTTGGTTAAAGAAGACAAAATTATTGATTCTCGAAACATTTTAATTCCTCCTAATATTTCCAAAAAAGAAAAAAATAGACTTTTAAAAAATGAATTGGCTGTGATGAAAAAACAATACGCACCAATTCTTGTCGAGTTTGGAAAAGATAGCAAAAATTTTGTTTTTTATCGTGATTCTGATATTTTGTACCAATTAAGATATTATCCTTATGTTCAAATTCTGGTCATTTCTATTTTTGCAGTGTTGAGTTATTTGGCTTTTAGTTCTGCCAGACGTGCCGAGCAAAATAGAATTTGGGTAGGTTTGGCAAAAGAAACTGCTCACCAATTAGGTACGCCTATTTCTTCTCTGATGGCTTGGTTAGAATATTTGAAAGAAGAGCCTTCGCTCAAACAAGATAATGTAGTATTAGAATTAGAAAAAGATATAAAACGATTAGAAACCGTAACAGCAAGATTTTCAAGTATTGGTTCAGAACCAATTTTGCAAGAAGAAGACGTTTATTTTATTGTTTTGGGTATTACAAATTATTTACAAAGGCGAATTTCTACCAAAATAAAAATTGAGACAAAAAATGATTTACCCAAACAAAAAAAATTACTTTTAAATAGACATTTATTTGAATGGGTCTTAGAAAATATTTGCAAAAATGCCGCTGATGCGATGGAATCGAGAGGACATATTTTGGTTCATCTCAAAGAAGCACCTGAAGGTGATGTAATTATCGACCTCACAGACACAGGAAAAGGGATGACAAAACAACAAATGAAAAAAGTTTTTCAGGCAGGATATACCACCAAAAAAAGAGGTTGGGGATTGGGATTGACCTTAGCCAAACGGATTATTGAAGAATATCACAAAGGAAAATTATTTGTCAAACAATCAGAAATCGACAAAGGTACAACCTTTAGAATCTATTTGAATGCAAATATAAACCTACAATTTGATGAACTTGATATATATGAGCCAAATATAAAGGCATAAATTTGGTTTTCTCTAAAATATCTTATAATTTTGCCAACATTTTTATTCAAAGTGAATAACACTAATTTTATATGTTGGTTGAAATATTAAAATCAAAAATACATAGAGTTCGAATTACGCAAGCGGAACTCAACTACGTCGGAAGTGTAACGATTGACGAAACATTAATGGAAGCGGCTGATATGTTTGAAGGCTTAAAAGTTAGCATTGTCAATGTTAATAATGGAGAGCGTTTCGAAACCTACGTCATCAGAGGCGAAAGAAATAGCGGAACAATTTGCTTAAATGGTCCTGCAGCCAGACGCGTGCAAGTAGGCGATGTAATCATCATTTGGGCGTATGGAATTGTTGAGGAAAATGAAGCAAGAGCCTACAAACCGAGATTAGTTTTTCCTGATGAAAACAATCGATTAGTGTAATAATTATGCCCCAACTTACAAAAGTTGGGGCTTCTTTTCTTATTTTGAATGAAAAAATTAAAATATATTATTCCTCTTTTATTGACAATAATTCTGCTTTTTTTTGCTTTTCGTCAAGTTTCTTGGTCAGAAATGCTATCTTCATTTAGCAAAGCAAATTATTTTTGGATATTTATTTCGGGAATTTTAGGAATAATTAGTCATCTTTCACGAGCATATCGTTGGAATTTATTGCTCAAAAATATGGGGTATTCTCCTACTTTGATGCAAAGTTTTTGGGCGGTTATGTCAGGTTATTTTATGAATTTTTTGTTTATCAGAGCAGGAGAAATTATGCGTTGTGGTGCCTTACAAAAAATGGCAAACGTACCAATAGACAAAGGTTTTGGGACTGTTTTGTTAGAAAGAATGATTGATTTGATAATGACAGCCATTTTAATTTTGATTTTATTAGTCTTAGAATTAGACCATTTTAGGATAATAATAATGCAATTTTTTGGCATAAGGCTCAAAACTTTATTGCCTTTTGTGGTTGTTTTTGTGTTAATAAGTATTTTAGGAATGATTTTGATATGGCAATTATATAAAAAACGAGACAAAATTAGGCATTGGAAAATCTATCAAAAATTTAGACAAATTGCAAGAAATATTATCACAGGATTGACAAGTATCCGAGCAGTGAAACAACCTTTTGCCTTTTGGTTTCACACTTGTTTTATTTGGCTTCTATATTATTTGATGGGTTATGTATTGTTTTTTTGCTTCGAAGAAACAAAAAATTTAGATGCTTGGTTTGGCTATATTTTGTTGGTAACAGGCACCATAGGTATGTCCGCACCCGTACAAGGCGGATTTGGAGCATATCATTTAATGGTCGGAACAATATTTGGTTTACGTAATATGACTGCCGAACAAGGCTTAGTGTTGGCTACTTTTATGCACACAGTTCAGACTGTATTTTTAATTATTTTTGGTGGAATTTCGGTTCTGATGGTGGGAAAAGGTTTTGTAGAGGAAAAAAAAGATTGAATCATAGCACTTAAATTTTTACCATCTAATCGCAAATTTGGTTACTGTAATTTTTTGTGTGATAAATAATCAATGAAATTTTTAGTTCACAGCAAATTATTGTGGAGCTAATTTTATTCTACTATAAATAGCCATTTATTTTAAAAATATAAAAAAATATCAATTTGAAAAATACAAAGATTTTCGGCTAAAGCCAACAATTAAATTTTTGACTATCCTCCAGATAAATATGGAGGCAATTCAAAAAATATATTTGAAAAAATATGAAATTGTAAAATAGAGTTTTTTAATTGGTAGCCAAAAATTGATAAAAATCATTAAAAATTCAAAAAAAAGAAAAAAAATCCGTATTAATCCGTGTTATCTGTGTGCTAAAATATCTTTCATTTAAAAAATACTAATATTTTTCAATAATTACACTATATTTTGATGTAATACACATTTCTATATTTTTAATTATAGTAACAAAATATATCTCATTTATTTTTTAGATTTTATTGAAACATTTTAAATATTCAAAAAGTTATTTTATAAAAAAATAAAAATAACGCAAATGAAAAGTTTTTTAATTGTAGGAGCAAGTTCAGGAATTGGTTTAGCATTGGCTCAATCTCTCCAAAAACAAGGAAATCAAGTGATTACCATTGCTCGTAGTTCACAACAAATATTAACCGAGGCAGGAATTAAAGAAATTTTGATGGATATTTCAAAACCTCTCGAAAATTTGACTGCAGAATTACCCGAAATATTGCACGGTGCAGCCTATTGTCCCGGAACTATCAACCTCAAACCATTTCATCGATTATCAGAAGAAGAAATTATGAATGATTTTCAGGTCAATACAATGGGTGCGGTGCGTATTTTACAAGCCGTTTTTCCAGCCCTAAAAAAAGCACAAGGCTCAAGTGTATTGCTGTTTAGTACGGTTGCTTCTCATTTAGGAATGGGATTTCACGCCTCTATTGCGTTGGCAAAATCAGGCGTAGAAGGTTTGGCAAAATCGTTGGCAGCAGAATGGGCAGTGAATAAAATCAGAGTAAATGTGATTGCTCCTTCTTTGACAGACACGCCTTTGGCTTCCAAATTATTAAACTCAGAAGAGAAAAAAGAGGCTTCTAATAAAAGACATCCGTTGGGAAGAATTGGAAACGTGGACGATATTGTGCCAATGGCGAATTTGTTATTGTCCGAAAAAACTAATTGGATCACAGGACAAATTATTGGCATTGATGGTGGAATGGGAAGTTTAAAACCATAAAAATAAAAAAATAATTGCTATTTTTTATTTAGAGTTTGTCAATTCTTCGATATTGACAAACTCCGTATGAAAATTTTTTTTCGAATAAATCATTATTAACTGATGTTACGCAAGGTAAAATTTTAATTTGTAAAATGGTAATTTCATTATCATAAAATATTGATTTTCAATGAATATAGAATTAAGAAAGCAGAATAAAATGAAAGAAAATCTACTTATTACAAATATTATTTAAAGGCTGCGTAACATCAGTTATTAAAATAAAAAAGAAACAGTTTGTTTAATATCAGCCGATAAGCTCAATGCAACAGGGCAAGTATGAGCCGCATTTTTTAAAGAAATTTGATGTTTTTCGCTCAATGTTAAATCTTTTGGAAAATGAATTTCGACTACAATTTCAGCAATTTTTCGAGGCAATTTTGTGGTCATAATTTTTGTAATATTGATTTTTGTATTTTTCAAATCGATATTTTCTCTTTGAGCATAAATTCCCATAATTGTCATCATACAACTTCCTAACGCAGTTGCGACCAAATCAGAAGGTGAAAATGCTTCTCCTTTTCCTTGATTATCTGTGGGCGCATCAGTGATAATTTGTATGTTTGATTTTAAGTGCGTAGCATTGGTGCGCAATTCTCCTGTGTAAACAATTTCAGCAGTCATATTTTTTATATTTTTATTTTATGTTAAATTTTACTTTTAATGATTTTTTAAAACGGTTTAGGTTTGAAAATATAGAAAAATATCAATTTTAAAAATAGAGAGATTTCGGCTAAAGCGAACGATTGAATTTTATATTCTCCTCCAGATAAATCTGGAGGCAATTCAAAAAATATATTTCAAAAAAAATATTTTCTATTTTCGAGACAAATTTCGTAAGAACTAAAAAAATTATTCATCATTATCCAATAAAGAATCATTTAATAGTTTTAGTTCACTTAATTTTTGATAAATTTTTTGTGTTTTTAGTTCTTTCATTGCCGAAACATATCGCAAACTATGGCAATCTGACCCAATAAAACTTACATATTTTTTATCTATTAAAAATTCTGCGTATTTTCGACATTCTTCTCCATAATAATTAACCAAAGAAATCTGATTGATTTGCAACAAAACGCCACGCGAAAGCATATCTTCTAATAATGCTTCGTCTTTATGCAAATAATAATATCTTTCGGGATGCGCCCAAATTGGTTTGTAGCCTGATGATAATAAATCAAAAACAACTTCTTTCAATCCTCTTGGTTTGTTGCTAAATCCACTTTCGAATAATACATATTTTTGTTTTCCAAAACATAAAAGCGGTTGATTTTCTCTCATTTTTTTTACAAAACCTTCATCTAAATAATATTCTGCTGCTGCTTCTACTTCTAAATTAATATTATTTTGGGCTAGTGCATTTTTGACATCTTCCAAACGATTCAAAATAATTTCAGGTGTATTTTTATACCTATCAAACATAATATGTGGTGTAAAAACCATTTTTTTATAGCCCATTTCCACAAAATTTTTAGCTAATTCTAAGGTATCTTCTATGGTTTTTGCGCCATCATCTATGCCATATAATAAATGAGAATGTATATCCACGTTTACTATATTTGTATTTTCTATCATATTTTCTACTAAATTATTTGAATTATTTGGTATCAAATTTTCTTTTTCCTCTTCTTGTGTAATATTTTTTTTAAACCAACTAAACATATTTTTATTTTTTATGTGTGTATTAGATTTTTATTTTATTTTTTTACTTTTGATAATTCCACATCAAAAACTAAAATGGTATTTTTAGGCACTAATTCGCCCATTCCTTTTTCACCATATCCGAGATAAGAGGGAAGAATAAAAGTACCTTTTCCTCCTTCTTTCATCAAACTTATTGCTTCTTCTAAACCCGAAGGCGTAATATCTCCGATCAATAATTCGATAGCAGTTTCAGAATGTTCATATTCTGTTCCGTTCAATAATTTTCCCGAATAATTCACGTTTACCGTATCGCCTTTGATAGCATTTTTTCCGATTCCTTCTTTGATATGGGCATATCTCAAACCTGTGGAAGTGGTTTTGAAGTTGATAATTTTATCTTTTTTTTTTATATTTTCAACATATTCATCAATCAAAAGGCTATCTTTTTTACGTTGTGCGTCTAGTAATTTTTCGTTTGCTTTCTGTATTTCTTGTCTTGTTCTGATTTTTAGAATTTTGACTGTAAATTTTAAATCAGAGCCTTTTGGCATTTTTGCTTTTAAATAACCACCTTGTTCAGCTATTGAGTCTGATTTTACCCAAAAACTAATGCTGTCTCCTTCTGCTACCTGCCCAAAAATTTCTCTAAAATTAGGTTTTTCTTTGCCAATAAAATAGGTTTCTTCGAATGGCATTTCTCTAATTCCTTCTGGCGTTTCTTGATACGAATTTCTAATGATAGAATCAAAACTATTTTTGATAACTAAATGAAAATCTATTAAATCACCTAATTTTGCTTTTTTGCCCTGTGGATTTTGTTTATGAAAAACATATTTCAAACCTGATGCAGTTGTATGTGCGTTGCTCGCAGGCTTGGTTGGGCTATCACTCCCACCTACACAATTTGTAAAAAAAAAGATAATGAATACAGAAAAAGAGATAATTTTTAGATACATATACAAATGTTTTTAGACGTTTTTTGATGTGCAAAATTACACAAAAAAAATGAAAAATAATTATTTCTTTTAAAATATTGTGATTCTTAAGAAATTTATTTGAAAATAATTTACTATACTACAAATAAAAATAATATTTATACTATTTATTTTGAAGGTATAAAAAAATACCAATTCGAGAAACATAAAAATTTAGGCTAAAGCCAACAGATAATTCTAGAGAAAATTCAAAAAATATATTCTATTTTTCAGAGAAATTTCTTAAAAATCAATTTTTAATGCCCTCCACTCGCTTCTTTCGCTCCTTTTGGATAACGAATATTTTCGACCATTTCTTGCACTTCTTGTGGAGGTGCAGGCGTGAAAGAAGAAACTAACCAAGCCACACCAAAATTGACTAACATACCAATCGTTCCAAAACCTTCAGGAGAAATGCCTAAAAAATAATGATTGGGAGTAATCCACGCATCAGGCACAGGAATCCCGAATAATTTCGCTTTGAAAAATATAATATACACCAAAGTAACGCTCAAACCTGCTATCATTCCCGAAATTGCCCCTTCCCTATTCATTCGCTTAGAAAAAATTCCCATAATTATCGCAGGAAAAAAGGAAGACGCAGCCAAACCAAACGCAAAAGCAACGACTTGAGAAACAAAACCGGGCGGATTGATGCCAAAATAACCCGCCACAATTACCGCCACCGCAGCCGATAATCTCGCATACAATAATTCTTTTTTTTCTGAAATATTAGGCATCAAATTTTTCTTTAATAAATCGTGAGAAATAGCCGCAGAAATCACCAATAATAAACCTGCAGCCGTTGAAAGTGCCGCAGCCAAACCTCCCGCAGCTACCAAAGCCACAACCCAATTTGGTAATTTAGCAATTTCTGGAGCAGCCAACACCATAATGTCATTGTCCACATAAATTTCGTTTTTACTTTGCAAATCTGGTTTATTTTTATAGATAAGTTCATTATATTTTCCTTTTATGTCTGGGTTTTTGATTAATTTTGGTTCGCCTTCAAAAGCCTTTCCGTTGCGATATTGTATTTTTCCATCATTATTTTTATCTGTCCAAGCAATTAAGCCTGTTTTTTCCCAAGTTTTTATCCATTCGGGAGAGTTTTTATAGTCAATTCCTGATGTATTTCCTACTGATTGTATCAAATTATATTTTCCAAAAGCAGCAATCGCAGGAGCAGTTGTATAAAGTAAAGCAATAAATATCAATGCTAAACCAGCCGAACTTCGTGCATCTTTTACTTTGGGAACGGTGAAAAATCTCACAATTACGTGTGGTAAGCCTGCCGTTCCGACCATCAAAGCAATCGTTATCGCCAACGTATCAAGCATTGGTTTTGAGCCTTCTGTATAAGATTGAAAGCCCAATTCTTTGTTTAATCCATCTAATTTATCCAATAAATATCCACCTCCAATTACCTCACTTCCTAAACCTAATTGCGGAATTGGATTGCCTGTGAGTTGTAAAGAAATAAAAATCGCAGGCACTAAATAAGCAAAAATCAAAATACAATATTGTGCGACTTGCGTATAAGTAATGCCTTTCATTCCTCCGCCAACCGCATACAAAAACACAATCGCCATACCTGCAATGACTCCCATTTCGATACTCGTATTTAAAAATCTCGCAAACACAATGCCCACGCCACGCATCTGTCCCGCTACATACGTGAACGAAACGAACAAAGCACATATTACCGCTACGACTCTTGCCGTTTGCGAATAATACCTCTCCCCTACAAAATCAGGAACGGTAAATTTACCAAATTTTCGTAAATAAGGAGCCAAAAGCAACGCCAACAATACATATCCACCTGTCCAACCCATCAAATAAACAGAGCCATCATATCCTGCAAAAGAAATAATGCCTGCCATCGACAAAAAAGAAGCTGCAGACATCCAATCTGCCGCAGTTGCCATTCCGTTTGCCACAGGCGAAATTCCCCCTCCCGCTATATAAAAATCTTTGGTAGAAGAAGCAGTTGTATACATCGCAATGCCAATATATACACTAAAAGATAAACCTACTAAAATATATGTCCAAGTTAAAATATCCATTTTTTTGTGAAATTTTGTTAGTATATTTGTTACTCTTAAAAAAACTTTTTATAATTATTCATCTACACCAAAATCTTTGTCTAATTTATTCATCAAATAAACATACACATAGATAATGATAATAAAACAATAAATTGCTCCTTGTTGAGCAAACCAAAAACCTAATTTAAAGCCTCCCATACGTATTTCGTTGAGTTGTTTAGCAAAAATAATACCTGCCCCATAAGAACATACAAACCAAATCGACAATAAAATCAAGAGATATTTGAGGTTATATTGCCAATATTTTTTTATTTTATCTTTTTGTTCCATATTTTGATTTGATAAATTCGTTTTGATAGTTGTTATTTACCGCAAAAGTAATTATTTTCTGGAACTTTTTTAATCGAATGGATTAAAATATCAATGTTTTTAGCAAAAAAATAAAAAATCTCACAAAATTATAATAGATTTTGTGAGATTTTGAATAAAAACCCAATTTATTTTTTCACTTTAAATTTAATTTTTTGTTCACTTTTTTTACCTTTTTTATCATCTTTATCTTTGTCTTTTTTGTTATCAGGTCTGTCCTCATACAAACTTGGAGGAAAACCATTGAGTTGTCGCCACGTTTCATACCAAACAGGCACCGTATCTAACATCGCCCAACCATACACGCCTGAGCCGATAGTAAGTTGTTCAGGCCAAGGCTCTTCTTTGGTAGGAATCACTAAAATTCTAAATTTACCATTTTCGCTGTCCGTTTTATCAATCACCGCCACACTTCCTCCAAAAGTTCCGACTGCCACACGAGGCCAGCCCGTAACTTGCAAGGCAGGAAATCCATCAAATTCCATACGCACATGACGACCAATGCTCAACAAAGGCAAATCCATCGCTCTCACATATAACTCGACTGCTAATTTTGGTTTGGCAGGCATAATCGTACAAATTGGGTCTGTATCTTTGACCGTTTCGCCCAAGCCTGATTTCATTGCCTTGACCACAAAACCATCTTGGGGAGCCAACACATAATATTGATTATTTCTAATCACCATATTGGCATATTTATTTCTTAGTTTCGATAATTCGCCTTCGCTATCCGCCAAATCTCCTTGCGTAGAACTTCTATCAGAATTTGATTTTGCAATTTTATCTTGATATTCTGCTTCTACTGAGTTTAATTCGATTCTTGCATTGATTAATTCATTTTGAGCAACTGCTACTTTATTTTCTTTCATCGTAACTTTCGCTTGCGATTCTTGTAAGGCTTGTCTTCTTTTTTCCCAATCAGTTTGTGAAATCAAGGCAACAGGTTTGGCATAAAACATCGAATCCGCTCCTTTTGCTTGCCTTTGATAATAAATATAATTGGCTTTTTCTGCTTCAAAATCTGCTTGTTCACCTTTTAATTTATTTTTTGATTGTTCATATTTATTTTGAACTTGGCTTAGTTTGAATTGTAAACCAGATTGTAAGGCAGATAATTGATTACCAAGTGCGTTGATTTTATTTTTTTTTGCTCCGATTACATCTTCTTTTGATTGTAATTGTTCTTGTAATCTTTTCAAAAAATCAGGGTCAAAATAATCATCTTTTATCTCTGTCAAAACTACCAAAGTATCATTTTTTTTAACTGCTTGCCCTTCTTGCACGCGCCATTCTTTAATTCTACCGGGTATCGCCGTATGAATTTCTTGTGGTCTATCTTGTGGAGAGAACGCATTGACAACGCCAGAACCTTCGATACTTTGTTGCCAAGGCAAAAACATACAAGACACTAAAATAACCAAAATAACCATCAACCAAATCGCCAATCTATGAATATTGCGTTGTGGGCTAATAGTTCGGAGCGCATATAATTTTTTGTCTAAGTCTTCGAAGTCTTGTTTTTGTGATTTTTTATAATCTTTTGCAATTTCTAACATTTTTTTAAATTAAAATAATCGAGGTAAAAAAAATTAAGGATAATTATAAGTAAAACATTTTTTAGTATAAATTGTTTAAAAAAAGTATAAAAAATTATAGATTGATAATTGTTTTTTGGGGTATATTTATGAGAATATATACAAATTTTTTGGTTTTTGATGGTTTTTATTGATATTTTTGGTTATTGTAATTAGAAGTATAGAAATATTTATTGCATCAAAATATAATTTTGATTACTGAAAATATTTTACAATTTCATATAGAGTAGAGACCTTAACGTCTCCGTTTTGTATGAGATAATAAGAAAAAATTTCATTGTTTATTTACCATACAAAAGAATATAGTAACTATTTTTTAGGCATGAGAAACAAAAGTAATGTACCAAATCCAAATTAAAATAATGAAAATAGCCATTATTTTTAAAATAATTTTTAGCCAAATAGGTAAATTTTTTATCATATTTTTTTAGTTAATTCAATAATATATCTAATAAAGTTCTGCATTTGAGTTCGGTTTCTAACCATTCTTTTTCGGGAACAGAATCCTCTGTGATGCCTCCACCTGCATATAATTGCATCATATTTTGAAAAAATTGCATACATCTCAAATTGACAAATAAATGCGTTTCGTTATCAATATTGACAGGACCTAAAAAACCACTATAAAATTCTCTATTATAATTTTCATTTTCTAAAATAAATTTTTCAGAAGATTCTTTGGGCATACCACAAACGGCGGAAGTTGGGTGCAATAATTTTAACATCACACTTCCTAATTGACTAAAATTAGTTGCCTGCATATCGACCTCAAAAAAAGTTTTGAGATGCAATAAATTTCCTGCTATTGATGTTTTGGGACCTTCTTCCTCAAATTCTCTGAGTCTAATTTTTTTGAAACAATTTATAATATATCGGCTCACCATCGCTTGTTCTTCAATTTCTTTTTGTCCCCAACTGATTTGATTAAGTGGAATATTGGCATTATATTTTTGTGTTCCTGCCAAAGCAACCGTTCTAAAAATATTATTTTTATCTGTACTTATCAAAATTTCGGGTGATGCGCCCATCCATATTCCCACTTGAGGAATGTGAAAAATATAACAAAAAGCATTTGGATATTGTTTGCATAGATTTTGATAAGCGTTCCATAAGTCAAAATTTTCTGGGTATTCAATCTGTTTTTGGCGTGAAAGTACCACTTTTTGAAATTGTTTTTGTTGGATTGCTTCGATACTTTTTTGAACTAAATTGATATGGTTCTGCTCGTTATTTTTAGTTTGATTGGCTACCATTTTACATTTATTTTTCCAATTTTTATGATTATTTTTGGAGGTTATTTTTTGTATAAATGATTGAAAATCAATAGTATTTAAGTTATTTTTCTCTTCGAATGTATCTTTTCGGACTTCATAATCAAGCCTAAAAGAAGCCTCAATAAAGTAAGTTTTTTCGAGTTGAGGATTAACAAAAGGACTAATTAAAAAACCACTTTTTGACTGCTCAATTTCTGTATCCAAAAATTGAATATTTTCATTAAAATCAACTATCAAAGATTGTGTAGAAGTAGAAGGTAAACGCCAAATTGCCCACGAAAAATCAGATGAAATAATCGTTTCAAAAATTTGTTTAAAACTTATTTTTAGTTTATTTTGAACAACTTGCATTTTATTTTTTAGCATAATTTTA
This sequence comes from Cytophagales bacterium, assembly GCA_013298075.1. Taxonomy (GTDB): domain Bacteria; phylum Bacteroidota; class Bacteroidia; order Cytophagales; family Microscillaceae; genus RDXZ01. The sequence goes on along the minus strand of JAAFJG010000028.1, from coordinate 17,526 downwards.
GTTTAAAAACCAATCAATTGCCTCTTCTACATTCTCAAAATTTTATATTTCAAATGATAATTTATCTTGTTCTTTTACTTTATCTACCACTTGGTCAAAAGATAAAGAAGAAACTAATTCTTTTGACTTTATTTAAGCCGCTTTTTTGGTTTCTACTTCGATAAAAACAGATACAAAAAAATTACCTATCCATTCTTGAATATCGATGGAATAACTGCCTTCAAAATCTCGATTATTAGCAATAAAATATTTTGGTTTCAATCTTTTATAAAATTAACTATCAACATATTTTCTGTTTTTAACGTATTATCGTCTAATTTCGATGCTTTTTGATTTGGCTAAAACTTCTAAGATTTAAGTTTCTTTATCAAATGAAATTTTGAAGTAATCATCGTTAAATATTTTTTGAAGTGCTATAATAAATAAATAAGTAGAATTAAGTAGATAAAGTAAATGTTTACAAAAATGTTTTAAAATTCCTTATTTATTTTTTATCAGGAACTTCACTTTCTTTCACAGGTTTTTTGTTGTCCTTTGTGTTCTTTTCTCCTTCTTTCAATCCCAATTCTTCCAAAACTTCTTCTGTATAATCGTGCCTTGGCTCTGCATACAAGACAGTCAAACCTTCCGCATTTGAAAAAACTATTTGTAATTTATTTTTGCGAGCCATTTTTTCGATGGCTTTTGACATTTCTTCCAAAACAGGTTTCAATAATTCCTTTCTTCGCATGTCATATTGCCCTTCATATCCAAAAGTACGATTTTGTAATTGCCTTGCTTCCTCCTCAATTTTTTTGATTTCTTCTTGTTTTTCTTTTTTGAGTTCGTCAGTCAAAAGCAATTCTTCAGACAAATAATCAGTCTTTAATTTGTCTATTTTTTGGGTTGTTTTTTGAATATCTTCTTGCCATTTTTTTGCAGCATTTTGTAAATTTACTTGTGCTTTCTCATAAGATGGCATTTTTTTCATGACAAACTCAGAATCTACATATCCAAATTTTTGTGCAAATAATTGCATATTTATCAAAAATAATCCTAAAAAAGAAAATATTATTTTGTTATTAGTCATTGATTTTTTATTTTATTTTTTTGTTCTTAAATGTATATCTAAAATATTGAAAGTTTTATTATCAAGAGTACGGTTTTTTTCGAGCCATAATTTTCGTTTTTCGATGGCTCTTTGGTCTTCTACAATTTGAAATTTCAAATCACTTTTTGAATCGGTCAAAGCCTCAAAATGATGGGGAGTATATTTCATTCCTTCCAAATTATAACGACTATTTTTAACGTGGTCTTCGTGTATGGGCGTGAGTTTTACACGCAATGGATGCGAAAAATCGTGTGGCTCGTAATGGTCTAAAATAATATGCAAATGATAATATTTCGGATTATCAAACGAAATAGTATCTGATAAAGCAGGAATAATAGTTGCCCTTCCTAAAAAATCTGTGACTATATTTTTTTGTTGATTGAGTGTAAATTTAGAGTGAATTTCTACGCTGGCAATATCTTTATTCGTTTCCGCATCTACCACCTGAATATTCAACATTAAATTCTCTTTATTTTTTTGTGCCAATATACATAAATTGAACGCAAAAAATACACAAAATAAAAATAAGTTTTTCATAATTTTTGTTGCTTTTAATTATAACGCAAAGATACACATAAAATCAAAAAATGAAACATTTTATAAAAATAAATTATTTTTCTACTCATTTTTTCATTCATTTTTCTAAATGTAATATTTTGGTTTTAAAACTACTATTTTTTCTCATACAAAAAATATTTTTCTTTTTTTATTTGTATAGTAAAATATAATCGTTACCTTTGAATGTGATAATTTGATTTTAGATGAGTATAAATAAAATAAAAAATGATACAAACACAAGATTGGTCAAAAGTAAGAGAAGTTGGAAACTTAGAATTTTTAGCCAAACAATTAGTAGAAGGCTTTATTACAGGCTTGCATCGCTCTCCTTTTCACGGATTTTCAGTCGAATTTGCCGAACACAGATTATATAATTCAGGCGAAAGTACAAGGCATATCGATTGGAAAGTTTTTGCCAAAACTGACCGATTATATATCAAAGAATACGAAGAAGAAACCAATTTGAGATGTCAAATTTTGTTAGATACTTCGTCATCTATGTTTTATCCTACCGAAAAAAATCAACCTAATTATTTAGGAAAAATAACTTTTGGAATTTTGGCTGCGTCTGCGTTGGCTTATATGCTCCAAAAACAAAAAGATGCCGTAAGTTTGTGTCATTTTGCAGAAGAAATCGAATTGCATACGCAATGCAAATCTACGCCCTCACATCTACATAAGATTTTTGCGGAATTAGAAAATTTATTAAAAATAGATTCAAAACAACAAAGTAGTAAAACTTCTATCGCAGATACATTACATATTATCGCAGAAAAAGTTCATAAGCGTTCTTTGGTGATTATTTTTAGTGATATGTTTACAGAACAAGACGATTTTGAAAGAATTTTTTCGGGCTTACAACATCTAAAACACAATAAAAATGAAGTTTTATTGTTTCACGTAACCGATAAAAAAACAGAACAAAATTTTGATTTTCAAGAAAGACCTTATCAATTTATTGACTTAGAAACTAATCAAAAGTTAAATTTGGTGCCAAGTCAAGTCAAAGAATATTTCAAAACGCAACAAGAAGAATATTTTAAGAACTTAAAATTACGTTGTGGACAATTCAAAATTGATTTAATTGAGGCAGATATTGCTGATGGATTTGAGCAGATTTTATATGCGTATATGATTAAAAGAAATAAAATGTTGTAATCAATAATTTTTTATTTCTATAATTTATATTTAAACTTTTGATTTTCTCGTTATAAATTTGCAAACTTTTTTACAATTATTTTATGGATAATTCAACTTCTCAAGACTTATTTTATCAAGAAAAATCTACTTTTCCATTTTATACTTCGTTAATAATATTTTTATTTTCCGTTTTTCCTTTAACTGTTATCGTATTGTATAAAAATTTAAGTACAAATTTATTATATGTTGTTCCTTTTGCCATATTTCTTTTGTTTATTTCTGTGGCTACAAAATTGACCATAAGAGTTGATTTTAATGGCATTACACATAGTTGTTCTCCGTTTGTTTCGAAAAAATTACTAACTTGGGACGAGATAGAATATATAAAAATAATGAAATATAACCCATTTTTTGATGTTAGTCGTGGAGTAAAATATTCTTTCAAATTTGGTAAAACGCGAACTACAAGAGGAAATATAGCTGCATGGATTACTTTAAAAAATAAAAATAAATATTTTATTACAGTGATTGACCCTGAAAGTATGCAAAAATCTATTGATGTTTTCTCAGAAAAAAATAAAAAATTATGAATAAAAAATCATTGAATATCAAACAAAAAATTATACTTATTTTATTTTTCTTTTTATGTCCTTTGTGCGTAAAAAGCCAATATCTTGCTGAAAATGAATGGCATCAAGGCAGGGTTTTACTATCATCAGGTGATACGGTTACGGGTACATTAAAATTTGCACTCAAAGAAGAAATTGTACAAGTGCAAGTGGGGAATGCGTTGCAAACTTATACTGCTCGAAAAGCCTTAAATTTCTCATTTCAAGACTTAAATCAAAACAGAGAAAGACAATATTATGCTTTGCCTTTTGAAAAAACGCCTAATTATGAATCGCCTACATTTTTTGAGGTGATTTTACAAGGAAAATTTGTTACTATTTTAGGGCGTGAAGTATTGGTACAAAATACACAATACGCAGGAAATCCAGGTATGAATCCTTACGGAGGAGGAATGGGAATGGGCGGAATGGGTGGTATGCGCGGAATGCCATACACGACTTATTCTGTGCGGACAGATTTTTATTTTTTATATGCTGATGGAAGAATTAAAACGTTTGATGGCTCGAAAAAAAGACTGTTTTTTTTGTTGAAAGATAAAGAAAAAGAAATCAAATTATACCTCAAACAACACAATGTTAAACTAAGTAACCCACAAGAAGTGACAAAAGTTATTATGTATTATAATCAAATTAAGTTAAAATAATTTATATATTAAGTTAATTTTTTATAAATTTACTAAAGGTTTTTTGTCTAATCATTGATGACAAAAAACTTTTTTTATGCTGATAAAATATTGATAATCAATTATTTAATTATATATTTTTGATAAAGAAGAAGAATAAAAGTTTAATTATAGTGAAATTATTATTTTTTTAATCTATAATTATTTAATTTATATACATTTTTAAACATAACAAAAAAACGTTTATCGAAATTTTTATTATTTTTATCGATAAATAATAATAATATCAAATAGATTTCTTAATTTTGTGCAACAAAAATTCGACATCAAAATATATTTAGTACTATGAAGTTCTTCACCACATCTGTTTTATGGGGGCTTTACCTCTATATCCAATTTCATTCTATTTCTTTACAAGCCCAAAATGATACTATTCAATTTGGAAATCAACAAATTACTTTTCCTACTTCTTATTGGAATGCATTAAGGCAAGAAGCTGATAATTTGATAAGTAAATACAATCAGTGCAAAAGTTGTGAAAATATACTTCCTTTTATGGTCATGAGTTTGCCTTTGATAGAACAAATATTAGCTGAAAAAGGCTTACCAAGAGAAATGAAATATCTTGCTTTTTTTCATAATCCTACTTTATTAGGTGATAATAACCCTTCACAAGAAGGTATGTGGCAATTAAGAAGTGATTTTTATATCGATTTAGGATTAAAATCTCCCCAAAATAAAAAAGTTGATGAGCGTTGGAATATTCATGAAACGACCTCAAAAATTGCAGAATTTATTAAAAAAGAGAATGCTTTTTTTAATAATATTTTATTATCTATGGTATCTTTAGAAATTTCTTTACATAAATTAAAAGACGATTTATTTCAATTTGACGCAAGTTATTATCATAAATACGCAGAAAAAAAAGAATTTTATATCAACCCATCAAAACAATCTACTCATTTTAATTTTATACATCGATATCTATCTTTTTCATTATTTATTGAAACATTGATTCATGAAAAAGCAAGCAATTTTAGTTTTGTTTTACGCGAAATACCTGTAGGACAATCCGTTCCTAAATTTATTCGTGAAAATATTAAAAAAGAAGACAAAGATAATTTTTTAACCGATAATTTTTGGATTAAAAAATACATACGTAATTTGCCTGACGATAAAGTTTATTATGCAGTTATTCGCCAAGAATTTAATAATAATCCTTATACTTTTTTATTTTCAAAGTGTAAAAATTATAATGATAAAAAAGAAAAATTTGTTGAAAATAATAACATTGATATAAAAAATAAAGAAGAAATAAAAGAAAATATTAACGAAACTAACAATGAAAATCAAGGAGAAGAATATGTATCTAATATTCCAGAAAAAATAACTCCACAACCTATAAAAATACAACATACTGTTCAAAAAGGTGAAACGTTGTATAGCATCAGCCGAAAATATGACGTACCAATTACATCTTTGAGAGAAAAAAATGTTTTGAGAAACATCAATATTATTTTCATAGGACAAATTTTACTTATTCAAGAAGAAAATTTACAACGTGGAAATAATGCACGATTTTATAAAGTTTCTCAAGAAAAAAATATTTTTAATATCGTAAAAATGTTCGATATTACAACCCAACAATTAGCGCAATGGAATAATATCAGTGAAAATGCTACTTTATTAACAGGGCAAATGATAAAAATTGGTGAAAAAAATATAGACATCAAAAAAAATAAAATAACAAAAATTATCTCTTTTACAAAATATTCTAACAGAAATATAATCAAAAAAAAATCTTATTTTCTGAAAAATAATCTAAAAATTATCAATAAATTTTATCAAAAATTATTCTTTCAAAAAATTAGAAAAAAAAAATTAGAAAAATAATTCCAAAAAAATTTTTTATTAAGAATTATATTTGTAACTTTGCCAAAATAACTAAAAAGTTTAAAAAGATATGAAAAGTTTAGGAAGTTTTGCATTAGGACTTATAACAGGTGCTGCTTTAGGCGTTGGAGCAGGTTTACTTTTTGCACCGGGCGAAGGAAAACAAGTACGCAGCAGATTAAGTTATCAATTTTCTCGCCTTCGTCAGCAATTTCAAGAAAAATTTTTGCAAAAAACAACAGAAGATGACGATGGATTATTTAATGATGCCAAAAATGAAAGTGAAGAATTGACAAAATCAACCAAAAGAAAAGCAAGCAAATTAACAGAAGACCTCGATAAATTACTCACAGAACAAAGTGGAGGAAATGCTAATGCCAATAAATCAAAAAAAAATAAATAAAAAATAGTCAGAAAAAAGACATTCTTTTTCTGACTATTTTTATATCAAAGATACATTCATAAAAACATCAAAAAAAATGGAATTAAAAGAGGTAATTAAAGTTCTGCTCGTTGATGATGAAGCCGATATTGTCGAATTATTACAATATAACCTCGAAAAAGTTGGTTATGAAGTCCAATATGCGTATAATGGAATTGATGCCGTAGAAATTGCCAAAAAATTTGCACCCGATTTAGTTCTTTTGGATATTATGATGCCAAGAATGGACGGAGTAGAAACTTGTCGATTGTTACGAAGTTTACCACAAACTACTAATAGCTATGTTATTTTTTTGACTGCCAGAGTCGAGGAATATTCTGAAATTGCAGCTTTTGAAGGCGGTGCAGATGATTATATTATCAAACCCATCAAACCACGTGCATTGATAAGTAGAATTGCCGCTCTTTTTAGGCGTGAACGCAAAAAAAAACAAGAAAATGAAGATAAAATAACGATTGATAATTTATCAATTGATAGAGTAAGTTACACCGTCGAACTATCAGGTGAGCAAATTATTTTACCTAAAAAAGAATTTGAATTGTTATATTTTTTGGCACAACACCCAAACAAAGTATTTAGTCGTGATGACTTATTGCATAATATTTGGGGAGTTGATATTTATGTTTTGCCAAGAACGGTTGATGTGCATATTCGAAAAATTAGAGAAAAAATTGGTGAAAAATATATTTATACTGTCAAAAGTGTAGGCTATAAATTTTCGCCTGATGGAGGAGCGGAATAAAAATGTCTATTTTAATCGCAGATAGCGGTGGCACAAAAACCACTTGGGCGTATCAAAACGAAATATATGAAAGCGTTGGTTTAAATCCAAATGCAATCACTGAAAATGATATTGAAAATCATATTGAAAATGAAATAAAAATTAAATTTCCAAATGCCAAAGAAATTTATTTTTATGGGGCAGGTTGTGCTACTTCAAATAATCAAAATTTACTTAAAAATATCTTTCAAAAATATTTTTCTGACGCAAAAATTGTCATCGAAAATGATTTGATTGGCGTAGCCAAAGCAACGTGTGGCGATACAAAAGGAAATATTGCTATCATTGGCACAGGCTCAAATTTGGCTTATTTTGATGGACAAAAATTGTATGGAGAAGAATTTAATTTGGGTTATATTTTGGGGGACGAAGGAAGTGGTGCTTATTTGGGAAAAATATTATTCGTTGATTTTTTACATCAAAAACTTCCTTCTATTATTCATCAAAAATTACTCGAAAAATATCCTGATTTAGATAGAAATTATATTATTGAGTATGTATATAAACAAAAAACGCCTAATCGTTTTTTAGCAGAATTTACTTATTTTTTACACGAAAATATCGAAAATGAGTATATTTCGGCATTAATTTATCGTTCTTTTGATACATTTTTATCTATTTATTTACCTTTATTGCCCACAGAAAGTCAAAATTTCCCTTTGCATTTTGTAGGTTCTGTGGCTTATTATTTTCAAGATATTTTAAAAAATGTAGTCAAAAAACATCATTATTTAGTCGGAAATATTGCCCAAAGTCCAATGGAAGGATTGAAAAAATATCATAGTTTTTACCAAAATCCAGATTGATAAAGAAAAATCATTTTAATTTATTTTTAATATTATTCAATTTTAAGTTATTTTTTGAAATAACAAAAAAAAGTTATAAATTTGCATAAAATAAAATATAAAACTATGAAATCTTTTGAAAAATGGGAAACTGAAGAAGTAGAGCAAACTTTTGGTATAAAGTTTTTTCGTGGTATGCCTTTGATGAATGAATGGTTGTTATTTCAAAAAACATTAACAGACGAGCAGGAAAAAATTTCTGAAAATTTACGTGCTTCATTGATAGATTTTGTTAATTTTTGGAATGAAGAGGATATGAAAGTTTTCTTCATTGTGCCTATGTTACAAATTGTTAATTTTTCTGTTTTGGATAAATATAGAGTTTTTATGGAGGCTACTTTAGAAGCAAATCTTACAGATGTACAAGGCAATCTATGCACTTTGCGAGGAAGAGTAGAAATGGTAGTAGCCACAGGAAAGCAACGTCCTCAAACACCTTTTTTCTTTTTGAATGAATATAAAGCACAGCGTAAAGTAGTAACAGACCCACAAGGACAACTTTTAATTGCTATGCTTGCCGCACAGGCAAAAAATAATGGTATGAATTTACCTATTTATGGCTTGTATAATATTGGACAAAACTGGTTTTTTGTTATCTTAGCAGGCAAGGAATATACTGTTAGCCAACAATTTGATGCAACTGATAAAGACGACCTAAAACAAATCATCAATGCGTTACAATACGTAAAAGCACATATTGAACGAAATATTTAAGATTTTTTTGCAATTTGTCAAAAAGAGGAGTAATGATTTCAAATTATTTACTCTTAAATCTTACTTCTTTGGGTAATAATTCTATGTTTTCAGTGAATAAATATTGCACCATTTGTTTCGCTAAATAAGGTGCTAATGAAAATCCTTTTGTGCCTAATCCATTAAAAATATATAAATTTTCGTGATTTGAATGAACTCCCAAAAAAGGTCTTCGTGTGTGTGTGGCGGGTCTAATGCCTACTTTTTGCTCAATAATTTGATACGGAACTTTTAAAAAATGTTCTAATTTTTCTATCAATTCTTCTTTTCCTTTTTCAGAAATTTCTTCTGTCAAATTGTCCCAATGATAAGTTGAACCAACCATATATTCGTTATTTTCCAATGGCAACAAAAAACAAGATTGCGTAATAATTCCTTCTAATTGATAGGGAGTTTCGATTTTTATTTTCAGCCATTCTCCTTTCACCAAAGAAAATGGTAAATGTTTAAAAAACTTACTTTCTGCTTCTTCAAAACCTCGACAAAGAATAACTTTTTTGGCTTGTATATGTTTGTATTCGATATGATTTTCGTGAAAAACTAATTCATTTTCATCAAAATTTGATATAAAATATTTTTCTTTCTCTGTTAAATATTTTCTCCAAGCCGATAAAAATTTACTTCCATTGACTTGAAACGAGTTTTTAGTTTCCCAACCACCTAATTTATTATCGATAAATGATTGATAATGATTGTTATCAGGAAAAGTATTGATATATTTCTCCCATTCAGGTTCAGCAGAAATGCCAATAATTCGATTTTGTTCTTCTATGTCATTATATCTACGATAAATAGCCATTTTTCGTAAAAAATTTATCCCTAAAATATTTTCTAAATCTTGATAAGTAATCAATAATTGTGAAAAAAAATTATCCACTAACCAAGCCTTTTTTAAATATTTACCCGTAATTGGATTACAAATTCCCGCCGCCACCAACGAAGAAGCATTTGGATTTTCTTTGTCTATCACAAGAATATTATCTGTCGTTTTGAGTAATTCATAACTCAATAAACTTCCTGCAATTCCTTGCCCAATAATTAAATAATCTAACATATTTTTAGGTTTTATTTGATAGATAGTAAAACAACTAAACTGTTATTTTTTCTGGTAATTGAATATAAAAATTATTATAACCTTCTTCTAATTCTATGATAATAATTTCGCTTTGTAACAATTCTAAAATCGCCAAAAAATTAAAAATCACCACAATTTTAGTCGGTTTTTCTATTAAAATATCTAAAAAAGAAATTCTTTTTTTATTTGTTAAGGCTAGAATAATGACTTGTTTTTGTCCCTCAATCGTATGCGGATAAGGCACAATCGTATGAACGGCGTTGGCTTTGAGTTCTCTTTGGTCTTGTTTGAGCAATACTTGTTCATATACTCTCAACAATCGAAATAAATCTAAACGGTGCATTTCAATATCGACCTCAAATTTTTCGGCAATCAATTCCATTTCTTGCGTTAAATTTCCTCTTTTTTCTCGTTGCATTTGTTGCAATTCTAACGCCTCAAACGCAGGAATGACACTTTTATACTTTTGATATTCTAATAATGCATTTACCAAATCGGCTCTTGGGTCTTCTGTTTCAGCATTAGTTTCGTCTTTTGGCAACAACATTTTTGCTTTGATACTCATCAAAGTCGCAGCAACTACAATAAATTCAGAGGCAACTTCTATATTTAATTTTTCTAATTGTTTCAAATAATCCATAAAATCGTGGGTTATTTTTGTCATCGGAATGTCATAAATATCTAATTCTTCTCTTTCAATAAAAAATAAAAGCAAGTCAAAAGGTCCTTCAAAATGCTGTAATTTTATTTCAAAACTCATTTTTTTAATATTAAAATAAAAATTCCTAAAAAAAAATAATTTTAGGAACTCTTACAAATTACCAACGAATCAAAGCAGATGCCCACGTAAATCCACTTCCAAAAGCAGCCAAACAAACCAAATCACCTTCTTTTACTTGTTTTGCAGTGGTTAATTCTGATAAGCAAATTGGAATGGTAGCGGCAGTAGTATTACCATATTTTTGAATATTATTATAGACTTTTTCGTCAGGCAGATTTAATTTATCTTGAACTGCTTTTGAAATTCTAAGGTTGGCTTGATGCGGCACCAACATATCAATATCTTCAATTTTATAATTATTTGCTTGCAAACATTCATCAATTACTTCCGAAAAACGAGTTACTGCGTGTTTAAAAACCATATTTCCGCGCATAAAAGGCAAATGTTTTCCTTCGCTAATCAATTGGGGAGTCATTCTATTTTTGAGTTTGCTTCCGGGGTGTTCTAACATCAAATCTTCGGCATATTTTCCTTCAGAATGTAAGTGTGTAGATAAAATTTTACTTCCCTCACCCTTCGTTCTTTGCACGACTGCTGCCCCTGCGCCATCGCCAAAAAGTACCGCAAAATCTCGTCCTCTTGTACTCATTTCAAAGATATTAGATTGCACTTCTGCTCCAACTACCAAAATATTTTGATACATTCCTGTTTTGATAAATTGGTCAGCAATCGACAACGCATAAATAAAACCTGTGCATTGCGTTCTAATATCCAACGCCCCAATTTCTCTAAAAGGCAATTCTCTTTGCAACAAAACACCAGCGCCTGGAAAATTATAATCAGGACTTAATGTGGCAAAAATAATAAAATCAATATCTTTTGGAGTTAATTTTGCGTTTTCTAAGGCAATAGTTGCAGCCCTTGCGCCCATGTTTGACACTGTATCTTTTCCTTCAGTAAAAAAGCGTCTTTCTTTGATGCCTGACCTTTCAGTAATCCAAGCATCACTTGTATCAAACATTTTTTCTAAATCTTGATTGGTAACAATCGTTTTGGGGACATAAAACCCAAGTCCTGTAATTTTTGAACTATGCATATATGAAATAATTTTTCTTTTTTATGCAAATAAAACGACTTTTTTTCTCAAAAAAAATTATTTTGAAAAGTAGCTTAATGACTATAAAATGACTATGTGTATAATAAAAATTAGTATATTTTGATAAACATCATTTATGTAGAATTTTATTTTATTTTTTATGTTATTTTTGTTTTTTATAGATATTTTATTTGTTTTTTATAGAATATTTATCATTTTAATTTTTTTTTGAAAGTTTTATATTTATCTAATTTTATGGTGATTTTATTAGATATTTTGTTGTTATAATTAAAAATATATTTACAATATAAAAATTGTATTATTCTTATTTTTTTAATAATAAAAATTATGCTATCAGTAATTGAAACGTATCAAAATGGTTGTTTAATATTGGATAAAGAATACTCAAGAAAAAATCCAATAAAAGTAATTGTAACATTTTTAGAAAAAATAGAAAACAATACTGAAAATAGACTTGATTTGACAGACTTTTCTTTTTCAAAAAGTAGGAAAAATCTTAAAAGAGTCATTGTCCGAAACATTAATTGATGAAAGACACACTGAATCGAAAATAAAACCTCAAAAAAATTGAACTTTTTTATTCTTATCTACGTTTAAAAATAATACTTAAACATATTCTATAAAAAAAATGGCTAATAAATTACACGAACTTTTGGCAGTAGAACAAGACCGCAAAAATAAAGCAAATTTAGCACTTGGAGAAACAGTAAAATCGTTCACAAAACAAGATACTACTTTTGATGGAATGGTCAAACGCTACGTGGCAATGGAAGAAAATTCTGACTCAATTCCTGACGAAACCAAAGAAATGGTCGGAACTGTGAAAGAAAAATTACATTCAACTATCGAGGCAATCGTGGCTGGACTTGATGCCCATATTTCAAAAGAAGAAACTAACGCTTCGAATGTTGCTAAAGCAGAATTAGTGGTCGGAACTACTAATTTAGGCACTTTTTCAGCAACTTCTTTGTTGGCAATGGAAGGACAGTTACAAAAAATTAGAGAACTTTATAAGTCAATTCCTACGTTAGATACGACTCGAAAATGGTCATTTGACAAACAAAAAGGCTTATACGGAACAGAGGAGGAAGTGAAATTTAGAAGCATCAAACGCCCACAAGTGATTGTGAAATATGAAGCAACGAAAGAACATCCTGCGCAAACTGAATTGTTATATTTAGATTTTCAAATTGGAAAATATGTAACGGTTTATACTTCAGGAAAAATCACGCCTGCCCAAAAAAATGAATTGATACAACGCATCGATGAGTTGGCAGAAGCAGTGAAAATTGCACGCACCAAAGCCAATAATGTGGAAGTAAATAACGTTAAAATTGGACAAAAAATATTTGATTTTATCAATAAAGATGTTTTTTAATTGGATATGAAAACACAGCAAAATATCATCACGCAATATCCTTTTCTGAAAACAAATGAACCAGAAAATATAATTATGGGTGATGATATTGACGCTGCGTTATCTACTTTTTTATATCTTTCTCAAAATCCTTCCGCCAAATTGATAGGCATTTATCATCAATATCAAAAAATTTATTTTAATTCAAACCTTATTTATTTGCAAGAATTGAGAAATTGTGTGTATATAGATTTGGATATTTGTCATCAAAAATGTCGTTCTTTGGGGCATCATATTGTGCGATTGAACGCAAAAAATATACTCAAAGGTTTCGAAAATAGTTGTAATTTGAACGAAATAATGGGTTTTTCGGTTGAAAATAACTTTTCTAAAAAATATCCGTTGGCAACTATTCATTTTTTATTGTGGTTATATCAAATCAATATCAATGATATTTCTTTGGCTACGCAATGGACAAAATATTTAATTTGGTTAGCCGATTCGACTTTTATCAATGGACAAAAACATCGATTTCCAAAAAATGTAAAACAATGGTTAGAGGTTTTTCCTGTGCCTATTTTATTGGAAAGTTTTGAGGAATTAGATACAGCAATTTTTGAGGAAAAAATGGAGGAATTACAACAAATATTACTTCAAAAAAACTTTCAAAAAGGAGAAGGACAAGTAAAATCAAATCATAAAAAATTAACAGGTTTTCAATGCCAACCGCCCAAAAATGCAGATGCCAAACAACTTCATATTTATATCCAAAAAATTTTTGAATGTATAAAAGAATTGACACATTGGACAATAAAACCTGAACAAATTTGTACCGAAAATATGGATTTTTTTTCATTCAAAAGGCAAAGCGGAAAAATAGAAACGCTTTTGAAAGAAATTGATTTAGATGATTTTTTAGTCAAAAATAAAGTTTTTTCTTATGTATTTCCTTTCAAAGATAGAATCAATTATACACATTTTTAATCATTTTTTTAAAACGACAAAAATTTTAGCACGCGGATAACGCGGATTTTACGGATTAAAACGAATTTTTTCTTTCTTGCCCGAATTTTTAGTATTTCTATCAGTTTTTGTCTTATTTTACAAATTTTATTTCCATTTATTATTTTCAAAAAAATGTCATTCAAAAAAATACTAAATCAATACGGAAAACAAAGAAAACCTTGCCTTTTTGTGATAGATTTTTTAGGAGAAAATTATTATATTTCTTCTATGCAGGACGCATATAAAGCAGGAATTTTATTTGAAATTGATGGTTTTAAAAATTATAATCAACCAAATATTTCAGATAAATCGTTGATTGATTTTTCATTTTCACCATTAAATCAAAAAGATTGGGCAAAATCTTTCGAAATAGTTCAAAAATATATTCAAAGAGGCGATAGTTATTTATTGAATTTATCTGCACCAACTTTGCTCCAAACTAATTTAGGTTTAGAAGATATTTTTTATAATACTCACGCCAAATATAAATTATTATTTAAAAATCAATTTGTTTGTTTTTCTCCTGAAATTTTTATCAAAGTAGAAAATCAACATATTGCTTCTTATCCAATGAAAGGCACGATTGATGCGAATATTCCAAATGCAGAAAAAATAATTCTCGAAGATGAAAAAGAATTAGCCGAACATTACACGATTGTAGATTTGATTAGAAATGATTTGAATCAAATTGCGAAAAAAATTGAAGTCAAAAAATTTAGATATATTGATAAAATTCATACGTTACAAGGCGATATTTTGCAAGTAAGTTCTGAAATTGTAGGAAAATTACCCGAAAATCATTGGGATTTTTTAGGGGATTGGTTAACAAAATTACTTCCTGCTGGTTCTATTAGCGGTGCGCCCAAGAAAAAAACAATAGAAATAATACAAGAAGCGGAAAGTTTTTTTACTTTTGAAAATCAGAAAAAATATGAAAGAGGATTTTATACAGGTATTTTTGGTTATTTTGATGGACAAAATCTAAATGCAGGAGTAATGATTCGGTTTATTGAAAATATTGATAATCAATTATATTTCAAAAGTGGTGGTGGTATTACTTATAAAAGTGATGAAAAATTAGAATTGAAAGAATTGATGCAAAAAATTTATTTACCTTATCAAGGAGCGAGTAAAAAATATTATACCCAATAAAATCTTTACCTATATAAAGCGGTGGCGTTAAGAGCACTTTGTATATTCGTTTATATTTCTAATATAGAGTAGGTAATTTATTTTTTAGATGCTCCCTAAAAATAAATTTTATTCTTTTTTTCATAAGTATTTTTAAACTTTTAAGTATTTTTGGAGTCTAAAAATCAAAAATCAAAAAAAATGGAAAATTTTCATCTCCTTTGGCGTGCTGGTTTTGGACCTCAATTAAAAAATTTGAACGATAATAATAAGCAAAATAAAGAACTTTCACAAGTTTTTAATCCTACTTATCCGTTCAAAAAAATAAAAGTAACTCCTGAAAATACTAAAAATTTATTAGAATTAGTACAATCTAACAATGTCACTAATCAAATGGAGGCGCGAAAAATATCGAGACAATTAGTAAGAAAATTGAATTTGAGTTGGTTAGATGAATTAAAAAATTCGGAAAATCAATTAGCAGAAAAAATGGCTTTTTTTTGGCATGGTCATTTTGCTTGCCAAAATAGAAATATTTTTCACGCCGAAAATTATCTCAATATTTTAAGAGAAAAAGGTTTAGGAAAATTTGGAAATTTAATCAAAGAAATTACAAAATCACCTGCAATGCTTTCTTTTTTGAATAATCAACAAAATAAAAAATCAAGTCCAAACGAAAATTTTGCACGCGAATTAATGGAATTATTTACCTTAGGACGAGGGAATTATACTGAAAATGACATCAAAGAATCTGCCAGAGCATTTACAGGCTGGACTTTTTTAGGAAATGAGTTTATATTTAGAAAAAAAAATCACGATTTTGATGAAAAAGTTTTTTTTGGAGAAAAAGGAAATTTTGATGGCGAAGATATTATCAACATTATTCTAAAAAAACAGCAAACGGCTATTTTTATTACCCAAAAAATTTATCGTTTTTTTGTCAATGATATACTTCCCGAAAAACGTGTTAAAAAATTAGCGTCTGATTTTTTTAATAGTGATTATGATATTTTGGCTTTGATGACACAAATTTTTACCTCAACTTGGTTTTATGATAAAGAAAATATTGGTACAAAAATAAAATCACCTATCGAATGGTTAGTTGGTATGCAAAGACAAGTCAATTTTGAATTTCAAAATGAAAATCCACTGCTTTTTGTGCAAAAAATATTGGGGCAAATGTTATTATATCCGCCTAATGTAGCAGGTTGGGCAGGCGAAAAAAATTGGATTGATAGCGGAACTTTGATGTTTAGATTGAAGTTTCCTACACTTTTAGCCGAAAAATCGAATTTAGAAATAGAAGCAAAAGATGAAAATGATGCTGGAATAGCAGGCGTTTTTGAAAATAGAGTTCGAAAAATTGAAGCAAATTTTAATTGGAATCAATATCAAAAATATTTTAAAAACAATATTGATGATACTGAAATACAAAAAATACAAAATTATATTTGGCAAGTTGAGAATAAAAAACTAACAAAAAGTATTCAAGAATATCTTACAAATGAAACTAAAAATAAACTTCCCAAAATTATAACAGCTATGATGGCAACACCTGAATATCAAATGATGTAATATTTCAAAAAAATTGTTAATGTAATTAAAAGTGTGGAAAAATTATAGTAACCAAAATTTAATGCAAGATGAAACCTTAGATTTGCAATTAAACCTAAATTTGAGAGAATTAAATGAGGTTTTTTTGAAGGAATTATAGAAAAATAAAAAAATAATGCTATAATTTCTAGCATTATAAAAGAAAACACCTATTTTTGTGGGAATTTATACCAAAATTTATATAATTTTGAGTATAAATTCTCTATTTATCTATTAATTTGTTACAAAATGAAAGAAACCACTAAACATATTATTATAAATGGAGATAGCAGGCAAATGGACTATATCGCAGATAAAAGCGTTCATTTGATTGTTACTTCTCCACCCTATTGGCAATTAAAAGATTATGGCACTGAAAATCAAATAGGTTTTCATGATGATTACGAAACTTATATCAACCATTTAAACCTTACTTGGCAGGAATGTTTTAGAGTTTTGCATGATGGTTGTAGGCTTTGTATCAATATTGGCGACCAATTTGCTCGTTCTGCTTATTATGGACGCTATAAAATTATTCCGATACACGCAGAAATAATTAAATTTTGTGAAATGATAGGATTTGATTTTAGGGATCATCTAAAAAATAAATTACCCACTCAAAAAACTCATTTTTAGTCCCCTCACCGCTCAGTGTTGTTAAATTCTTTTTTTTTAACAAATAAAATAGAAATTAACTTGTATAATATTCTGTAAAAAATCTATAATTTTTTGAAAATCTTATAGATTTGGCAAATTATATTTTGATTTGTAAA
>JAAFJG010000027.1 GCA_013298075.1 Cytophagales bacterium | reverse complement strand
AAAGAGGGAGTTTTGGCATTAGTTAAACTTGTCGGTTTTACTCCCTCCAAAAAACAACCTTTACCAGGCGTAAAAGTCTTAGCAAGCGCCTTAGAAAGATTTTATTTTATGAAATTAGGCGCAAAAGCAAGTAGAGAAATAGCAAATAAAACAAAAAAAAGTATAACTATCAAATAACCCCTACAAGATAAGCCGCTGGGGAGGGTTAGGGCAGTGTTGTTAAATTCTTTTTTTTTAACAAGTAAAATAGAAATTAACTTGTATAATATTCTGTAAATTTTTTAACAAGTAAAATAGAAATTAACTTGTATAATATTCTGTAAAAAATCTATTATTTTTTGAAAATCTTATAGATTTGGTAAATTATATTTTGATTTGTAAAATAATTTACCTGACAAATATTAGAACTTAACAACACTGACCCCAGCCCTCCCCGAAGGTGAGGGAGTTTTTTTAGGTATATACATATCGGAAGTTGGTTTTGGGATGAACTTTGTCATTCCGACCGAAGGAAGAAATCTCATTTTTCGTTCACAAATCGTCCTATAACATCAATATTTTTCGCTTCACTCAAAATAATAAAATCCCAAAAACTAATTTCGTGTGTGTATATTATTTTTTATTTAGTCCCTAACTAAAAAAGTATTATTTAGAAGATATTCATTATTTTTCAAAAAAATATCTAAAAAAAATATTACAATTTGATAAAAAAACATAACTTTGCATCTTATTTCAAATCTTTCTTTTTATTTATCTAAAAACATTATCAAAATATTATGCGTTTTTTGCAAAAACTTTTTATCATTTCACTTATTGCTACTTTCTTTGCTTGTGAAGCTCCAAAAAAAGAAGGAGATGATAATAAAAACTCTGAAAATTCAAAACCAAAAGAAGAACCAAGACCTAAAATTAATGAAGAATTAACCGCTTTATCACAACTTATGGCGGGTGCAGAAGTTACTTATAAAACTCCTTTGACTGATTCGATTACAAAATCTGCCATTGCACAACAACATTTTAAAGAATTTAATGATGGATTTAATAAATTAGACAAAGAGCGTCTTTCTAAAATGCGTGAATGGTCAAAAGGTGAATTGGCTGATTTTAATGCAGGTGGAAAAACTTTATTTTATCCTTTTAGCGGTCCAGATATTTTAATTGCTTATGAATTTTTTCCTAATTGTGATAATTATTTGATGTTTGGTTTGGAAAAAGATGGTAATTTACCACATTTGAATAAATTACCAAACGGATATTTGGGGAATTTGAGAACGGCTTTGAGAGATTTATTTTCGAGAGGTTATTTTATCACAAGTCACATGGGCGGATTATGGGGACAAGGTGTGTTGCCATTTTTGAATATATTTTTGGTGCGTACAGGCAATGAAATTATTGATGCAAAACGTTTTTATGTTGATGAAAGTGGAAAACCTGTATTGATGGAATTGGAAGACCCGAATGCAAAAATAGACCCGAAAGCACCAAAAGACAACAGAACGAAAGGTGTAATGGTTGAATTTTTGAATAAAAATCGTAAAAAAAGCCAAAAAGTTTATTATATTGGGGGAGATGTGAGCGATAGAGCGATGAAAGCAAACAATTCAGTCGTTAAATTTATTCAAGGTTTTTCTGATAAAGTTACTTTTATAAAATCGGCTTCTTACATTTTACATAATTCAGATTTTGCTGTTTTTCGTAATTTAATTTTGAACGAAACTTCGGGCGTATTGCAAGATGATACAGGTATTCGTTATTCTGTGTATCAAGAAAATGGCTGGAGCGTAAAAATGTATGGAAATTATGATTATCCTGTAGCGGATTTTGGTCGTTATACATATCAAAATGACGTAGCAAAAATCTACAGAGATGAAAAAGCATCTATTCCAAAATTAAACTTTACCTATGGTTATCATTGGAAAAATGACAAATCAAGTGTTTTTATTGCACGCAGAGGAAATGGCGAAAAACAGGTAGCCAAAGACGAAAAAGCAACCGATAAAGATACAAAAAAAACTGGTAAAGATACAAAAGAACCTGCTAATTCAGGTCAAAAAGATACAAAAGAAGACACTAAAAAAGGAGGAAAATAATCTTTTTTTTAGTTGATTTATAATTTTTTTAAAACGCATATTTTAGATAATTTTTTTATTGAGTATGCGTTTTTTTTTATTTTACACAAATGTGTATTATATTTGCAACAAAATACAAAATAATAAAAATATGCAAAAATTATTTTTTTCAACCATAGAAGAAGTTTTCAAACACCTTGAAGAAGAAGGTTATAAGTATAAATTTCCTAGTGATATTGGAAATTTATTTATTCCATTTAAAGATAAGAATAACTTAGAATGTATAAGCGAATTTGAAACTATTATTTTTAACCATCTTTATATAACAGATGAAAATACGATTATAGAAAGTTGTATATGTATTGACTCTAATAAAAATAAATATACAAATATTGAAATTAATAATCTCTCTAATAATTTTTATGTTTATTTAAAACAAAGAGAAGATGAATCTAATCACCCATTTTTAAAATCCTATTATTCACATTTGTTGTGGAAATTACCAACAAATACAATAGAGAAAAAAGAAAAAATCAAGTACGCTAAAACTGCTATAAATTCATACTTAGAACTTATAAAAATTTATCAAACCGATTTAAATGTTGAAAATGTAGATAATAAAATCTGTGACGCCATAAAAAATACTTGTATGATTACTATTGAAATTAATCATAGTGATAAAGAAACAATAATAAAAAATATTTTATCTAGTGTAAATTTTATATATAGACAGAATAATATTTGTTTAGCAGGAATTATAAATTATTTCGTGGAGAATTATAAAAATTTTAAAAATCAATTAAGTGATATTAACCTACAAGAAATTTGTTTTAATTCTGCAAATAGGCTTTTAGAAGAAAAATCTTTTAAAGAAGTAGCCTTTAAAACAATAATTTTTTTTCGGATAGGTGAAAAAATAGACCAAAAACTTAATACTTTTAAATATAATTGGCAATTAGAAATAGCCAAAGTATATGAAAAAATGTCTATTGAAAGACAGGATTTGGCAAATTGTATTTTTTGTTTAAAGGCTCTGAATATCTATTTAAGTCTAAAAATAGAAAATAAGATTCAAGAAACATCTCAAAGGTATAAGCAATTAATTTCATCAAGAGCATTATTTCAAAGTCATCAAATAATAGATGTTTCATCTCATATAAACACTTTTAAAACCATGATTGAAGAATTAAGTGAGAAAAATATTAATGAAGTGTTACAAGAATTATCTTCCGAAAATAGCATTTTAGTAATTTCATCGGAAATTAAAGTAGAAGATGATAATGATTTTCTAAACCAATTACCTATATCTGTTCTTGATGATAATGGGCATATTTCTCAACAGTTTGAAGGAGAAGAATTGAAAAAATATAAAAAATTAAGATTTTATGATATTTTATTGGATATATATTACAATTCTTTTGCCCATAATTTATTTTATGAATTAGTAAAAACTAAAAAGTTAACCTTTATTACTTTAGTTGATTTTTTAGACCAAAATACATGGCTTGGACAAGGTATTACCAAAATGGTAAACGGTTTTACTTATCAATACAGATGGCTAGATTTCCTTAAACCTTCTTTACAAAATTATTTTGAAGAGATAAATAAAATGCTTGAAAATACGGAATATCAACTAAATACTATTTTATTTATAGATAGTTTGACTTCTAAAATAGAGGGTATAATAAGAGATATTCTTGAATTAAATGGTGAAATTACTTTTGAACCTAAAAAAAAGGATAAGGATTTAACCGTAACAATATTATTGCACAATTTATTTGAACATCAAAGTATAAAAATGTTTATAAAAGAAGATGATTTATTCTTTTTAAAATTCTTAATGGTTGAAAAAGCAGGTTATAATATAAGAAATAAAGTTTCTCATTGTTTAATGCGTTATGAAGATTACAATATCAAAATAGCGGATTTACTATTAATTGCATTGCTTAGATTAAGTTATTATAAACCAACTAATCACAATGCAACAGCCTAACATCTTAGAAGTTCAAGGAGAAACTTCTCTCCTCAAAAAATTTTCTGACATTCATAATAATATTTATGCTAATGATGGACTTTCTGCCCAACAAGCTTTAGATGAAATGTTGAAAATATTATTTATCAAAGTATTAGCAGAAAAAGAAAATACACAAGATTTTTTTGTGAGTAATGAAGAATTTACAGAAATTAAAGCGGGTAAAAAAAATAAAAGTTTTTTGATACGCATAGAAAATTTATTTTCCAAAACCATAGAAAGTTTTGCAGATATTTTTCAAAAAAATGATAAAATAAAATTAAGTGTCAATAGTTTGGCTTTTGCGGTCAATAAATTACAAAATATTAACTTTCAAAACACAACAGATGCCAAAGGTTTAGCCTTTCAAAAATTTTTAGCCAATACAGAAAAATCAGACAGAGGACAATTTTTTACGCCCGAACCTGTGATTGATTTTTGTGTTCAATTCTTACAACCTCAACCACATCAAAAAATTATAGACCCAACTTGTGGCAGTGGTGGATTTTTGTTTTCGGCTTATCAATATTTATTGGATAATTTTGAAATTGATAAGCAAAAAATCATTCCAAATCTTTTTGGTATTGACATCAATCAAACCGTTGTCAAAATTGCTAAAATGAAATTATTATTAGAATGTAACACAAATTTGAATATTTTTACACAAAATTCGTTAGAAGATTTAGATGAATTGAGTTTATCTTTTGGACAAAAAATAGAAAATAGTTTTGATATAGTGTTGGCAAATCCACCTTTCGGGGCAAAAATTACCAACGAAAAACTATTAAAAAAATATGAATTGGGTTATAAATGGCAAAATATTTCAACACCTACACAAAACGATTATACCAAAACTAAAATTTTACATATCGGACAAACGCTTGAGATTTTATTTATAGAAAGATGTTTGCAATTATTAAAAGAAGGTGGAAAAATGGCGATTGTGTTGCCTAATGGAATGTTTGAAAATCCTTCTTTGGAATATTTGCGTTATTTTATCAAGCAAAAAGCACAAGTTTTGGCGGTTATAAATTTGCCACAGGAAACATTTATTCCGTTTGGTACAGGCGTAAAAACGTCTATTTTATTCTTACAAAAAAATGAAAATTTTCCCATCACGAATATTTTAGATAAACAAATATTTTTTGGTAAAATTACAAAATTGGGTTATCAAGGCAATAAAAATGGAAATCCTATTTATCAAAAAGACGAATTTGGAAGTTTTTTAAAAGATAAAAACAAAGATTTTATCATCGATGAAGATTTTAGTGAAGTCATCAAATCTTATAAATTGTTTCAAAATAATGCTACAATAGAAACCGAAAATATTTTTAGTTTTCCTTTGACAGAATTGAATGGAAGATTTGATTTTAATTATTATGCCCCACAAAACCGTACTTTATTAACGCAATTAAAAAAAGCAAACGCAGTAAAATTATCAGATATTTGTGAAATTGTAAAAATAAAAAGTAAAAAACTTTCTTTGCCAAACGAAATCGTAAATTATATAGAATTATCAGATATAAACACACATAGTTACGAAATTATCAATTCAGACAGTTATTTAGTACACGAATTGCCAAGTCGTGCGAGTTATGATGTGTATGAAAATGATATTTTAACAGCGGTGGCAGGCAATTCTATAGGTACGAGCAAGCATGCGAATGCCTTAGTGAGCAAAGATTATGAAGGAAGTATTTGTACGAATGGCTTTCGAATATTGCGAAATTGTAAAATAGATAAATATTATTTGTTGTATTATTTGCGTTCAGAAATGTTTTTAAAACAAGTTTTTATGTATCGAACAGGGGCGGCTATTCCTAATATTTCAGATGTTGATTTGAGTAGAATTTTGATTTATTTGCCTGATGAAAATATTTTACAAGATATTAGCCAAAAAGTTCGTTATTCTTTCGAACTACGCAAACAAGCCAAAGAAGAAATTCAAAAAATCGGTAACTTTTCTTTTTAGTCAGTATTTTTAAATAAAAAAATTATATATAAATTATGATAAGTTTTTTCAAACTCACTACTTCTTTCAAATATATTATATTATTCTTATTGTTTTTAGCGATAAGAGTTCCTGCTTTATTGGTTGATTTTCCTTTATTAAATCCTTCGTTAAGTTGGATGTTGGTGGGCGAAAGATTGGCACAAGGCTACGAATTATACACAGAAACTTGGGATACAACTGCTCCATTTTCCGCTTTATTTTTTGGTTTAATTCATTTAGTTTTTGGAAAATGGTATTTTGCTCATCAAATTATTGCGATTGTTTTTATATTTTTACAAGCATTGTGGCTCAATCAAATTTTATACAAAGCAAATGTTTTTAATGAGCAAACCTTGTTGCCTGCTTTATTATATTTAGTAATGATGACTATTTTTGTTGATTCGTGGGTAGTTACGCCTATTTTATTGGCAAATAATTTTTTATTGTTGTTTTTACGTTATCTTTTGATGCAAATGAGCGAAAAACAAAGGTACAATCCAACTTTTGAAATCGGTGCTTATATTGCAATAGCAAGTCTATTTTATTTACCTTGTGTTACACTTTTATTAGTTACTTATACTACTTTTTTACTTTATACCAATAACAAAATCAGAGATTATATTTTGGTTTTGGTATCATTTTTCTTTACGATTGGTATAGTTTTGCTTACTTTTTATATGTTTAATGCAGAATATGCGTTTTATTTTAATTATTTACGTCCTTTGTTATTATTAAAAATTCAGTTTTATATTTCTTTGTATCATTTACTATTATTAGCAAGTGCAAGTATTTTATTAGTCGTACTAAATATATTTTTGAGTTCGCAATATAGACGTTATAACAATTATCAGAATAGAACGCAAACCATCATCACTTTTTGGTGGATTGTTAGTTTATTTTCTGTTTTTTTAGATTATAAATTGTCGGCTTATAGTTTGTGTCTTTTGTCTATTCCCACTTCTTTTTTACTTTCGCATTTATTTTTGCAAATGTATAATAAAATTATAAGCGAATTATTGTTTACTTTTTTGTTGAGTTGGCATTTATTTTTTAGTTATATTACTGTGTATAATCTCAATTTAATTTTACCTTTTGAGCAATTAGGTTGGATAAATATTCCAGTAAAAATCTATACAGAAAAATTATTGACCAAATTAGATGAAGAGAATTTCGCTTATAAAAATAAAAAAATATTAGTTTTAGGTAATAATTTATCGCCTTATATGTATGCACGCTTAGCCACGCCTTATCTCAATAGTGATTTGGCAGAAACACATTGGCAAAATCTCAATCAATATAATGTGGTTTTAGAAACTTTTGCTAATTTTGAAAAAGATATGCCACAAGTTATCATTGACCAAAATAATAAAATCAATCAAATATTTAATGCTTTGCCTTTGTTGGCAGATAGATATGAAAAAGTAAAAAATAAAAATATTTATTTATTAAAACAAAAAAAATAATATTTTTAAGCTTTTTGTGCAAAAAATGTTTTTTTTGAATTGCCTCCAGATTTATCTGAATTGCCTCCAGATTTATCTGGAGGACAATATACAATTTAATAATTGGCTTTAGCCAAAATTTTGTCTGTATAATCAATTAATTTTTTACGAGATAATAACTATATTTATTCCCATAAACACAAAAAAATACGATAAAAAGTATATTTTTATCGTATTTTTTATGAAAAATAAAAATCAATTATTCTTATTTTTTATATTTTGCTGCTTCTTCCGCTCCCATTGCTTCTTCCAAAGAAACTCTTTTGCCATCTTTATAAGGGGCTAAGAAAGGGCGATATGTTTTGTTAGTTCTGAAATCAATTTGAGTTAAAAACTTACGCAAGTCGTTTGCTTTCGCTGGGTCTTCAAAAACTCCCATAATATAACGGTTAAATCCGCCTTCGCTATCTTTTCTAAAATCAGGATTATCATTATTAACTTCTACATCACGTTGTTGAAACGCACCAATTTGAACTACATAAAAAGTACCTGTGGTTGGGATAGAAAATCCGCCTGTTTTTTTGACTGTTTTTCCTTCTTCTAAGGTTTTATTTTTAGCCAATAATTCCTCGATTTGTTTTTTAAGATTTTCTTCTTCTTGGGCGCATTGTTGTTCCAATGATTTTAATTTTGCGATTTCTTCTTTCAATTTTCCAGATTCATTCATTGCTTCAGTGGCAGTACGTTTGTACTCTAAATACGCTTGTGGATTTTTTTGGAATTTTTTAAGTTCATCTTTAACAGATTTAGCATCTGCTTTTTGTTGCTTTTTAGCTTCAGCGGCAGCTTTTTTGTCGTCTGCTTTTTTCTTTTTTGCGGCAGCGACTTCTTCTTTACTTTTCTTTTGTGCTTTTAATTCTGTAATAGTAGTGAAACTTAAAATCAAACAAGCAAACACAAGTGATAAAAATGATGTGGTTTTCATATTTCTTTTTGGAAATAACATTGAGTAAAAATTTTGTTTTAATAAATAGATGAAAAATTCTATTATTTGTTTTGATTTTATTTATTCTATTTTTGTGCCAAAAATGTACTTCGAATAAAAAAATATTGATTTATTGTAAATTATTTTCATTTTATACAATTTTTTTGCTATTTTCTTACCATTATTATCAAAAAAAAGAGCAACAAAAAAATAAAAATAACGTTTAAATCGATAGTTACTTTAATTTTTATAACAATGAAATATAACATCATCATTATTTTATTTTTTATCTGCCATTTGAATATATTGGCACAACAAAAAAAAACTGTCTATT
Organism: Cytophagales bacterium; assembly: GCA_013298075.1. Lineage (GTDB taxonomy): Bacteria > Bacteroidota > Bacteroidia > Cytophagales > Microscillaceae > RDXZ01. Next base: position 46,937 of record JAAFJG010000027.1, on the reverse strand, counting down.
TTGATACGATTCCTAATCAAGTAAAAGAGGAATTTTTTGTGGTGGCAAAAGGAAATAAAGAAGTAAAAGAAGGAGAATACAAAGCCTATTCAACTAAAGGAGAAGTGGTTTTGAAAGGTTTTTATAAGGAAAACGAAAAAGATAGCGTTTTTGTAATGTATTATAAAACAGGCGAAAAACAAGGCGAAATTACGTTTAAAAACGACCTCAAAAATGGGGTTTTTCGTATGTATGCACCCGATGGAAAAAAATTATTACAAGCAGGAATTTATAAAAATGATAGTTTACAAGGCGTTTTAACGCATTATTACGACAATGGAAAAGTGGCTAAAAAAGTAGAATTTCAAAAAAATTTACCACACGGAAAATCTGAAATTTTTTATGAACAAAATGAAGTGTTACAAGAAGAAGCGTATTTTGAACAAGGAAAACTCAACGGAATGAAAAAACAATTTTATTTATCTGCCAAAATCCGTTCAGAAGAAGAATATAAAAATGGCATACAAAATGGAATTTATAAAACTTATCACGAAAACGGACAATTACAAATCAAAGCCACCAACAAAAATGGTAAAAAACAAGGCGAATTTTTAATGTATAATAGCAAAGGAATCGCAATTATGAAAACTTTTTATGAGGACGACCAAGCCGACAAATATTATTTGGCTTTTTATGATGATGGAAAACCAAAACAAGAAACCTATTATAAAAATGGTTTTAGAATCAATACAGAAAAATTTTATTTTGCCAATGGACAAATAAAATATGAAACGATTTATAAAAACAATGAATCAGAACAAAAAAGTAAAGAATATTATCAAAATGGAAACCTAAAAGCCATTACTTTTTTTGAAAAAGGTAGAAAAAATGGGACTTGGATTTCGTATTTTGAACAAGGAAAAACTGCCATAGAAGAAACATATATCAACAATAAATTAGAAGGAATTGCGAAATATTATGCTGAAAATGGCTCATTGGCAAAAACCATCGAATATACAAAAAATATTAAAAATGGCTTGTTAAATGTGTATAATACGAATGGAATTTTAGCTGAAACTTTCACGTATCGCGGAGGAATGAAAGCGGGCATATACAAGGCTTTTGATGAAAATGGAACGGTTATTTTGACAGGAGTTTATCGATATGACAAAAAAAATGGCGAATGGAAAGCGTTTAATACACAAGGAAAACCAACCAAAAACATAACTTATAATGCTGATAAAATTATCAAAGAAATAGATATAGAAAAAAAATAAATCTTTTTAAGAACTTTTTTACACGTTTTAATGTTATACATATATACCGAGTACCTTGTAATACAAGTTACTTCATTTATTTATCAATATTCTATTAAATTTTATTTGTATGAGTAGTAAAATATCATATTTGGCTGACCAGACGATTGACAGCCACGTACTTTGGTCAATGGGTGCGGGAGCGATTCCATTACCTATTTTAGATATAGTGGCAGTTTCTGCTATTCAATTAAATATGTATAAAGAACTTTGTATGCTCTATCAAAGTGATTATAATGAGGCTTTTGCAAAAAATTTGATTGGTTCTATTGCGGGTGCAACGATTGCAAAAATAGGTGCAAGTCTATTAAAATCAATTCCTGTAGTCGGTTCTTTTTTAGGAAGTATGCCAATGGTGGTGCTTTCAGGCACATCTACGTATGCGATGGGACAGGTTTTTAAAAAATATTTAGAAATAGGCGAAGCAGTTTCGGCTTTTAGTTTTGATAATGCTCGAAAAATTTATGATGATGCTTTTGACAAAGGAAAAAGTTATGTAGATGATTTGAGAAAAAAAGCAGGTAATGCGATGGGCTTTAAAGAAGAAGAACCAGAAGCACCAACCAATAATGCCAATAAAAGCAATACTAAAACGGCTGAAGAAACTGAAAGCACGCTTGATAAATTACAAACCTTGGCTTCTTTAAAAGAAAAAGGTTTGCTTTCTGAAGAAGAATTTCAAGAAAAAAGAAAAAAAATATTAGCAGATTTTTAGTTTAAAAAAAATCAAAAAATAATATTAAGATATTTCTAAAAAATATCTTAATATTTTCTATTTTTTTGAAAAAAAATAATACTTCTCATTTATTTTAACAAATAAAACTATGAAACAATCAAAAGAAATAACCATTGAGCAAAATATCATCAATGCAGCCATTAAAGTTTTTGTTGCAAAAGGACTTGCAGGAGCAAGAATGCAAGAAATAGCAGACCGTGCAGGTATTAATAGAACGATGTTGCATTATTATTTTCGCAATAAAGAAAAACTATATGAAGTTGTATTTTTGCAAGCTGTAAGTGAAATGCAACATCGATTGGAAATGATAAGTAAAACAGATATGCCTATTTTAGAAAAAATCAAACATTTTATACAAGATTACATAGAAGATGCTGACCAAAATCCAGAATTTGATATGTTTTTTCTTACTGAATTTCATAATAATAAAGAAAGAATGAAGGATATTTTTACGAAAAATGATAATAATCAAGGTATCAGAATTTTTATAACTGAAATAGAAAAAGCAGTAGAAAAAAAAGAACTCGTCGGAAATCCAACACATATTTTTTTAAATCTAATGTCTATGCTTATTTTTCCTTTTGCAGGAGCTTCTGCTATACAAATTTTGCTCGATTATTCAACTGAACAATACCAAGAAATCATCAAAGAAAGGACAGAAAATATCTATACTTTTTTTGTAAATGCTACTAAACCCTAAATTTATACACTGAAATTAGAAAATATTTTTACCTTTTTTATTTATAAAATATTGATAATCAAGTATTTATAAAAAAAATAAAAAATAATTAAAAAAAACTGACAAAAAAGTCAAACAAAATTATAGGTTTTTTAGTTTTATTTATATACCTTTGCACTATAAATGATAAAATGATTTTTTTTGTTTTAAAACCGACAAAATTGTCAAACATTTTTATTGTTATTAAGGGAAATTTATAAACAAAAATTTTTTAATTTAAAACCGACAAAATTGTCAAACATTTTTATTTTAATTTAAAAATAAACTCAAAAAAAATGAATTATAAAAATAAACTTTCTTTATGTCTTTTATTGGCTTATGTATGGTGTATTTATATGCCTACGCAAGCAAAGGCACAAACGCTTATGTCATTGGAAGATTGCATACAAAAGGCTTTGAGCCAAAATTTGCAAATCAAAATAGCAGAAAATAGTGTAAAACAAACACGAGAAAAAATAAGGGAAACAAAAACATCATTGCTTCCACAAATTTCTGCGACTTATAATTTTAACTATAATCCTAATCTTCCGCCTACTTTTTTGCCCGGATTTATTGTAGGACAGCCACAGCAAGAGTCCGTTTCTGCGGTTTTGGGCTTAAAACAAACGCAATATTTTGGCGTGCAAGCCAATATTCAGTTGTTTAATCCACTTTTATTTATTGCTTTAAAAGCGGCAAAAAGTGCGACTGAATTATCTACTTTGCAAATTGAAAAAACAAAAGAAGATATTGTTTTTAATGTTTCTGCGACTTATTATAATTTATTGACCATTTATCAACAAATGGATTTGCTTAAAAGCAATATCAAAAGTTTTGAAACTACTATCAAAACTACCGAAGTATTAGTAAATAATGATTTTGCAAAAAAAACAGATATAAATCGTCTGCTTTTGCAAAAGAAAAGTCTTGAAACACAACTTTCTAACACAGAAGTTACCGAAAATTCATTGCTTAATGTCCTTAAAAATTTATTATCTATCAATGATAATCAAGTTATTAGCATAAAAAAAGACTTGGATAATAATACAGCAACGATTCGTAATTTAGATACAACACAAGTAAATAAACGCACTGATTTTAGATTGATTGATGCACAATTAAACCTAAAAAATTTGGAAAGACAAAGTATATACAGAGGTTATATGCCTAATGTAACTGCTTTTGTGAGTTATAACTCGTATGCGTATAACGATGATTTTGACCCATTTAAAAGGGTGGAACAGAAATCTTTTCTTGTATCCGCAGTAGGATTGACGGTTTCTATTCCGATTTTTGATGGCGGACAAAAAGCCTCAAAAATACGCCAAAATAATTTTGATTTACAAAATTTAGGACTTCAAAAACAAATGCAACAAACACAAATAAAAACAGAAATCGATAACGCAGAAAAAAAATATCTCGTTGCATTGGCTTCTATGAATATGCAAAATGAAAATTTAGCATTGGCAAAAAAAACATTAGAAGAAGTAAAAACGAATTATCAAAATGGATTAGTGAGTGTAAATGACATTATCAATGCTGAAAATGACATTCAAAAAATCCAAACAGATTATCTTGTGGCAAATGTTACGCTTAAAATCGCAGTATTGGATTTAAAAAAAGCATACGGAATTTTATTAAAATAATTTTAAAAAGGAAATTTAAAAATATAAAAAAAATGAATATAAAATCATTGGTTACGACTCTTATTATTGGGTCATCAGTTGTTGGCTTGACTATTTTTACAGGTTTTACATTGCTATCTAACAAAGAAAAAGTAGAGGCAAAAGTATATCGCAAAAATCCTGATATCAAAGCACTTGTAAAAACACATATCGTAAAGGCACAAGAATTATCAGGAAAATTACAGTTTTTGGGGACTTTTCAGCCAAATAGAGAGGTTGATATATTGGCAGAAAATAATGGAAAAGTGATTTTTGTAGGCGTTGCAAAAGGACAAAATATCAGTGCAGGGCATATTATTGCACGATTGGACAATGATTTGATACAGGCTCAAATGATTGCAGCACAAGCAAATTATGACAAAGCATTGATTGATGTAAAACGATACGAAAATGTGGTGGCAGGTGATGCCATGCCAAAAATCAATTTAGAAAATGCAAAACTTGGGCTAAAAAGTGCAGAAAGCCAGTTGAAAATGCTTCAAAAACAAATAAATACCACTACAATTATAGCACCTTTTGGCGGTGTAGTTACTGCTAAAATGTTTGATAATGGCTCTGTATTGGGTATTGGTACACCTTTGGTCAAAATTACGGATATTTCTCAACTTAAATTAACGGTTAATATTCCTGAGAAAGAAATTAATACCATTCAAATTGGGCAAGTTTTGAAAATTAAAACGGATTTATACCCTGAAACAGAATTAAACGGGACAATTATTACCATTGCTTCAAAAGGTGACCAAGCACACAATTTTGAAACAGAACTTTTAGTCAATAATACAATGGCTATGCCTTTGCGTGCAGGTATGTATGGCACTACATTTTTGAATCGTGAAATCAGTGGAAAAGCATTGCTTATTCCACGCAATGCTTTGATTGGCTCTGCTAAAAAACCACAGGTTTATATCATCAAAAACAATATTGCGACCCTCAAAGATATTACAACAGGCGTAACCAATGGCGAAATGATACAAGTAACGAATGGACTAAACGAAGGTGATGAAGTCGTATTTAATGGTCAAATCAACCTTACAGATAATACACCTGTGAAAGTGGAAAATTCAAAATAAAAATAATAAATTTTTTAAATAATTAAAAAAAATCATAAAAAATATGTCATTAACAGAAATTGCTATCAAAAGACCGTCTTTAATCATTGTGATTTTTTCGGTTTTGATTCTTGGTGGAATTATAAGTTACGGAAAATTAGGGTATCAACTTATGCCCAATTTCTCACAACCCATTATCAATATCCAAACTACCTACATAGGCGCAGCGCCCTCAGAAGTAGAAAGCAAAGTAACAAAAAAAATAGAAGATGCTATTTCAGCCTTAGATAATATTGACAATATCAATAGCAAATCTTTGGAAAATATATCCATTGTAACGGTTTCTTTAAAAAATGGAACAGACATTGAAAAGGCACTCAGAGATGCACAACGAAAAATAGAAAATATCAAAGCAGAGTTACCTGATGATGTAAAGTCACCTGTATTGTCTAAAATTTCCCAATCTGATGAGGCTATTATGCAACTTATTGCTACTTCTAATTTATCTGCAAAGGCATTTTTTGATGTGATAGATGAACAAATAAAACCTCAAATCCAGCAAATTACAGGCGTTGCACAAATTATAGTTTTGGGAGGCGAACAACGTGAAATACGTATAAATGCTAATATGGATAAACTTAAATATCACGGTATTTCACTTTTACAACTTCAAGCCACACTTGCATCTGCCAATATTGAAATGCCCACAGGCAAAATAAAAGACCAAAATGACCAAATTACAGTGCGTTTGGCAGGAAAATTCAAAACCATTGAAGAAATACGAAACCAAGTAATATTATCAATAGGACAAAATGCAAGCACAGTAAAAGTAGGTGAGGTAGCAGAAATTTATGATGATGTAAAAGATATCAGTACGATTGGTAGATTTAATGGAAAGGAAGGAATGGCTTTACTTATCAAAAAGCAATCTGATGCGAATGCAGTAGCCATTAGTGAGGAAGTAAAGAAAAAAATTGCAGAAGTAGAAAAATTATATGCCAAAAATAATGTAAAATTTACCATTGCAGAAGATTCAGCGGATTTTACCTTAGATAGTGTCCACGCAGTACAGCATGACTTAGTGATTGCGATTATTTTAGTGGCTTGTGTAATGTTGTTGTTTTTGCATAGTCTTACCAATGCGTTGATTGTGATGGTTTCTATACCTACTTCTTTGGTTTCTACTTTGATTGCGATGGCATTTTTGGGATATTCTTTTAATCTGATGACATTATTAGCCATGAGTTTAGTAATTGGAATTTTGGTTGATGATTCTATCGTAGTATTAGAAAATATACAAAGACATTTAGAAATGGGCAAAGATAAACGAACAGCATCTTTAGATGGACGTGCAGAAATTGGTTTTTCTGCGATTGCTATTACATTTGTTGACGTGGTGGTTTTTCTTCCGATTGTGATTTTTGTAAATACTACGATTGGCGAAATATTAAGGCAGTTTTCAGTGGTTATTGTAGTTTCAACATTGATGAGTTTATTTGTTTGTTTTACGCTTACGCCTTGGCTTGCTTCACGTTTGGGACAAGTAACCCATTTAAATCCTAAAAATCCTTTTCAGTGGATACTTATTCAGTTTGAAAGAGGTTTGGAAAACTTTACAAATTATTACAAAGGGCTTTTGATTTGGGGCTTAAATAATAGGTTATTGGGTTTTGGAATTGTATTAGCGTGTTTTGGAGGATTGGGCTGGATGATGAGTTTGGGCATTATGGGAGAGGAATTAGTAGCAAGAGGTGATCAAGGAAAATTTACTCTAAAATTAGAATTTGATAAAAGGTCATCTATCCAAAATACAAATATATTAACCAAAAAAATAGAAGATTTATTACTTTCAAAATCAGAAGTAAAAACTGTTTTTGCCAATATTGGTGGGGCTTCTACTACTGGTGGAAGTGGATTAGGTGCGCCCAATATTGCAGAAATTTCTGTCGCACTTGTACCAAAAGAAAACAGAAAAATAGCCACAGAGGATTTTATGATAGATTTCCGTGATGAAATTCTTAAAAAACAAGCAGGCATAAATATTGAGGCAAGCACTGTAGGTATTGCAGGTGGGCTTGCACCCATAGAATTGGTTTTGAAAGGTGCTGATAATAAAAAACTATTAGAAACAGGGCAAAAAATCAAAAATGCTATCAGCAATTTGGCAGGTGCTGACAATGTAAAAGTAAGTGTAGAAGATGGTATGCCTGAATTGACAGTAAATATCAACCGTGAACAAATGGCAACATTAGGATTGGATATGTTACAAGTGGGCGCATCATTGCGTATTGCATATAATGGTGATGATAAAAATAAATTCAAAGATAAAAATACTGAATATAATATTAAACTTATGGTTGATGCATTTGATAGAAAAGATGCTCAAAATGTAGGAAATATGACTTTTTTTAATAATAAAGGCGAACAAATCAAACTTACACAATTTGCAACTTTGGTGCAAAGTACAAGTGCCTCACAATTAGAAAGACAAGACCGACAACCTTCACTCACAGTTACTGCTTATAATGTGGGTACAACAACAGGCGTTATATCTGCAAAAATTAATGAATTATTACAAAATAAAACGCTTATTCCTGCGGATATAACCATAAAATGGGGTGGAGATACTAAGAGTACCGAAGAAAGTTTGGGCGCATTGCTTGCTGCTTTGGGCATTGGTTTATTATGTGTGTATTTACTTATGGTGGCGTTGTACGATAATTTTGTGTATCCTTTTGTAGTTTTATTTTCTATACCAGTTGCTTTAATTGGGGCATTTACTGCTTTAAATATTACAATTACTCCTATGTCAGTTTTTACGCAATTAGGCATTATTATGTTAATGGGATTAGTAGCAAAAAATGGTATTCTGATAGTAGATTTTGCTAATCAACTCAAAACAGAAGGAAAATCAAGTTATGACGCATTGATTATTTCAGGCACACAACGCCTAAGACCAATTTTGATGACCACCATTGCAATGGTATTGGGTATGTTACCCATTGCTATTTCAACAGGAGCAGGCAGCGAATGGAAAAGTGGTTTAGGTTTGGTATTGATGGGCGGTTTACTTTCTTCTATGGTTTTAACTGTTTTTGTAGTGCCAATGGCGTATTTAACGGTGGATAAAATAGCAGAAAATGTAGGAAAAATAAGCACGAAATGGGACAAGTTTTTAAAAAATATTTAGAAATAGGCGAACCAGTTTCGGCTTTTAGTTTTGACAATGCTCGAAAAATTTATGATGATGCTTTTGACAAAGGAAAAAGTTATGTAGATGATTTGAGAAAAAAAGCAAGCAATATATGGGGTTTAAAGAAGAAAAACCAGAAACACCAACCAATAACGCCAATAAAAATAATACTAAAATGGCTGAAGAAACCGAAAGTACGCTTGATAAATTACAAACTCTGGCTTCTTTAAAAGAAAAAGGTTTGCTTTCTGAGGAAGAATTTCAAGAAAAAAGAAAGAAAATATTAGCAGATTTTTAGTTTTTAATAATTAAAAATACTAAAATTTAGATGTTAATTTGATTCGAAATAAAAAATATTTCAAAATCAAATTAACATTTTTTTTCGGATTAAATATCTCTCAAAATAGCTGTAATCAATTTTTCTTGGTTGATTTCTACCAAAGAAAAAGATGCTTCTACTTCGAATTGTGAGCCATCTTTTCTAATGGCTTTTAGATTTCTTTCGATACCTAATTTTAAAGGAGCATTTTCTGAATCATCATTTAATTCTTTATCAGTCAAATAATCACTTGGCAAAATCAATCTAATATTCCTTCCTAAAATACTATCTTCTTCATATTTGAACATTTTAACAGCAGATCTATTAAATACTTCGATTTGTCCATCAGCGTCCATAATCACAACACCTTCAGGAATATGACTTAAAACTCCGTTCAATTTTTCGTATTCACGTTTTGTTTCTTTCAATTTTAAATCGATTTCTTCTTGCGCTCTGCTCAATTCAAAAGCACTCAGACGAGTTTCTTCTTCTTTTATTCTTAAAGAGGAAGTAATTTTTTGAGATTCTTCTAATAATTGTCTATTTTTTTCACCCGCCAAAACTACCGTGATAAACGAAGCAGTACTATTGGCTAATTTTTCTAAAAATAAAATTTGATATTCTTGTAAATCTTGCATCAAAGACATTTCAAAAACGCCTTGCACTTGTCCATCATCATTAATTAAAGGCGTGATAATCAATGCTTTAGGAACTGTATCACCTAAACCCGAAGAAAGTTCAATATAATTTTTTGGAATTTCTTTTAAATAAACTGATTTTTTTTCTGCGTATGCACGCCCCAAAAGACCTTCATCAATATCAATTTTTTTCTTAAAAAACTTCTCTTTTCCAAACGCATACGCAGAAATTAAATCTATCGAATAAGGCTCTTCATCTTTATTGACCAGAAAAAATCCACCTTGAACGGCTTGCATATATTTAACTAATTCTGCCATCATCTCACGACACAACCCTTCAATATTTTGTGTATGTTTTTGTTGAATTTGAGCAAATTTTGTGAGTCCTTCTGAAGTCCAATTTCGCATATATTCCAATTCAGAAACTCTTTGCAAACTATTACTCATTTCGGTCAACGATTCTCCAAGCATACTTTTTGAGCCGAAAATTTTGGTACTCATATCAAATTTTTCTTGCCCTACAGCCTCTGCATAATTTTTCAAAGCATTAAAATTATCACACAATAAATTCAAATCATTAACAATACCTCTAAATTCGTTGTTATATTTCTGGGTATCCAAGTGTGGTGGCAAGTTTCCATAAGCCATTTCTTTGGTATGATTTCTAATGTTTTTTATCCATTTAAAAATTTCTGAAAACATTAAAATACCAACGCTATAAGAGCCTACAAACCAAATAATCGTTCCAATGATTATAATCAACACAAATTGTCCTTTTTCAGTATTGGCACTATCGTTTAATTTTTGTGTTTTAATTTGTGTAAAATTGATAATTTTTCTAATTGTTTTTTCGGTTTCTTGGTTCAATAATTTATAATCACTATTTAATTGATAAGCCACTATTTCTATTTTTTGTCCTGTAATTTCTAATTGAATTACTTTTTCTTGTGCTTGCGAGAGTTCGCTTAATTGCCTATTCAAAGTAATAAAAAAAGTTTTTCCTTCTTCTATATTCAATTTAAAAAATGCACTTTTGAGTACATCTTTTTGGGTAGCAATTTCGACTAACCACATTTCGCGGGCTGTTTCTTTTTTGATAGTTTCTTTTGAAAATAAAAAATCATACAACAAAGCCTCGTTTCTTTTCAATAAATTTAATAATTGAGCAGATTCAATTTGAATGGGTACAATATCTTGAATAATCTGATTTTTCGTATTTTCTATTCTTTGCCAAAGTGAATTAGCTACCCAAAATAAAACAAACCCAATCGATAGAATTGCTATAAAAGGAATTGTAATTCTACCTTGAAAAGTACGAGTACTTAATTGAAACCAAATCGTATTTTGTGTTTTATTTTTTTTTGTATTTTCTTGAGCCATATTTTTTTATTTTTTCTATCAAAATATTTGAAATAATAAGAACAACAATTATTCTTATTTTCTCTTACAATATTTACAATAACTAAGCCGATTTAAGATTTAGTTTTTAGGATTTCTTTATTTTATTTGCAAATATAAATATTTTTTGTCAATATAGATAAATTTTGAAAAAAAACTTCTTTTTTTTTTGATTTATTTAAACTTTTCTCCTCTTTTTTTAGTTATATCGAAGTAGTTTTAGTTTTTAGTTCTACTTTTTCAACTTTTATGAATAGCAATCAAATAAAACCAATTCTTCAAAAATTTGCCGATGTCTTGAAGCAAGAATATAATTATTACGATTTACAAGAAAAATTTAATGATAATTTAAAATATGTAGATAAAGAATGTGGACAATTTATTGACCATCTTTCTGAAACCGCACCCAAAATAAATCTAACTTTATTACGCAATCAATTATTCCCAAAACAATTAGAAGAAATGGTCGAAACCGCTACTTTTCCTGTTTTGGTATTTAGAGAATCTACTGAGGGAGTTCACCCAATTATGATTTATCCTAATAAAAAAGGGCGTACTGAAGCTTATGATTTTGAAACTTCTCAAACTGTTTCGGGTGGATTTATGCCTGAATTTTGGACTACTTTATTGACTGATGACCATTCGCCTTATCCTGAAAATAATGGAAAAGTTATTTTTGTAACTGCTTTTCCGATGGAATATTTGGGTGAAGATTATTACGGAAAACAAGACAAAAAGAAAGAATTAACGCCTCTCAATCGTTTGTTTAAGTTATTGAATGCAGAGCGGAGAGAAATTAGTTATTTATATATATATGCTTTTATTGTGGGGTTAATAACATTGACTTTGCCTTTGGGTATTCAAGCCACAGTGAGTTTGATTTCGGGAGGCATGATTTCAAGTTCGGTGATTGTGTTGATTTCTTTGGTAGTAGCGGGAATTATTTTAGGAGGAATTTTACAAATTATTCAGATAATGTTAGTAGAAACAATACAAATGCGAATTTTTGCTAAAGCATCTTTTGAACTTTCTTATCGTATTACTCGTATACAATCTGAATCATTGAGTAAACATTATCCACCAGAACTAATGAATCGATTTTTTGATGTAGTAAGTATCGAAAAAGGTATGCCTAAATTATTTGTAGATTTAACAGGGGCATTTATTCAAATTGTATTTGGATTAGTCTTATTGTCTGTTTATCATTATTTTTTCTTAGTATTTAGTTTTACAGTGGTTTCTGTTTTGATACTTGTTATATATATTACAAGTGCCAAAGGACTTAAAAATGCCATTTATGCCTCTAAATATAAATATAAAATTGCTTACTGGTTAGAAGAATTAGCGCGTGTAGTACACACATTTAAGCAAGCAGGAAACACAAATTTACCCGTGCAAAAAATGGATGAATTAGTCAATAGTTATTTATATTATCGAAAAAAATATTTCAATGTACTGGTCGGACAACTGATGAATATGGTCGCTTTTAAAACCTTAGTAACAGGTGGTTTATTAGTATTAGGAACTATTTTAGTAGTCAATAGAAGTATTACATTAGGTCAATTTGTTGCTTCCGAAGTCATTATTATTTTGGTAGTTGGCTCGGTTGAAAAAGTAATTGTAGGCATGGAAACGGTCTATGATTTGTTAGTGAGTGTAGATAAAGTCGGGCAGGTAACAGATTTACCTGTCGAACGAAGTTACGGTATGCGTTTGCCGCTTAATGAGTATAAAGAAGGTTTACAAATTTGTACTAAAGACTTAAAATACCGTTATGATGACAGTTCAAAATATACTCTGAATGGTATAAATCTGAATATTAAAGCAGGAGAAACAGTGTGTATTGCGGGAGCAAATGACTCAGGAAAAAACACTTTAATCAAAGTTTTATTAGGTTTTTTGAATAAATATGAAGGTTCTGTAACGTTAAATGGCTGGTCAGTTCACGATTTACATTTGAGTAGTATTCGAGATGCTATCAATAAAAATTTAAGTTTAGATGAAATATTTGATGGAACAATTATCGATAATATTACTTTAGGACGTTCTAATGTTACTTCAAAAGAAATAAATTGGGCAATAGAAAAAATTGGTTTGAATGATTATATTGCCTCTTTACCTGATGGTTTGCAGACGCATATTGGTGCATCAGGAAAATCACTTTCTGGAAGCGTTACAGCTAAAATTGCTTTGGCTCGCTCTATTGCTTCAAAACCTAAACTATTGATTATCAATGATTTTTCTGAGCATATTCAAAAAACTGAAAAGGTAAAAATCCTTTCTTTTTTAAGAGAAAAGGAAAATAATTGGACGTTAATTATTTTGAGTGTTGATGATGATGCTTATGTTTTTTCTTCGTGTGATAAAGTAATTTTATTGAACGAAGGAAAAATCGCAGTCGAAGGTCCTTACGAAGAATTAATGATGAATAAAGATTTTCAAAGATTGGTTTATCAAAATTTGGCTTAAAATTATTTTTTTTATTCACTAAATAATATCTTGTTTTTGTAAACTATGAAAGATGTTAAAGCATTAAAGATAACTCATTTATACTTTCAACCAATCAAAATGGGCGATTTCTTGTATTATGAAGAACCCTTATTATCTCATTTTATTGACAAAGATAATCCTAACGACCATTATTTTTTTCGTTGGGTAGATTGTGATGATGATTGTCATCATTGGTTTATTTTTAAATCATTGGAAAAAGATATTGTAGCATTTCTTAATCGAGATATTACTCTTTGCCAAATGATTACTAAAAATACGACTATTTTTTTAGTAGATTTAGATGATGAATTAAATAAAAAACAGATTTTAATCGCAACGATAAATGAACTGCCTGATTCATACCTACCCTCAAAAACTTCTTTCTTTAATGAGGAACACTATCACGCATATACACTTGAACTAAAACACCAATTTGAGAAAAAAATAAGTGAGCAAAGTTTGGTTGCCGAACTTCTAAAAAATTTTAATGTTCTTAATGAACAACAAAAAACAACACACGAATTATTAAATCAGATGCGTTTTGTATTGTCAAAACAAGAAAATATATCAAAAGGCAAGATTAAAAAAAGTTAGTTTTGCAATTATTTATCAGACAAAAAGTTATACTAATAATAGAGTTTTTTAAATGGTAGCCAAAAATTGACAAAAATCATTAAAAATTCGAGAAAAATCCGTATTAATCCGCTAAATCCGTGTTATCTGTGTGCTAAAATATCTTTCATTTAAAAAATACTAATAAACATTAAAATTATGATCACTAAATCATTTAAAGAATGGGATTCTGAGGAAGTCGAAAAAATATTTGGCGTAACTCGTTTATGGAATAAAATGCCTGAAATGAAGGATTTATTAAATGTTGATATAGAAATAGAAAGCCAAAAAAACGAAAAATACAAAGAATTACAAGAATTATTGTATATGAATGTAGATGCGTGGAATGAAGACGAATTAAAAATGTTTTTCATTGCTCCTTTGCTAAGCATTATCAAATTATATCATTTTCCTTATTATAAATCTTTTACACAACGTACATTAACTATCAAAAATGAATACGTAAATTGTAAAGGAGAAGTAGAGTTTTGCCTTGCCACAGGACGAAAAAACCCAGAAAAACCTTTCTTTTTTTTACACGAATACAAACAAGAAGAACAACGCAATAATGATGCTTTGGGGCAATTATTGATAGCTATGATGGCTGCAAAATTACAAAATGAAACCAACAATTTAGATATTAATTTCCCTTTGTATGGTTGTTATATTTTGGGTAGATTTTGGTTTTTTGTAGTCTTAAAAAATGACCAATATGAAGTCAGTAAGGCTTTTGATACCACAGAAGAAGATTTGTATGCAGTAATTATTATCCTCAAAAAAATTAAAAATGAAGTCGAAAAATATTTTAATTTGTAGAAAAAACAAAAAATATAATGACAAAAAACTCTTAGATTATAATCTTATATTTGTAGCATTTGTATCACCTCCTGATAATATTTGGACAACATCTCAAAAAGAAGAAAATTGGAAAGAAATTCAAAATGTAGGAGGAGATTGGCTCAAAACATAATCTTGGTCGGTATAAAGTTACAATATCATTTTTTGAGAAAAGATAAAAAAGTAAAATTTTAAAACGTATAAAAAACCAATAGTATTTTTTAAATGAAAGAGATTTTAGCACACAGATAACACGGATTTAGCGGATTAATACGGATTTTTTTTTCTTGAATTTTTAATGATTTTTGTCAATTTTTGGTTACCATTTAAAAAACTCTAATATTAGATAATATATCTATTATCCAAAAAAAAGAAACTTGATAACAAAATCAAGTTTCTTTTTACTTTTCAAAAATTATCCTTTCATTTTTATCAAATATTCAGCAATTTGAACTGCATTTGTAGCCGCACCTTTGCGTAAATTATCTGCTACAATCCACATATTCAATGTTTTAGGTTGGCTTTCATCTCTGCGAATACGACCTACAAAAACTTCATCCTTATCGTGTGCATCGATAGGCATTGGATATTCTAAATGAGCAATATCATCTTTTACAATCACTCCAGCCGCATTTTCTAAAATTTTTCTTACTTCTAATAAATCAAATTCATTTTCAAATTCGATATTTACAGCCTCAGAATGTCCGCCTATCACAGGCACACGCACCGTCGTAGCCGTAATTTTTATGGTATCATCTCCCATAATTTTTTTGGTTTCATTCACCATTTTCATCTCTTCTTTTGTATATCCATTATCCAAAAAAGAATCGATATGAGGCAATAAATTAAGGTCAATTTGATACGGATAAACTTTTGAAGTATCTAAATTATTTGCCCTTTCATTCATGAGTTGATCCACCGCTTTTTTTCCTGTTCCCGTTACACTTTGATAAGTAGAAACCACAATTCTTTTAATTTTATATTTTTGATGCAATGGATTGAGTGCCACCACCATTTGAATCGTAGAACAATTTGGATTAGCAATAATTTTATCTTCTTTTGTCAAGACGTGTGCATTGACTTCAGGCACGACTAATTTATGAGCTGCCGACATTCTCCAAGCGGAAGAATTATCGATGACGATTGTTCCAACTGCTGCGAATTTGGGTGCATATTCCAAAGAAGTATTTCCTCCTGCTGAAAACAAAGCAATATCAGGTTTTTGATTGATGCCTTCTTCCATACTGACTACTTTGTATTTTTTTTCGTTGAATATAATTTCTTGCCCAACTGATTTTTCAGAAGCAACCAAAATTAAATCGGTGATAAATATTTTTCTTTCTGCTAATACTTGCAAAACTTTTGTGCCAACTAAACCTGTAGCACCAACAACTGCTATTTTCATAAATAAATTAAATACAATTTTTTTACAAAGTTAAAGTAAAAAAAAATTAAAAAATATTTTTTTCAAAAATATGAACAAAAATTAACTTTTTAGGGACTAAGTTTGATAATGACATTTCTTTTATGTTAATCCTTGGTCTGTGGCACACAGACCAAGGAGAAAGGAACAATAAAATAAATATTTATTGACAAAATCAAAAAGTCGTTATCAAAATAATGAATAATATTCTTACAAAAAACTTTTCTATTTGTCAAAAATTTCTAAAAATAGAGTAGAAAAATTATTTTTTCTATTCAACAACAGGATGTCTTTTAAATTCTTTTGTTTCATCAAATAATTTTCTGTAAGTGATATGAGTTTTATAAATTTCACATCCAAAAGAATGATAAAATCTAACCATTACAGGCAGAAAGTCTCCAATCCAATTAAATTCTCCTATTTCATAAGGACTATCTTTTTCAGCCATAGATTCTGATAAACGCACCAATAATGCACTTTCTAACCCAAATTTTTGAAATTTTGGTATTACTCCCAAAATAATTCCTAAAATTTTTGTTACTTTTTTGGTTTTGAAATGATACAAAAACTTTAATTTTCCCCACCAGTTCATTTTTCCATTGACGTATTTAAAATATTGATTTAACTCAGGAATCATCACCACAAATCCAATCGGTAAATTATCATAATAAGCAAACCAAATTATTTTTTCGTGAATAATTGGTTTCATTTCGTTCAATATTTTTTTAGATTCTGCTTCTGTCATTTGTGCTACACCTTCGCGTTTTGCCCAACTTTGATTATATACATTGCGAAAATCATTGATATATTTTTCTATATTATTTTTCTGAATATGTGCAAATTTGTAAGAGGGATTTCTTAATAACCTTTCAGATTTTGCCACAAATGTAGGCGTAAGTTCTCCTCTATTTAAGTTTCTTGCGAATGTAAATTGTTTGAAATAATCTTTAAAACCATAATTTTCGAATAGATGTTGATAATAAGGCAAATGATAATTGGCTTGATAAGAAGGTTGATGAAATCCATTGACTAACAATCCCCACCATTTCCCTCTGTCTCCAAAATTAACAGGTCCGTCCATTGCTTCCATTCCTTTGGTTTTGAGCCAATCTTTGCAAGTATCGAATAATAAATTGGCAGCCTGTTGATTATCAATACATTCAAAAAATCCCATTGCACCTGTAGGTTGTTCATTGCCGATATTGATAATTCTTTTGTCATAAAAAGCAGCCACACGTCCTATTATTTGTTGATTTTCGTCTTGTAAAATCCATCTTTTTGCTTCTCCAAAATTAAAACAAGGATTTTTTATGGGAATAAAAACATTTTTTATATCTTTGTATAAAGGCAAAATATAATTTTTATCGTCTTTATAAATTTTTAAAGGTAAATATAAAAACTCTTTTTCAGTTTTTTTGTCAAAAGGAGTTAGCTCTATTATTTTCATAGAAATTAAATATTTTATGATAGCCAAAAATGTATTAAAATCTTATTTCTCATCTAAAAAGTAGACGTTAAGGTCTACTTTTTAGAGGTGTTCAAGATAAAAATTTATTATAAAAAAAACTGCAAGATTTTCCAAATCTGGCAGATATATGGACAAAATGATTATTTTTTTAGACTAAAAAAAATTAACTTTTTAATTGTTCAATCAGTTTTTCTCTTTCTTTTATTTGCACAAAAAAGTCTTGTTGCATTTGTTGTATTTTTGCTTTTGATTTATTTTCAACTTCTTTGATACGTTTTACAACATCACGTTTATTCATTTGGAGTTCGGCTAATTCTTGTTTTACTTCAAATTCTTTTTGTTTCTGTTTGGTAATATCATATCCAATTGAGACAATTTTATAAATTTGTTTATCCGCATTCAACAAAGGATAAATCACTTCTTGCACCCAATATCTTTGCCCATCTTTTCCGTATCTCAAAAATTCACCTTTTACTTGGTGTCCATTCAAAATTCTTTGCCAATCTCTGTTCACTTTTTCGTCATCCGAATGTTTGCCCAATAATGATCTAAAAGACATGCCTTGTAAATCTTCTTTTGTATATCCTGATACTTCTTGAGTAATATAATTAGCAAAAGTAATCGTTCCTTGTGATGAAATTTCGATATAAACAAAAGATTCTTCTAAGGCTTTGAGTTGATTTTCCATCTCAATATTTTTCCTTTCCATTGACTTTTGAGCATCTTCTAAAATGTTTAAAGTTTGTTTCATTTGAGCTTCTTGTGCTTTCATTTTTTCGCCCATAGATTCTGCTTGGCGTGTAGTACGACGGCTTTCCTCATCTACTTGCAAACGTGCAATAGTCGATGAAATACTCTCACTCAATCGTTTCACAAATTCAATTTGATAAGGTTCAAATAATCTAAAACTTGCTAATTCAATCACGCCATTCAAATAATCATTCGAAATCAAAGGAGCAACTAAAATACTTTTAGGTTTTGCTTGTCCAATACCTGAAGTAATTTCTGTATAATCTTCAGGAATATCATTGATATAAACCAAATCACGCTCTCGCCAAACTTGCCCGATAATTCCATCTTCATAAGTAAGTTGTTTTTCTAAAGATTTTTTACGTTGATACGCATAACTTGATCTCAACACCATAAAAGCAGGCAGTTTAGCAGTTGCCTCTTGAATTGAAAAAATTCCACCTTGTGCTACATCTAAATATCGTACCAAATTATTAATAATACTATCATAAAAATCTTCGGCAGTTTGTCGGTTTGAATTACGTAAAATTTCTGAAAATTTGGCAAAACCTTCATTAAAAAAGTTACGCTCCCAGTTATCTTTCGAAATTCTTCCCAAACTATCTCGCATACCTTTCAAAGCCGCACCAATTTCTCCCTTCCCAGCAAACATTGTGATAGACGCATCAAAAGTCCCCCCCCCAATTTCCTCTGCCATTGCTTTTAAACGCGTAAAACTTGCTTTTAATTCAATAACTGAGTCGTACATTGGGTCTAATTCTGTAATAAAATTAGGTTTGATAATGGGTAAATTTCCGTTGATAAGTGTGTTAATATTATCCGAATACCGATTCGTTTTTTGGAATACAGACCTAAATAAAAGCCAAGCAAAAATAAAACTCAACGTTCCTCCCAAACTCAACACTAACCATAAAGTAAACTCTACATTTTCAATATTTTTGTTAATTTGATAGAAATACTGCTTTATATTTATTTGAATTTCTATATCAAAATTTTGAATATCTTTTCTTATTTTTGCTAAAACTAAGTCGTTGGTTTGGTTATCATTTTTCTTTTTACTAAAACTTTCGGCAAATCTTATAATATCTTTTTTGAGGTTAATCAATTTATTTTCTAAGTTTTGATTACCACTAACGGCTTCATTTTTACGCAATGAATCCAATTTACCCATTATTTTTTTCTCCCAAATTGTATTTTGCCTAATTAAAGATGTTTTGTCTTGATTTTTTTCGTGGAAGTAATTCAAAAAACTCCAATACGTTAAATCACTTTCTAATTGTTGATTGTGTGTATGTAACAAGAAAGGATTATCTTGTAACTCTGATGATTTTTGTTTTAAATCTTTAATTTGATTATAAATATACACCGAAAATATACTCACAATCAAGCCTAACACTAAATAAGTGCCTAAAATTCGCCCAAATGCAGATTTGAAATTAAAAATATTAAGTTGAGATGTTGCCATTTTGAATTCGCTTTGTTTTTTTATTTTATTTTTATCAAATATTTTTAAGTAATTTGATAAAGTTATCTTACTTATCAATAATACTTTACAAAAACTATTCAAAATTAAATAATATTATTGATTTTTTAGTATTTTTTTCAAAAAAAATAAAAAAAAACGTTTTTATTTTTTTTTTGGTGGTTTAATCCATTATTTTTTTATCGTATCAAGCCTTTTTATTTTATTTAAAAAGATTTTTTTTGGTGGATTTTCCTATTGACAATTTTTTGCAACCAAGCCCAAATTGGTTTAAGTAACAACCTTTTTTGAAATAATGATAATAGTTTTAGAATATGCAAAGGTAGAAAAAAAAATGTAATAATTCTAAAAAAATCAATGAAATGAAAGTTTTTTTTTGAAAATATTTTCAAAAAAGACTTCATAAAAAAAATTCAAAATTCAAAAAAAATCATTATATTTGCACAAAAAAATTACAATTAAAAATATAATGATGAAGTTTAAAGGTTTACTAATAATATTTTTGTGCTTTTTAACGCCTATTTTCTCACAAAATTCAGCAGATTATCTCAAACAGGCAAATGAAAAATTAGAAAAAAATAAATTTTCTGAAGCAATCACTTTGTTAGATAAATGCATCGAAAAAGAAGAAAATAATGACAAAGCCTATCACGCAAGGGCAAAAGCAAAGTTAAATTTAAGATTTTTTAGCGGCGCAAGCAATGATATTGCCAAAGCCATCGAAATCAATAATACAAATCTCGACTATTATAATGCGAGTGCAGTCATTAAAATTTTAGCAGGTTTTAAATCTGAAGCCATCGAAGATTACACTAAAATATTAGCCATCAAACCTGATGATGCAGAAACTTCGAAAGCAAGAGGGCAATTATATGCTCAACTTAAAATGTATAGAAAAGCATACACAGATTATAGTAAAGCAGTAGAAAAATTACCGAAAGATGAAGCCCTTTTATTAGCGAGAAGTGCGGTTAGTTTTTCTATTAAAAATTATCAAGGAGCAATCAATGATTGTTCTACTATAATCAACTTCAATCCAAAAAATCAAGACGCTTTAGTCAATCGAGGAATGTATTATTATGCCGTTAAAAAATACCCAGAAGCCATCGCAGATTTTGATAAAGTATTGACAATGAACGCAAAAGATGGCGATTCGTATGTATATCGTGGATTGGCTCACAAAGAATTGAAAGAAATTGATAAAGCATGTGCGGATTGGAAAAAAGCAAGTGAGTTAGGATTTAACACAACAAAATGGCAAGAAGAAAATAAATGTAAATAATTTTTTTGAAAAAAATAAAACGTTTTTGTTTCTTTTTTTGTTATAGTTTTGAGAGATTTTCTAAATAAAAAATTAAAAAATAAATTACTAAAAATATGATTACTATTCTTTTATCAATAGGTGTGATGATTCTTTTTGCCGTTTTTATGAGTCTTGGTTTGATATTAGGCGGAAAAGAATTGAAAGGAACTTGTGCCTCTAAAAATGTTGCTCTATCAGGCACAGGAGCAGTATGTGGCGTATGTGGACAAACCGCAGGCAGTTGCGACAACGAAAAAGAGGAAAAAAATTTATTAGCAGATATGCCAAAAATTCAAAAATAATACGTATCTTTGCATAGAAAATTGAAAAAAATATAAAAATATAAAGTAAAGATATACAAATAAAATTTAAAATTACTTTGTATAAACACATAACAACCTGTAAAAATAAAATGACTTTAATCAAATCAATCTCTGGCATCAGAGGTACAATTGGAGGCAAAAGTGGTGATACACTTAGCCCTTTGGATTTAGTAAAATTTACTTCTGCTTTTGGACAATATCTCAAACAAAATTCTGATTCAAAAAAGGTGATTGTGGGGAGAGATGCCCGAATATCAGGCGAAATTATATCTAAAATTGTGAGCTCAACTTTACAAGCATTGGGTTTTAATGTGATAGATTTAGGGTTGGCAACCACGCCCACAGTCGAAATGGCTGTTCCCGCAGAAAATGCCGCAGGAGGAATTATTTTGACTGCCAGCCACAATCCTATTCAGTGGAATGCTTTAAAATTACTCAATAATAAAGGTGAATTTATATCAGCAGACGCAGGACAACAAATTATCGATTTGGCTTCGAAAGAAGATTTTGAGTATGCCGAAGTAAGAAAATTGGGAAGTTATACGACCAATGACACTTATTTAGATTATCATATTCAAAAAATTTTAGCCTTGTCTTTGGTAGATATTGAAGCTATTAAAAATAGAAATTTTAATATTATTATTGATTGTGTCAATTCTGTGGGCGGTATTGCTTTGCCAAAATTATTGAAAGCGTTGGGTGTAGAAAATGTAACAGAATTATATTGCACGCCTGATGGAAATTTTCCACACAATCCAGAACCTTTGCCCGAAAATCTTACTGAAATAGCACGTGCTATGGAAAAAGGTAGTTTTGACGTAGGAATTGTGGTTGATCCTGATGTAGATAGATTGGCTTTGGTGTGTGAAGATGGCTCTATGTTTGGCGAAGAATATACGTTGGTGGCTGTCGCAGATTATGTGTTACAACATCAAAAAGGGGCAACGGTTTCTAATTTATCTTCTACACAAGCATTGCGTGACATCACGCACAAAGCAGGACAATATTATGAAGCCTCAGCGGTAGGCGAGGTAAATGTGGTCAATAAAATGAAAGAAATTGGAGCGGTAATAGGCGGCGAAGGCAATGGTGGAATTATTTATCCTGAGTTACATTATGGGCGTGATGCGTTGGTAGGCATTGCTTTATTTTTGACTTATTTGGCAAAATTAGGTAAAACCGCTAAAATGTTGCGTCAAAGTTATCCTAATTATATTATTTCAAAAAATAAAATTTCATTGACTCCCGAAATTGATGTTGATGCTATTTTGATAAAATTGCAAGAAAAATACAAAAATCAACCTATTATTAACATTGATGGCGTAAGAATTGATTTTGATAATGCTTGGGTTCATCTTAGAAAATCGAACACTGAACCAATTATTCGTATTTATGCAGAGGCAGATTATGAAAGCAAGGCAAATACGATTGCCTCAAAAATTATGGAAGATATTAGAGATGCATCTAAAAGTTTGTATCAAAAATAATTTTTTATTTTTATTTTTCAATTGAACACAAATAAAACCAAATTGTAGGAATTATTTGTGTTCAAATCAATTATAGACAACGTATAAAAGTAATAATTACACCAAAAAAATGACAAAAAACATCAACAAAAAATTATTTATTTTCTTTTTTTTATGGCAAATATCTAATGCTATTTTTGCTCAAATTGATAGTTTAAAACGAATTTTACCTACTTTAAAAGATGTGTATGATAAAATAAACGTTGAAAATCGTTTGGCTTTATACTTAGTTGATGAAAATGTAGAAGAAGCAGAAATTTATGCCAATAATGCCCTCAAAAAATCACAAAGTATCAAATATCAAGAAGGCGAAGCAAACGCTTTTTTGAATCTTGGCGAAATTTATAATGCACAAAACAAACCGATTATGGCTTTGAATGTATTTAATGATGCCCAAAAAATATATGAAAAATTGAATGATGAAATCAGAACCGCTCACGCATATACAGGAGCAGGAATTTCTTTTCATAAACAAAATGAATATAAAAATGCGATTGAAAAATTTAATAAAGCAATGCTATTATTTGAGAAAAATAATCAAAATGAAGATTTAAGTGATGTGTATAATCATCTCGGAATTTCAAATTATTTTTTATCAGAATATGATAAATCTCTGGTTTTTTATCTTAAAAGTTTGGAAATAAATGAACAGAAAAAAGACAAAGAAAGAATTTTAGGAAATTATAATAATATTGGTACTATTTACAAAAAATTACAAAACAACGAAAAAGCAGAAATTTATTTTGATAAATCTTATCAAATTAGTCAAGAAATGAACAATCAAGACGCATCTGCACAAGCGTTGTCTAATTTAGCAGCCATTTATGATGATGCCGAAAAATTTGATAAATCAATCCAAACTTATCAAAAAGCATTGGCAATTTTTGAAAATAAAAAAGATAAAAATTCAAAAGCAATCGTTTTAAATAATATCGGAATTGTATTAGGAAAGCAAAAAAAATATGAACAAGCTTTAGAAATGATGCTTAAATCATTGAAAATAAAGGAAGATTTGAATGATAAAAAAGGCGTTTCTGCGTCTTTGAATAGCATTGCAGATATGTATATCAACAAAGGTGATGCCGAACAAGGTTTGGTGTATTATAAAAGAGGATTAAAAGTTGCCACTGAAATTGATGCCAAAGATTCACAAATCGAGGCTTACGAAGGTATGGCGGAGGCGTATGCCAATGGAGGAAATTTTGAACAAGCGTATCAATATCATAAAAAATATAGCGAATTGAAAGACTCACTTTTTATGAATTCGAGTAATGTAGGCATTATCCAAAATTCATTTAATACCGCACAAAAAGAAGTGAAATTAAAAAATGATATGCTTACAAAAAGATTAAAACAAAACGAAAATACAGAATTTTGGTTGTGGATTTGGGCAAGTTCGGTCAGCGTATTTTTTGTGATTATTTGTTTGATATATTGGAGAAATAGGAAAAAATAAAAAGGTTTAGTTTTTTTGAAATTTGTTTGAAAAATGATTTTTTTGAAATTTGTTTTTTGAATTGCCTCCAGATTTATCTGGAGGATAACATAAAATTCAATCGTGGCTTTAGCCGAAATATCTCTCTGTTTCCTAAATTGATATTTTTCTATATTTTCAAAACAAATGGCATAAATGCCATTTCTATTCATATTAGAATAAAATTATCTCCACAATAATTTCCCATAAACCCAAAAAAATCGTGTAAAAACATTATTTTTTTCTTATCAACCACAAACCAAAAAAAGTCAAAGCACCATTCACCACCAAAATCTCAAAACCAAAAGTATAACCTAAATATTGTGGCGAATACATATTGATAAAATAAGAAATCACAGGGCAAAGAACACAAATCAACGGCACAAATTTATCTTTTATTTGATGTTTCATAAATAAACCAAAACCAAATAAACCCAAAAGAGGTCCGTAAGTATAGCCCGAAGCCCTAAATAATGCTCCCACTACATCACTTCCCGGATATAATTTTGTTACTTCGTCAAAAATCACAATCAATATAATCAAAAGAAAAGAAAAACTTAAATGTACTATTCTGATAGTCATCTTTTTTTGTGATTCTGATTTATCTTTTAAATTCAAAAAATCTACACAAAAAGCGGTGGTCAAAGAAGTCAAAGCAGAATCCGAACTCGCATAAGTGGCAGCTGTAATGCCCAATAAAAACATAATTCCTGCCAAAATTCCAAAATGTTTAAACGCTAAAGTTGGATAGACTTGGTCTGTGATAATTTTGCCCGAAAAAGTAGGCAACTGAATTTGCATTTTGTTCGCATATATATACAATAACGCACCCAAACACAAAAATATGAAATTGACAAAAAATAATACAATAGCAAAATATCGCATATTTTTTTGTGCTTCGGGCAGACTTTTACAAGTAAGATTTTTTTGCATCATATCTTGGTCAAGTCCACTCATCGCAATCGCAATGAACATTCCTGAGATAAATTGCTTAAAAAAATTATTCCCAGAACTATCAAAAAAAAACATTTTGCTATAATTACTATTATAAATTTCTGTCGAAACTTGCCACCAACTCAAATTCAAAGCGTCTTTTATTAAAAAAATACTCGAAATCAAAGCCAACAATAAAAAAGTAGTTTGAAATGTATCTGTCCAAACAATCGTTTTGATGCCACCTCGAAAAGTAT
The DNA here is from genome assembly GCA_013298075.1 of Cytophagales bacterium. GTDB lineage: Bacteria > Bacteroidota > Bacteroidia > Cytophagales > Microscillaceae > RDXZ01. Next base: position 21,027 of record JAAFJG010000027.1, on the reverse strand, counting down.
AAACCCAAATCAAAGCCACGCTCACCAAAGAAGTAAGCCACAAAGGAAATCCCCAAGCACCAAAAAGTCCTAATTGCAAAACCATCACCGCCAAATACAAACGAAAGGCAGAGCCAATAGTTCGAGATAATAAAAAGAAAAATGAGCCTGTTTTATAAGACCAAAAACCAAATCTTTGTTCTAAATAAGTATAAATAGAAACCAAATTTAATTTGTAATATAACGGAAAAAGTATATTTGTAATCACTAAATAGCCTGCAATATACCCAAAAACCATCTGAAAATATCCAAATTGCGTTTTCATTACGGCTCCCGGAATAGAGATAAAAGTTACACCCGAAAGCGTTGCCCCTATCATTCCATAGGCAACCAAATACCAAGGCGATTGTCGGCTTGCATTAAAAAAATCTTCGCTACTCGAATTTTTTGAGGTAATAAAAGCAATCAAGATTAAGACGAAAAAATAACTTACTATAACAATAAGAACTAATTGTGGAGACATTTTTTTTTATTTTTTTGTGATATTTTGGAGGAATAAAAAGCAAATGAAATTATTTTTTCATCAAATTATCGATAATTTCAACGTAAAATATATAATTATTTTGCGTTGGTTTAAAGGTTTTTGGGTCAAGTATCATATTAATATTATCAACAACTGTTTTCACAATTCCTTGCTCATCAACAAAAAAACTAACAACTTCAGAAGTTCTAATTCCTAATTCTTTGAAATATTTAGAAGCATCTGGAATAATTGTATATTGAAATTTATTTTTATTTAATATTTTATTTAGTTTTTCTTTTTTATCAGACACAAAAGCCAAAAAAACCATATTTTTTTCTTCATATTTTTCTTTCAATTTATTCAATTCCTCGAATTTTTCGATAGAAGTTTCATTACCAATATCCCAAAAATAAACGTGAACAAATTTACCTTTTAAGTCTTGAGAATTTATTTTTTTTCCGTTAATATCTTTGAATTGGAAAGCAGGAAGTGGTTTATTTTCATATCTTTTTTGCATTCTTTTGTCCTTGCCATTCAATAATGGATTAGGACGTTTTTCTGAAATTTCCACTTTAAAACCTCTTGATTCAAGTTCTTCTGCTTGTTTTATGACTTTAGGGTCTTTTGGATTACCATAAATAGTAGCTTTTTTTTCATTATCATCATTTTGTGCTGATAAAATAGAAAAAATAAAATTCAATAAAATAAATAAAAATGTAATTTTCATATTTAAAAATTGGTTTTTTTTGAGAAGAATTAAAAATATGCGCAAAGGTAAAATTAAAAAATGAAAAACAAAATAGATTTTTGATTTAATTTTTGATTTAATTTTTGTTTCATTTTTTTGCAAGCCTACTTTTTTCCTATTCTATTTTGATGTATAATTTTTTTTGAAATTTATGATTATTTTTACGATTATTTTTATGTTATTTTAAAATTATGCCATAAAAATTTATAACTTTGCACTCATTAAACTAAAAAATGTACTTTTATTTAAAAATCATTCAAATTCATCAAAATAAAACAAAAAATATGAATTTAAAAGTTAAAAATTACTTTCTTACTTTGTGCGTTATCAGCCATTTATTTTTTGCTTGTAATCAAAAAAAAGAAAACAAAACTGAAAATCAAAACTCAAAAAATATGTCCACAGCAATCGATATTCATACTTTTGCCAAACCTGACGAGTCTATAATGACTCATATTTCTTTAGATTTAAACGTAAATTTTGAAGAAAAAATATTGTCTGGAAAAGCAATGATAGACATTAAAAATGCACAAAATGCCACTTCATTTTGGTTTGATAGCAAATCTTTGCAAATTGAAAAAATTACGCTTGATGACAAAGAAATTGCCACTACTTTCAAGCAAAACGAGCCAAAAGCACACGTAGGCACAGGCGTACAAATACAAATTAAGCCTGAAACAAAAAAAATAAATGTGTATTATAAAACGGATAAATCGGCGGCGGCTTTGCAATGGCTTTCTCCAATCCAAACAGCAGGCAAAAAACAACCTTTTTTATTTACGCAATCGCAAGCAATTTTGGCTCGTAGTTGGGTTCCTTGTCAAGATAGTCCCGGTATTCGTTTTAGTTATGACGCAAAAATCACGGTTCCGAAAGGTTTGATGGCTTTGATGAGTGCTGCAAATCCTGAAAAAACGAGTGAAAATGGCGTTTATACGTTCAAAATGGCACAAAAAATTCCTGCTTATTTATTAGCACTTTCTGTGGGCGAATTAGAATATAAAAAATATGACGAAATAAGTGGCGTATATGCAGAACCTGTGATGTTGGAAAAATCGTTTAAAGAATTTGAAGATTTGCCCAAAATGATTAAAGCCGCAGAAGAATTATACGGAAAATATGCGTGGGAAAAATATGATATATTATTGTTGCCGCCAAGTTTTCCTTTTGGTGGTATGGAAAATCCTCGCTTGACGTTTGCTACGCCTACTATTTTGGCGGGAGATAAATCTTTGACTTCTTTGATTGCTCACGAATTGGCACATTCTTGGTCGGGAAATTTGGTAACAAATGCCACTTGGAATGATTTTTGGCTCAATGAAGGCTTTACGGTTTATTTTGAACGTAGAATTATGGAAAAAATTCAAGGAAAATCGTATGCAAAAATGTTAGAATTTTTAGGATTTCAAGACTTAGAAAAAACATTAATTTCTTTGAAAGATAAACCAAAAGATACGCATTTAAAATTAGATTTGACTGATAGAGACCCTGATGATGGCGTTACAGAAATTGCATACGAAAAAGGTTATTTCTTTTTAAGAATGATTGAGGACGTAGTTGGGCGTGAAAAAATGGATAATTTTATCAAAAATTATTTCCAAACTAATGCTTTTCAAACGATGAATACAGAAAGTTTTATTGAATATTTACAAAAAAATCTTCCTGAAACGGCAAAAATTGACTTAAAAGAATGGATTTATGCCCCCAATTTACCAAAAAATTGTCCAAAAGTAAGTTCGGATAGATTTGAAAATATGGACAAAGAATTGACAAAATTCAAAGAAAACAAAGAAATAAATATTTCAAAAGATATTTCGAGTCACGAGTGGTTGTATTTTGTGCGTGGATTAGGCGAAAAATTAACGTTGGAACAAATGGAAAATTTGGATAAAAAATATCAATTTACTTCTTCGAATAATGCAGAAATTTTAACGGCTTGGTTGGGTTTGAGCATCAGAAGTGAATACAAAAAAGCCTATCCAAAATTAGAAAGTTTTTTGAATGAAGTAGGAAGACGCAAGTTTTTGATGTCGCTTTATACGTCTTTGATGAAATCAAATCAAAAGGATTTTGCCAAACAAATTTATCAAAAATCAAGACCTAATTATCACGCAGTTGCGACAAGTAGCTTAGATGAATTGATAAAGTAGTTTTTATTCTTAAAATTCCAAAAAATATTTTTTGGAATTTTAATTTTTATTTATTACATTTGCAAAAAATAATAAACAATGGGAAATATATTTACATATAGCAAAAAAAATATCGACTCGAAAGAAGAAAAAATAGAACCTGAGAATAATGAAGAAACACTTTCAGAAATTATATCTTTTAATAGAAATGATGTAAAAACAAATCCATTACCTATTAATTTAGGGCAAATTATTCAGGCTTTTCAAGGCAATAAAATAAAATTAGACACAGAATTTCAAAGGCTACCAAACCTTTGGAATGTAACCAAAAAAAGTAGATTTATAGAATCTATTTTATTAAATTTACCTATTCCAAGTTTTTATTTTGCTGAAAATGAAAAAAATGAATGGGAAATTATTGATGGCTTACAAAGGATAAGTACATTGATACATTTTACAAGTGGAATGAAAACAGAAAATGAAGAAAAACCTCCTTTTTGTTTGGAAAACTTAGAGTTTTTGACAGAATTTAATGGGAAATATTATCAAAATTTGGATTTTGATGTACAGTTTCAAATATCTACTTATGCTATCAATGCTACTTTGATTGATAAAAGAACGCCTAGTTTAGTTAAATACCAGATTTTTAAACGCATCAATCAAGGTGGCTTGGTGCTTACTCCACAAGAAATTCGACATACTTTGCATCAAGGAAAACCAGCGAATTTAGTAAAAGAATTAGTAGATAAAAACAATGAATTTGGAAAGGCTTTTGCGAAGGTAACAGAAAATAAAGTGAGTAATCAAAGAATGGAAGACAGAGATTTTGTTACTCGGTTTTTGTCTTTTTATTTGATAGGATTTGAAAATTATGTTCCTGATTTAGATGGTTTTATGAATACAGGTATGGAAGAAATAAAAAAATTAGATGATATAAAAATAACCGAAGTAAAAAACGTATTTAAAAAGTCAATGGAAGTTTGCTTCGATATATTTGGTAATGATGCTTTTAGAAAAAGTCAAAATATAAAAGGCAAAAGAAAACCAATCAATAAGGCTTTATTCGATTCCATTAGCACAAATATTGCTAAATTAAGTCTTGAAGAACAAAATTTATTGATAGAAAAGAAAGAAGTTTTGAAAGAAAATTTAATTACTTTGCAAAATAATCCTGATAAAAAATTTTTCAATGCGATTACACAATGGACTGCAAAAAAAGAAAATGTAATAACAAGATTTAATGACATCAAAAACACAATCAAAAATATTTTAGAAAATGATTACTAAACTCCAAATTCAAAATTTTAAATCTCACAAAAATACCACATTATCGTTTGGAAATCTTACTTTACTTTGTGGAGAAAATGGTGTGGGAAAATCTTCGATTATCCAAAGTTTACTTTTATTAAGACAAAATTACCAACAAAATAATTTACAAGAATATTTAGATTTGAGTGGAGATTTGTGCCAAATAGGTTTTGTAAAAGACGCTTGTTATCAATACACAAAAGAAGATTTTTTGGGTATCAAATTAGAAACAAACAACGAAAAATTAGAATGGAATTTTTTGTATGACCTTCTTGATGTCAGAGCCACTATTTTAAAAATAAAGTCATTTAAAGGTGAAATAGATAGTTTAAAATCTAATTCTTTAATCAATGAAAAGTTTCAATATTTAAGTACTGAAAGATTGGCACCTCAAAAATCATATAAAAAAGACGATAAATTAGTGATTGTCAAAAAACAAATTTCACAAATAAAAGGGCAGGCAGAATTGATAGCTCACTTTTTAAATCATTATGGAAAAGAAAATATTGAATTTGACACATTGATTAAAGATACTTTTTCTCCTGATTTACTCTCACAAACAATTGCTTGGGAAAAAGAAATTAGCCAACATATCAACGTAAAAATTGAAGAAAATGGAACTGGATTTGCTATTAAATATAATTTTGATGTCAAAGATGGCGTACCTACCAATGATTTTCGAGCTGAAAACGTTGGTTTTGGCGTAACTTATGCGCTTCCAATTATTGTATCAATTTTGGCAGCCAAAAAAGATGCCTTGATTTTAATAGAAAATCCTGAAGCACATTTGCACCCAAAAGCACAAGCAAAATTAGCGGAATTGATGTGTATTGCTGCCCAAGCAGGTATTCAAATTATTGCAGAAACTCATTCTGATCATATTATAAATGGCATTTTAGTCGGTTGTAAAAATAAAAAAATAGAGAAAGACAACGTAAAAATTTATCAATTTAATAGAAATGAAAAGTTGCATTGTTGCGAAACTGTCAATATAGAAATATTAGATGGTGGAAAAATAAAAAATCAACCTGCTGACTTTTTTGACCAAATTGATAAAGATTTAGAAATTTTAATGGGTTTTTAATTATGGCAATGCAATTTTTTTTATACATTCCTCAGACAGACGATGAGATTATTAATGTCGCTCTTGATACGTCAAAATTTATTGAAAAAATAAAAAATATCAAAGAAGTCTCAAAAAATAATCAAGGAATTATTTATTATGATGAGGAAAATATCAAAATATTTATCGACAAAGTAGATAAATTAAATTTAGTTTATCTCGATTCCTTCAAAACACAATTAAGACAAAGTTTGGGGAAAACTTCTATTTCTATTCACGAAAATTCACTTAGAAATAATGATTTTGTGTATATTATTTGGAGTTTAAACACGTTCAAAGTAGATTATGCAGATGATACTTTGAAAGAAATTGCTGAAAGAATTGAGCAATATCCTACAGAAAAATTTATATTATTTACTTTTGAAAGTGATTTGGAAACTAATAAAAATACGATTACAATTTTTAAAGATGCTAAACATTTTCCAAATTATCCTCAAAATTTTATTCATATTCCTTTTGTAGAAAATATAGAAGAACTCGAAATATGGCTGGCTACTCATCATATTATTGATTTTTCATTGTTAAATAAACTTCGTTTTCGAGGAACAAATCAAAATCAGCAAGGTAAAAAAATGTATGAAGAAATAGAAACAGGTAATTTTTGGTATTTAGATAATTTTCATAAAAACGAATACGAAGTTTTTAATCCACAAGGACAACATATCGGAGTGGCAGATTTGCAAGGCAATGTAGATATATCAAAAGCAATAAAAGGTAGAACTATTGATTAAAATAAACATAAAAAATGAAAAAAATATTATACTTACTTTTAATTTTTATTGCATTATTTTCTTGCAATTCAAAACCAACAGACAAAGGACAAACTGCTCCTATTTTTGTGTTGAAAGATGTAGCCAATCAAGATTTTTCTCCTGAAAATAACAAAGGAAAAGTTTTAATTCTACATTTTTGGACTGATTTCTGTCGTTCTTGTAGAGAAGAATTTCCACGTATGCAAGCGAGTTATGACGAGTTAAAAAAAGAAAATAATAAGGATTTTGAATTAGTTGCTATCAATTTGGGGCAACCTAAAAATGTATCTGAAAAATTTAAAAAGGATTTTGAAGTCGATTTTAAAATGTTAGTCGATGAAAAAAAAATTACAGAAAAACTATACAATATCCAAACTTTTCCCACTAATTATATCATCAACAAAGAAGGAAAAATTGCCCGAAAAATAAAAGGTTGGTTGAGCAAAAAACAAATTGAAATGGTTATCAAACAAAATCAATAAAATATAAATCAATCAAAATGAATAAACATAAAATATTGATAATCAACGGAGTAAATCTTAATTTATTAGGAATACGAGAACCTCATATTTACGGAACACAAACTTTTGAGCAATATTTTGAGGAATTAAAATTACTATTTCCTCAATTCGAATTAGAATATTTTCAATCGAATGTAGAAGGTTTTTTGATAGATAAAATACACGAAGTTGGTTTTTCTTATCAAGGAATTATTCTCAACGCGGGTGCTTATACGCACACGTCTATTGCCTTAGCAGATGCGATAAGTGCGATTACAACGCCTGTGATTGAAGTCCATGTTTCTAATATTTATAAAAGAGAAAGTTTTAGACACAAAAGTTTTTTGACCGCTTATTGTCAAGGAATTGTGTCAGGATTTGGATTAAAAAGTTATGCAATGGCTTTGCAATATTTTTTATAATCACTTATAAAAAACGTCTTTCGATTACTTCTAAAAATTGTTTTGTTTCGTCTTTGTCTTTATTCCATTGATAATTTTTGGCGTATTTTTGTTCAATTAAAAGTAATGCTTCTTGTTTATTTTGACAATTTTCTAATTTATCTAACGCATCATTAAAAGCCAAAGTATTGCCGTCAAATAATTGATTGATATACAAAAATTTTTCATTCAAAGCAATCGATTGTCTAAGATTTTCAATTTTTGATTGTTGAAATTGTGTATGCAAAGAATTATTATCTATTGTTTCAGCAAATTGAACGTTTAAAGAATTAGGAATATCCAAAATTTCATCACCACCAAAATTTACTTCGGGCAAATTATTTTCTGATTTATATAGAAATTTTTCCTCTGCTAAAACCTCAATATTTTTTTGTTTTTCAGGTAATATTTTTTGCCAATTTGTAGTACAAATACTATCAAAAATTTTAATTTGATGGGCAATATTTTCTGATTTTTGTGCTGTTAAATCTTTCCAAATCCAATTCAAATCAAAGACGGAAACTGCTTTGTCTTCCATTTCTACGATAACTTTTTGCAATTCATTTTTATAAAAATTCCAATATTTTGTGAAAGGCAATAAATTTTCTTTTTTGATTTTTTCTTGTTTAAATTCGAGCAATAAATGATTAAAATATTCTTCGGGATATATCAATAATTCTAAACTTTCTGCGGTTGCTTTCGAAACCAACGACAAAAAATTTTCTTTTTTTATTAAAATATTATTGGATAAAGTATTTAAAAAAACAGCCAAATTTTTTTTCACTTCTGCATTTTCATAATCAAAATAAGGACTTCTCAAACGATTGATTTCTTGTTGCCATTCGATATATAAATCCTTGATAATGAATAAATTAACTTGCATTATATCACAAAAATTTAAAATTTCTTTGCCTGTAATGTGTGTATGATCGATAAAATAATATTCGCTAGTTCGTTTAGCAAATGCTTGGCTATATTGTTGAATTTCTTGTTTTTTTTGCATCTTAAAAAAATATTTTTCACAAAGTTAGCATAAAAATTTATTTCTATGTATTTTTCTAATTATAATTTCAAAACTTATTTTTTTGTGTTGTTTTTTTGTGTTGTTTTTCATACTTTTTTTTGCTTATTTTTTTATCTCAAAAATAAAAATAGACAAATACGTATTTTTTCAAAAAAATACTTTATTTTTGTGTAAATTTTTGTATGCATATCAATTAAAAAACAAAAAATGATAAAAAATAGCGAAGAAGAAAAAGAACGTTTGATTCGTTTTTTCAAAGAAATTAGACAAATTTTATTCACTTATTTAGAGGATAGGAATTTGATTTTAACAAATTCACAATTATTTGGATTTGTATTGATAAGCCCCGTTACGTTGGCTATCACAAGCGATGGCAATGTAGATTTAGCCGAAACAACTATGTTGGTTGATGTTGCTTCTTATTTTGAACGTGGAATTTTGACTACTGATTTTGATAGTTTGCCTCAACCTGACAATCATATTTCTGACAAAGAATTTAAAAAAATTATTTATTCAGAATTAAGACATCTTTGTTTTAATATCAAAAAATATGAAAATATGTTGATTGAATCTTTGAAACGCCTTTTGATTTTAGATGAAGAATTAGACCCCGAAGCCAATATGCGTTATGCTGTCAAATTTAGAGTAAAAGAAATGATGAATAGCGTCATTTATAACAATTTAGGCGTTGATTCGATAGAAGAAGCGCGTTTAAAAGAGATTTGGACGGCTTTAGGTTGGAAAGATATTTAATATTTTTTATCGTAAAATGAAAAAAAATCATAAGAATACATATTGGAAAAACTTTTGGTATGGTCTAAAAACGTCTTGGAATGGCTTAAAAATATCCATCAAACATTTCCGAAAATTAAACCAAAGAAATAAACCAAAAGGATTAGAAAATAGAAATTATTCCCAAGAAAAAGATGGATTAGTTACGTTTTTTTATCCTTATGAAACTATTCCTATGCCTGATAATGGACGCTATCGCCTCTATAATGAAATAGAAGATTGCATTGTTTGTGATAAATGTGCCAAAGTTTGTCCCGTAGATTGTATAGAAATTGAGGCAATAAAAGCCACAGAGCAAGTTGGAACGACTTCTGATGGCTCGCCTATACGCCTATACGCAGGAAAATTTGATATTGATATGGCAAAGTGTTGCTATTGTGGTTTATGCACAACGGTTTGTCCGACTGAATGTTTGACGATGACAAAAGTGTATGATTATAGCGAATTTGATGTAACGGATATGATGTATCATTTTACGAATCTTTCGCCTGAAAAAGCACAAGAAAAGAAAGATTTTTTAGTGCAATTTCAAAAAGAAAAATCCGAAAAAAATGTTCCAAAAACTGACATTGTAGCCGAACAAATTGATGCAAAAACATCGGAAGAAACGCCTAAAAAACCAATTTTTAGACCTAAAATAAAACCCATTATCAAAAAAGAAGAAGAATAAAATCTATATAAATGGCTATAAAAAAAAATATTATTTTATTTTTATTATTATTTCCTTGTTTATTATCTGCACAAATAAAAGATTCTTTGATGTCAATCAAAGGACAATTTTTGAGCGATAGTTTACAAATTGGCGTGCCTGTGCAGTTTGTTTTTTCTATCAAACATCAAGCAAAAACCCAAATTTTATTACCTGATTCTACGTATAATTTTTTTCCTTTTGAGTTAAAAAAAAGAACTTATTTTACAACCAAAACCGAGAAAAATATAAGTGTTGATAGTGTTGTGTATGATTTAGTTTCTTTCGAAATACAACCAAAATTATATTTAAAACTTCCTATTTGGTTGTCTCCTGAAAAAGATTCTTCTCACGTGATATGGTCAAAACCTGATAGCATTTCTTTGCAACAATTAGTTAAAAATGAATTTAATAATGAATTGAAAGCCAATATTTTATATCAAGAATGGGATGATTATTTTAATTATCCGTATTGGATTGCAGGTTTTGTGGTCTTGATTTTGATTGTTTTATTGATTTGGTCTTTGTTAGGAAAACGAATTATTAAGGCTTACACAATGTTTCAATTTAATACAAGACATTCTATTTTTTTGAGTGAATTTGGGCGTTTGACTAATCGTATTAAAACAAGACAATCTCTGGACGATATTGAAAAAGCAATTACTATCTGGAAAAAACATTTGGAGCAAATCGAAAATAAACCTTATAGTTCTTATACTTCCAAAGAAATCAATCAACAATTAACGGATAGTAAATTGGTCGATGCACTCAAAAACATAGATAGAGCGGTATATGGGCAAGAAATTTCAGAAATAATCAACGAAGATTTTTTGGTTTTAAGAACTTTATCTGTCAATCGATTTGAGATGAGAAAAGAACAATTAAGAGGATTATAAATAAAAATTACTTTTTTAGAAATCAAAATCAATTTGGAAAAATGATATTTTTTGTTTACTTTTGCAAAAAATAATAAAAAAACAATGCAAAAAATATTTAAAACAAGTTTAATTTTTGGAATTTTAGGTGGAATTTTCTTCATTTTATTTCTCTATTTTGCTTATATTATCACAGAAAAATCTTTTGATGCCAACGTAAAATCACTCGATTTTTTTATTTATTTAATCACTTTATCAGGTGCTTTATATTGGTTTAGGTTCAAAATCAATGAAAATAAAATGAAATTTTGGACAGGAATGGGCGTTGGAATGATTACTAATCTTGTAATGGTTTTAATAAGTAGTTTTTTTGTGTATATTTTTTTGGAAAATATTGCTCCAAAACAACTTACTAAATACAAAGAACAACAATTAAAAATAATAGAAAAAATTAAAAATAGTTTAGAAGTAGATTTATCTAAACAAAAAGAAAAAACAGGTGAAAAAGACAAAGAATTCGAAAAAAAATTAAGAGAAAAAAAAGAATTTGACATCATTTATGAAGGTTTATCAAAAGTTACAGCATACGATATGGCTTGGTATGAATGGCGTACAAAAATCTTAATAGGAATATTTATGACTTTTATTATTAGTGCAGTGTTAAGAAAGTAACAAACTTTCAACCTATTTTATAACCATATTATTGAAAAAAAATAACAAATAATATGATTACTATTTAAAAAAATGATTTACGAAAAAATTACATCAAAACAAACATCTATCGCCCTCATTGGTTTGGGTTATGTAGGTTTGCCGATTGCATTAGCATTCGCAAAAAAAACAAAAGTAATTGGATTTGATATTAGCGAAGAAAAAATCAAATTACTCAAACAAAATATTGACCCAAGCAATGAAGTCGAAACCAAGGATTTCGAAAATTGTGATATTTTGTTTACCAATCAATTAGAAGACCTAAAAAAAGCAGGTTTTTTTATTGTAGCAGTTCCTACGCCTATTGATGATAGCTTAAATCCTGATTTAAAACCATTATTGGCTGCCTCTCGAACTGTCGGAAAAGCACTCAAAAAAGGTGATTATGTCGTGTATGAATCTACGGTTTATCCGGGTTGTACTGAAGATGATTGTATTCCTGTGTTGGAAAAAGAATCTGGTTTAAAATTTAACATAGATTTTAAAGTGGGTTATTCGCCTGAACGCATCAATCCAGGCGATAAAGAACATACTTTAGCTAGAATTATCAAAGTGGTTTCGGGTTGTGATGCAGACTCTTCTGAAAATATTGCCAAAACTTATGAATTAGTTGTGGAGGCGGGCGTGCATCGTGCCTCATCTATCAAAGTCGCAGAAGCCGCAAAAATTATCGAAAATACACAAAGAGATTTGAATATTGCTTTGATGAATGAACTTTCTATGATATTTAACCGATTGAATATCAACACGTATGAAGTATTGGAAGCCGCAGGAACAAAGTGGAATTTTTTGAAATTTACGCCCGGTTTGGTAGGCGGACATTGTATTGGCGTTGATCCTTATTATTTGACTTATAAATCAAAACAATTAGGGCATAATCCGACTGTGATTTTGAGTGGCAGACACACCAACGATAATATGGGTGCGTATGTAGCACAACAAACTATCAAGCATATTCTTAGAAATAATAAAAATATTGGTAACTTAAAAGTATTAGTTATGGGTATTACTTTCAAAGAAAATGTAAAAGATATTCGTAATTCGAAAGTAATTGATATTATTAGAGAATTACAAGATTTTCATATTCAGGTGGATATTGTAGATGCACAAGCAGACAAACACGAGGTCGAAGAAGAATACAATGTTTCTTTGTGTGAAAATGTGAGTGATGATTATGATGCAATTATTGTGGCGGTTAATCATAAGGAATATTTGAATTTAGAAGAATCATTTTTTCAAGAGAAAGGAAAAGAAAGAGCAATTTTGGTTGATGTGAAAGGAATTTTTAGGCACAAAATCAAAAATATGCAGTATTGGAGTTTATAAATTATTTAAAAAAATAAAAAAAGTAATCAATTTTGTGATTTTTTGATTATTTTCCCTTTATATTTCGAAATATGAACATATATATAAAGTGGTGGCGTTAGCGTCATGACTTTATATAAGCAAAGATTTTTATCAAGTATAATATTTTTACGTAGTCTATAAGAGTTCTGACGGAATGTGGCTTAGTCCGCATAAATTTCCTAACAACTATGACAACTAATATCTTGTATCTGAAAATTTTTTGTTTTAAGGGACTAAGTAGAAAATATTATACCCAAAAAAACTCCCTCACCTTCGGGGAGGGCTGGGGTCAGTGTTGTTAAATTCTTTTTTTTTAACAAATAAAATAGAAATTAACTTGTATAATATTCTGTAAAAAATCTATAATTTTTTGAAAATCTTATAGATTTGGCAAATTATATTTTGATTTGTAAAATAATTTACCTGACAAATATTAGAACTTAACAACACTGCCCTAACCCCCAGTGGTGAGGGAACTAAAATAGGTTTTTTTTGAGTGGGTAGTTTATTTTTTATATACTCTCTAACTATTTTTTGTGATTTTTATTGATATTATTTCTAAAATTCTAAAAAAAATATTTTTGTGCCTATATTTCAGAAAAAAATCTATAAAAAACAATTTTTAGTTCGTTATCAAAAATAAAAAAAACAATGATTTATCATCTTACTACCCAAACTATCTGGGAAAATGCAGAAAAAAAAGGAATATATGAAGTGGAATCTATTTTAATAGAAGGTTTTATTCACGCTTCAAAAAAACACCAAGTTGCTCGAAGTGCAAATGTTTTTTTTAAAGATAACCACGAATTATTTGTATTGCATATTGATGAAAATTTGCTTGCTGCTCCACTCAAATACGAAACTGCGACAGATACGCAAGATGATTTTCCGCATATTTATGGAAGTTTGAATTTAGATGCAGTTATAAAAGTAGAGGAAATAACCAAAAATAAGGATAATTTATTTCAATTCTAACCATAGATATTTTAAAGGACAAAGATTTTATCAAGCAAATTAAACAGCTACTCCAAAAATATTACATCTATTTTGTTGTATCATTTACACTTTTAATTTATTTTATTTTTGGGAATATTTTTTCTAAGTCAACCTCAAAACCTGCTAAAACTTTTGATTTGATAATACCATTTTTTGTTTGCTCTGAAAAAATTTGATATTGATTATTTTCTAAAATTTTAACAGTAATTTTTTGTTGAGTTGGATATATTTCCCATAATTCTAACACGCCTTTTTCTTCGTATATTTTTATTTTCTTATCTTTTTCCTTTTTTTTGTTGCCTTTTGACCATATTTCGCCTACCAAATCAGGAATTCCTTCGACAGAATTTTGTTCTAATAAATCAAAATTATCGATACCAATAAAAATAATATCAGGTTGAAAACAATTATTATCATCAAATTTTACATCAATTGGAGCAACCATTATTTCTCCCAAATTATTTTTTTTGGCGTGAGAAGTCATCTCAAAAGATAAATTATTCGATATTCTTTGGTGCGTAATGTCAGGGCTTGCCATAATTTTCAATTTATTTTTAATAATTTCGACTTTGATTTTTAAATTAGATGGAAAATGATTTTTCAGGTCTTGAAAAGTCCATTTTTTGTTTTTTGGAAAATGCGTAGCAATCTGTTTTACTTCCTCAAAAGTATAAGAAAGTTGATTGGGCGTATAATAAAGCGTTTTTTCTGTGCTTTTTTTCTGTTTATTTTCCTTCTCTTTATTGGTAATTATTTTTATATTTTTGATATAAGCATAATTATTTTTTGTGGCTTTGATAAATTCTTTTGCTTTGATTTTATCAGGAATTTCTACAATAATTTTTATCATATTTTTTAATTTTTAATATTTTATACAAAAATAATAAAACGTTTTCTTAAAACCAAAAATAATTATTTTCATTTTTATGGTATATTTTATTTATTTTTTACGTATCTTTGTATGTAAATCGTGTATAAGCGTTATATATGATGAAAAGTAAATTATAATTTACTAAAAAACCAAATATTTAGTAAAATATTTTACATTTATTTTTTAAATTCTTTAAATAGTTATATTTTAACTTCAAATAATACAAAAATGAAAGACTTTGAAACAAAAATAAGAAATCTAATCAAAGCAAATAAGATGAGTATTGAAGATTTTGCGATAAAAATTGGAATTACTAAACAAAATTTTTACTTAATTTTAAAAAGGAATGACTTAAATGTTTCTTATTTAGAAAAAATGTCAAGTATTCTTGATGTTCCTATAACATATTTTTTTACTGATGATGATATTATCCCTAATAATGAAACTCAAACAGATATAGCTGACGAAAAAGATAAAAAAATAAAATATTTAAGAAAAAAAAATAAAAGATTTAGAAGAAAAAGAAAGAATTTGGTATAAAACTTTGGAAAAAGTAGTTGGACAATAATATTTTTAAAAAAATGATTACTAAAATAATTTTGATAAATTACGAATAACCATTAAAAGAAATTGAGCGGATTAAAACGGATTTTTTATCCATTTTAATCCGCCTAATTCATATTCCAAAAATAATAAAACCTTTAAACCACACCAATTTCGACCTCAAAAGTATATTCTTCTACTTCAAAAATCGTAGATTTTTCAATTTTATCTACTATATGAATGGTCAAAGCTTGCGTTTCAGTTTTGATATACGTTTCAAAATCTTGTATCGCTTTTTCGACTTGAATAGACAAAGTTGATTTTAATAATTTTATATAAATTTTATCCAAAACCTCCAAACCCGATTCTTTTCTTAAATTTTGCAAACGACTCACCACATCGCGTGCAATGCCTTCATTGACCAATTCATCGGTCAGTTGAGTATCCAAAGCAACAGTCAAAGTACCGTCATTAGCCACCGAAAATCCTTGTACTTCTTGCGAACTAATCAATAAATCTTCTAAATCAATTTGAAATTCACCTTTTTGAATTTTTCCATTTTTTTCTGTCAAAGCAATTTCTTCTGCACTAAAATTAGTAATCAATGTGGTAACTTCTCTCATTTGTGCTTTATATTTTAAGCCCAAAGTTTTGAAATTAGGTTTTACACTTTTCACTAAAATTCCTGCATCATCAAAAATAAATTCGATGTTTTTGATATTCGTTTCAGACTTAATTACCTCAGCCACCGCTTCGATTTGACTTTGTTTTTTCTTATCCAAAATAGGAATTAAAATTTTTGACAAAGGCAAACGCACTCGCATAGACGCTTTTTTGCGTAATGCGTGTGTGAGCGAAGAAATTTTTTGAGCATATTCCATTTTTTCTTCCAAATCTTTATCAATTAAATTTTCTTGTGCTTTGGTAAAATAAGTTAAATGCACCGAATCATATTGCAAAGGTGTATTATTTTTCTTAGCAGATGCTTTCAAAGGTTGAGTCAAATCTTGATATAATCTTTCCG
This sequence comes from Cytophagales bacterium, assembly GCA_013298075.1. Taxonomy (GTDB): domain Bacteria; phylum Bacteroidota; class Bacteroidia; order Cytophagales; family Microscillaceae; genus RDXZ01. The sequence continues at coordinate 4,654 of JAAFJG010000027.1, read as the reverse complement.
CAAAAAATGGAGAAACAGGCGACATCAACTGCCCCACAACCATTAAACATTGATACAGAGTTTCATACGCAGATTTTTTATCATCATTCATTTCTCCTTGCCAAAAACGTTTTCTACACAACCTCACATACCAATTCGAAAGTTGTTCGTTCACAAAATAATCAATCAATCTTGTGGCTTGCGTAGCATCATAATTATCATAACATTCCGTTACATTTTTAATCAAAGATTGCAAAACCGAAATAATCCATCTATCTAATTCTGTTCTTTCTTCGACAGGAATAATATTTTGTTCATCAAGCACAAAACTATCAATATTGGCATACAAAGCAAAAAACGAATAAATATTTTGTAAAGTTCCAAAAAATTTCCGTCTTACTTCTTCAATTCCTTCCGATTTTCCATAGATAATTTTATTTTCGTGGTCAGGTGTTGCTTCCCAACTAAATTTCAAATTATCCCAAGGATTTGTGTTTGTAATCATATACCAACGCGTAGCATCTGCTCCGTATTTGGTCATCGCTCCTTCCACTAAATAATTTCCTTCGTGATATTCTTTGAAATCTTTATTTTTTTGTGGGTCAAATTCTACATATTTGGTGATGGTCAAAGGCTCTACCACATTACCCAAACGTTTAGACATTTTCACGCCATTTTTATCTAAAACTAAACCTGTAGAAAGTACATTTTTAAACGCAGGTTGGTCAAATAGTAACACACCTATTGCGTGCAAAGTAAAAAACCAACCTCTTGTCTGGTCAACTCCTTCTGAAATAAAATCAGCAGGAAATTTTTGTTGTAATAATTCTTTACTTCCTTCTTTATGTGGATAACCTAATTGAGCATAAGGCATTGCCCCCGAATCAAACCAAACATCAATTAAATCAATTTCTCGATACATTAATTTATTGGTTGTTGAATCAAAAAGCACAATTTTATCAATAAAAGGTCTGTGCAAATCAAAATCTGGAGTTTGAACTATTGTATGACTTTCCATCAAAAGTTCTTTTTCTTTTTCTGTTAATGTTGAAACAGATAAATGATTTTGTTGAACTAATTCTATGGTTTGTGTAGTTTTTTGTTTCAATTCTTCCACACTTCCAATACAAACTTCTTGTTTTCCATCTTCTGTTCTCCAAATAGGCAAAGGAATTCCCCAATAACGTTGTCTTGATAAGTTCCAATCGACCAAATTTTCTAACCAATTTCCAAATCTTCCTGTGCCTGTGCTTTCGGGTTTCCAGTTGATTTGTTTATTTTTTTCTACTAATTTTTCCTTCAAAGCCGTTGTTTTTATAAACCAAGAATCCAACGGATAATATAAAATTGGTTTATCAGTTCGCCAACAATGCGGATAAGGGTGAAGATATTTTTCTACTTTAAAAGCCTTATTTTCTTCTTTGAGTTTGATAGCAATTCGAACATCTATCGATTTATAATCTTTGGCAGATGCGATAGCATCTTGTTCATATTCTGCTTTCACGTATTGCAACGGATAATCGGTAACTTCTTTTACAAAACGTCCTTGTTTATCTACCAAAGGCATATCAAAATCATTTTCATCTTTGACCAAAATCGCAGGAATATTATTTTGTTGCGCCACTCTAAAGTCATCAGCACCAAAAGTTGGGGCTGTATGCACAATTCCTGTTCCGTCTTCTGTCGTTACAAAATCGCCCAAAATAGTACGGAAAGCAGGTTTTTCAGGTTGAACATAAGGCAATAACTGTTCGTATTGAATATTTGCCAACTCTTTTCCTTTGTATTCTGCTAAAATTCTATAAGGCAAAATTTTATCTCCATTTTTATATTCGAGTGCTGCTTCGAGTCCTTTTTCATCAAAATATTTTCCCATCAAATCTTTCGCTAAAATAACAATTTGAGGTAAAAAAGTATAAATATTAAAAGTTTGCACCATTAAATAGCTAATATTTCCACCCAAAGTCAAAGCCGAATTTGAAGGCAAAGTCCAAGGCGTAGTCGTCCAAGCCAAGAAATAAATCGGTAAATTTTCTTTGTTTAAAGCAAATAAAAATTCAGATTTTTCATTTTGAATTGTTTTGAATTGTGCCACAATCGTCGTATCCGTTACATCACGATAACAACCGGGTTGGTTCAATTCGTGAGAACTCAAACCTGTGCCTGCTTTGGGCGAATAAGGTTGAATCGTATAACCTTTATAGAGTAATTCTTTTTTGTGTAATTCTTTCAAAAGATGCCAAACAGACTCAATATATTCATTTTTATAGGTAATATAAGGATTATCCATATCGACCCAATAACCCATTTTTTCGGTAATATCACGCCATACATTGGTGTATGTCATGACTGTTTCTCTGCATTTTTGGTTATATTCTTCGATAGAAATATTTTTTCCAATATCATCTTTTGTAATTCCTAAAACTTTTTCTACCTGCAATTCTACAGGCAATCCGTGCGTATCCCAACCAGCTTTTCTTTCTACCTGAAATCCTTGCAAGGTTTTATATCTACAAAATAAATCTTTGATAGTGCGTGCCATTACGTGATGAATACCGGGCATTCCGTTGGCAGATGGCGGACCTTCATAAAAAACGAAACTTTTTTTTCCGTTTCTTTCTTGTATTGATTTTTCGAATGCGTTAATATCTTCCCACAATTTTAAGACATTTTTTTCTACTTCGGTGTGGTCATAGCCACGATATTCGGGATAATTTTTCATATTTTTTTTAAAAATTATTGAAGCATTTTATTTGCTTCTTCATTGATATCATCAGAAAATTGGCAAAATTTATTGATATAATTTTCCATTTCTTCATTTGATAAAGATGGTGTTGTATCTTGATGAATAATATTATTTCTTATACCAGTTACAGAATTAAAAATTTCAAAAAAATCATCTTGGTTGTTAGCAAATTCTTTAAAACCAAATTTTTCTATCAATTTTTTTAATTCACTTCCTCCGTGTTTTCCATAATTAAATTTAGCATCAAAATATTGATTGTATTTTGATAAATCTATATTTGAATTTTGGTTGATAATATTAGTTATTTCTTTCAAATAATCGTTAATATCTGATTGTTTAAATTTTTTTTGAGGACTTAATTTTTCTATTTTATTTAAAATATTATTGATAATTTGGTTTAATAATTGCTCATTATTCACATCAGAAAAAGTATTTTGAGTTATTTTTAATTTTGCATATTCCCTTAAAAATCCCTCTATAAAATTTTCAAATTTTGAGGTCAATAATAAAAAACTAACTTTATTAAAAGAATTTTGTATTTCTATATTTAAAAATTCTAATTTTTCGTTATTTTCAATTTGAATAGAATTGATAGTATCTACAATAGTTTGATCAATTTCTATTTGTTTTGCTATATTTGTGAATAATAAAATTTCCTACACTACCCGATGTTTTTTAAACGGTTAAAAATCTTGGTTTTAATTCTGGCTAGATGAATAAATTCATCAATAAAATTATTCCAAATAGTGATAAAATTCTTCGTTTTCTTTATAAAAATTTCACGAAGAATATCAAGTCCTGTTCTAAAAATACTTTTGGCTCTATATTTATGATTTTTTAAAGGTATTTTTTTTACGTTTTTTTCATAATGCATACCTACATGCACACAAAAGGCATAAGCAATAGACACTAAATAAAATAGTTTTTTAAGTTTATCATTATCTTTTATATGTGTTGCTTCTAAATTAAAACCTTGTCCTTTAAAATCTTGAAACATAACTTCTATTGACCAACGTTTTTTATAATTGCGAATGGCTTCATAAGAATAACCATTAGTTAAGACAATGAGGTAATCCTCTTCACCACTTTTATTTTTTACTTTCAACATCTGAACACTTAAACCTTTGATTTTCAATACTTCTATACCATCTAATCTACACGTTTCTCGACCAGAAAGTAAATTTTCAGCCTTGAGAATTTTTCCATTTACGTTATAAACATAATGTTTTGGAACGCGCAAAAAGAAACGAATATTTTCTGACATTAAATATTTTATCCATTTTCTACCCACAAATTCTCTATCACCAATGACGGATTTAATAGCATATTTACCCAATATTTGTATAATTTTTTGAATAACAAGCATCCGATGATTCGCATTACTATTGCCACTATTGTTGTCTAAAAGCTCTACATATAAAGGAATACCAACGCCACGAACGTAGCCACTAATCACTAACATATTGATTTGTTTGCCTCCAAAATCCCACTCAGTTCTGTCCATACATAAATCTACGCTACCAAATGCACAAAAAATTGAAAGAAGAAAAACAACTTGATCTTCATCTAAGATGGCATCTTTTAAAAAAGCTTGCAAACGCCTTTCGTTAGAAGAACTCAAAGCATTATCATTGAGTTTAAGGGCTAATTCGTTTAATTGAACACTTTTTCTTTCTATCATGGCTAGAATCATAGACATAGCACATTTTTGTCGAGATAAATGTTTGAATATAATAAAATTTGTCAATATTTTCTGTATCTTTGCAGTATGAAAATCGTTCATAAAAGTAGTTTTTGTCTTAGTAACTGACATTACGCAGTCCAAAAATTAGGAATTGTCAAAAATATTACAGTATGCTTTTTATGATATTTTACCCAAATGCGTAATTTTTTAATTATTTTTAACTTTTTTGTGATTAAATAAAAAAA
>JAAFJG010000026.1 GCA_013298075.1 Cytophagales bacterium | reverse complement strand
TATATATATTATGGTATAAAAATAGCCACATTATTGTTAATTACAAATGTGATGATTTCTTGTACCGATTTATTAGAGCCTAAGCCTATCACACAATTACCAGATTTAAATAGTGTATTTGATACGCGCGGTAGAATATTAGCACAAGTCAATGGACTCTATGCAGGTTTAAAATCTGGAAATTTTTTAGGAGGTAGAATGCAAATGTACCTTGATGTAAGAGGCGAAGATTTTCAAAACCGAACTAATAACGGGGTAACGGGTTTGTTTGCTTGGAATCATTCACAAGCGCCAAGTAATGCAGAAGTGACTAATGCTTGGTCTGCAGGATATGCCACTATCAATAGAGTGAATGTGTTTTTGAAAGGATTAGATGATAATCCTGGTATTATAACAGATGCAGAAGCAAATCAATGTCGCGCAGAAGCAAGAACTATTCGTGCTATGGCTTATTTTTATCTCTCACAATTATATTGTCGTCCTTTTTCGTTGAATAGTGGAAATAATCCAGGTTTACCTTTGCGATTAACTGCTAATACAACCGATTCAGGTGTATCGTTAGCAAGAAGTACTGTGGCTGCTGTATATACTCAAATTTTAGCTGACTTAAACTTTGCTGAACTAAATTTACCACTAGACAATGGATCACCATTATTGAATACTACTCGCATGCATAGAAATTCTGTCATTGCGTTTAAAGTTCGTGTTTATTTGGTAATGGGTAATTATGCAAATGTTTTAACTGAAGCAGCAAGAATAGTAGGGCAAACCACTGCTCCATTTTCTTCTACATCAGGAGTAATGTTTAGCTTAGCCCCTAATATATTAAGTGTTTTTAGTACTCCTTATACAGCAGCAGAAAGTATATTATCTATGCCAATGTCAAGTGCTGACGTACCGGGAACTCAAAACGCATTAGCAGGGTATTATTTACCAGGTAATATTTCGGGTGGAGCAGCTGAGTATCGATTTGATGCAGCGGGTATTATTAGTAATCCAGCATTTGCACCAACAACCGATGCACGTTATACAAGTTTAACAATTTTAGTAACGACCCCGGCAGCTTCTGCAGGTAGATGGTGTTTTAAATATCGTAATACTCCTCCTCCAATAGATTTTGTGCCTGTGATGCGTTACTCAGAAGTTTTATTGAGTTATGCAGAAGCGTTAGCACGTGAAAATATGGCAGGAGTTGATGCTACAGCATTGGCATTATTGAATGCAGTACGTACAAGATCAAGTGGTTCTGCTTATACTTCTGCGGGTTTGGCAACATCTGCAGCCTTAGTAAATGCTATATTACTTGAAAGACGTATTGAATTTTTTGGAGAAGGAATTCGCTCTATTGATATTACAAGACTACAATTACCTTTTCGAGGAACTATAACAACTGCTGCACAAAATTATGTTTGGCCTATTCCACAAGCAGAATTAGATAATAATCCTGCCATGGTACAAAACTAATCATAATAAGTTTATAAATTTTCTCTCTCAAAAACACTCAATAACAAAAATTAAAAAAAGTTATTGGGTGTTTTTTTATAAGATATAACTACATTTTTTGAAAAATAATTTTTTTTTCTTAAATTTGCACAAACCAAAATTTTATTACATCAACATCAAGTAAAATTTATTTATAATACCATGAATTTTAAAGAAACTTTGTCGCAAGCAGTTGTTTTTGAATTGTTGGCTCAAAGTGGACAACAATTAAACTTACCTACTTATTTAGTCGGTGGATTAGTCAGAGATTGGATTTTGCAACGCCCTTGTAATGATATTGATGTCGTTTGTGTGGGAAGTGGCATTGCCTTAGCAGAAAAATTTGCAGAAATATATGCCCAAAAATATCAATATAAACCTGAAGTAGTTGTTTTTAAAAGCTTCGGAACGGCTATGTGTAGAGCAGGAGAATGGCAAGTCGAATTTGTAGGAGCAAGAAAAGAATCTTATCAACGCGATTCCAGAAAACCAATCGTAGAAGATGGAACATTAGAAGATGACCAAAATAGACGAGATTTTACTATCAATGCTTTGGCTATCAGCCTCAATAAAGATACTTTTGGAGATTTGATAGACCCTTTTGATGGACTTTCGGATATGCGAAAAAAAATTATTCGCACTCCGCTTGCCCCTGATATTACTTTTTCTGATGATCCATTGCGTATGATGCGAGCGGTTCGATTTGCCACACAGTTAAAATTTGATATTCACCCAATTACTTTTGATTCTATTATTGCTAATAAAGAACGTATTTCTATTATTTCACAAGAAAGAATTACCGAAGAATTGAATAAAATAATTTTGGCAGATGTACCTTCTTATGGTTTTAAATTGTTGTATTATGGCGAATTATTACATTTGATTTTTCCTGAATTAGTAGAATTACAAGGAGTTGAAACTTTAGATGGCAAAGGACACAAAGATAATTTTTTCCATACTTTACAAGTTTTGGACAATGTTTGTGGTATGTCTAATGATTTATGGTTACGTTGGGCGGCTATTTTACACGATATTGCAAAACCTGCCACCAAAAGATTTGATAAAAAAGCAGGCTGGACTTTTCATGGACACGAAGAAAAAGGAGCAAAAATGACTCCGATTATTTTCAGAAATATGAAATTGCCTATGGACGCAAAAATGAAATTTGTCCAAAAATTAGTGCGAATGCACCTCAGACCAATTCCTTTGGTCAGAGATGAAATTACAGATTCAGCCATTCGAAGACTTTTATTTGATGCGGGAGAAGATTTGGAGGCGTTATTAAAATTATGTAGAGCCGATATTACCTCAAAAAATCATGACAAAGTACAAAAACATCTTAAAAATCTCGATAAATTAGAAAAAAGATTACAAGAAGTAGAAGAAAAAGACCATTTGCGTAGTTTTCAACCTATTATTACAGGCGAAATGATTATGGAAATTTTTAATTTACAACCTTGTAGAGAAGTTGGTATTATAAAAATGGCTTTGCGGGAAGCAATTTTAGACGGAATTATTCCTAATGAATACGAAAAAGGATATGAATTTATGCTCAAAGAAGCAAAAAAATTAAACGTTTTTCCACATAAAACATCATAAAAAATTAAGAATTAAAAAAAGTTAAATAAAGTTAAAAAGTAAAGATATTTTTTGGTTTTTTCTATATTTAGAATATATTTGCAAAAAAAATCTTATGCGAAATAAAATTGTTGTTTTGGTAATCATTATTGCAGGACTTGCAGGCATTTATTATTTCTTTTTTAATGGAATTATTGCCCAAAAAGAAGTGTTTGTCAATGTAAAAAAAGGAAAATTTGTTGTTTCTGTCACTTCTACAGGCGAATTATTTGCCAAAAATTCCTTAGATATCAGAGGTCCACAAGGAATAAATACGGTGGGCGTTTGGAATATAAAAATTGCTAACATGATTCCAGAAGGCACAGTGGTAAAAAAAGGAGATATGATTGGCTCGTTAGATGGCTCTGAAATTGTGGGAAAATTAAAAGAAAGACAAGGCGAATTAGACAAAGCAATGTCCCAATTTTCTCAAATTCAATTAGATACAGCCCTCGATTTGCGTAAATTACGTGATGAATTGGTCAATTTAAAATTTGGACAAGAAGAAAAAAAAATCATTTTGCAACAATCTAAATACGAACCACCTGCCACTATCAGACAAGCAGAAATTGAATTAGAAAAAGCAGTCCGAAATTTCAAACAAACTTCTCAAAATTACGAAGTTCAAAAAGATAAATCTATCGCAAAAATGCAAGAGGCAGCCGCCAATCTCAATACTGCCAAATCAAAAGTAGATTTTATTCAAGAATTATTAAAAAAGTTTCAAATCTCCGCACCCGAAGATGGAATGATGATTTATGCGCGAGATTGGAATGGACAAAAAAAACGAGAAGGTTCACAAATCAGCACTTGGGATCCTGTGGTGGCTACTTTGCCTGATATGTCTGTGATGGTTTCCAAAACTTATATTAGTGAAGTCGATATTCAAAAACTAAAAAAAGACCAATTAGTAAAAATAGGTTTAGATGCGTTTCCTGATAAAAAATTCTCAGGAAAAGTAATCAATGTAGCCAATGTAGGCGAGCAAAAACCTAATTCTGATTCTAAAGTTTTTGAGGTAAATATACAAATTGACCAAAAAGATACAACACTTTTGCCCGCTATGACTACGGCAAATATGATTACTTCTGAAGTCATTGAAAATGCTGTTTTTGTGCCTTTGGAAACAATTCATAACGAAAAAAATATGGTGTATGTCTTCAAAAAAGAAGGAAGTTCATATATCAAACAACAAGTAAAAGTCGGAAAAACAAATGATAATGAAATTATTATTATAGAAGGATTGACTGAAAAAGACCAAGTCTTGGTATCAAAACCCGCAAATGCTGAAAAAATTACACTCAAAAAACTAAAAAAATAAAGTGAAAAGACTTTTAATCAATTTAGATATTGCAGCAAGTGCTATTTTAGCCAACAAACTAAGAGCATCTTTGACGGCTTTGGGAATTATTTTTGGCGTGGCTGCGGTAATTGCTATGCTAGCGATTGGCAATGGAGCGCAACAAGAAATATTGGAACAAATAAAATTAGTGGGGGTTAATAATATTATCATCAATGCGGTGATAGACCAAAAAGATAAAAAAGAAGAAAAGGGAAATGATAAACAAGGCAAGCAAAAAACTTCACCCGGTTTGAGTTTGGCTGATGTAGAAAATATTCGCAAAAGTGTCCCCAATTTAAAAGCAGTGAGTCCTGAAGTAATGGTTGAAACGCAAATTATTAAAGATGCCACTCAACGAAAAACCAAACTTTTAGGCGTAGAAACGGTTTATTTTGATATTTCAAATTTTAAATTAGAAGAAGGAAATTTTTTTAATACTTTTCATTTAGAGCAAAGCTCGTCTGTGTGCGTGATTGGAAGTGCGATAAAAACGAAATTTTTTAGCAAAGAAAATGCACTCGGTAAAAGTATTAAAGTTGGACAACATTGGCTAAAAATTATTGGAGTTTTGGAAGCAAAAAATATAACTGCTTCGAGTATGAGCAATTTGGGAATTCGAGATTATAACTTTGATGTATATGCACCCGTAAAAACGGTTTTAATTAAATATATCAATCGAAATTTGGTAACAAAAGCCTCTATGCAGCAGGCAAACCAAAATAATAATAACAATAATGACGGTGGCACTCCACCCGAAACAAAACCAAAAAACTATCATCAATTAGATAAAATAGTCGTACAAACTACAGAAACAGATTTTTTATCAACTTCTTCCGAAATTATTGCCCGAATGTTACAAAGAAGGCATTTAAACGTCATTGATTATGAAATTTCGATGCCCGAAATGCTTTTGAAACAACAACAAAGCACCAAACAAATTTTTAATTGGGTTTTATTTGCCATTGCTTGTATTTCTTTGTTGGTTGGTGGCATTGGAATTATGAATATTATGTTAGCCTCTGTTTTGGAGCGTATCAAAGAAATTGGTTTACGACTTTCTTTGGGAGCAAAAAAATCAGATATTGTTTCTCAATTTATGTTAGAGGCTATATTGATAAGTGTTACAGGCGGTATTATAGGCATTATTTTAGGCGTAAGTTTAGCGATTACGATTAGCACAATGGCGGGTATTCCGACTATTATTTCGGCAAGTTCTGTGATTATTTCTTTTGTAGTTTCTGCTTCTGTGGGTTTAGTTTTCGGAATTACTCCCGCACAACGCGCAGCCAAACAAGACCCAATAACTTCTTTGAGATATGAATAATTGGATTGTTTTTTCTATTTATATTGAATTTTAACACCTATTTTGAGCATACAAAAACTATATTTTATTTACAATGAAAAAAACTTTTTATCTTTTTATTTTTTTGGTGAGTTTTATTTTTAGCCTCAATTTTAGCATTAATGCTCAACAGAAATTATCTCTTTTGGAAGTCATAGAATTAGCCAAAACTAAATCTCCTCGAAGTTTATTGGCTTCGAATATCAAAAAAAATCGTTTTTGGCAATACAAAACCTATTTATCTAATTATAATCCACAATTAGTATTGACAGGCACTTTGCCCAATTTGAATCGTTCTATTCAGGCAATTGTTTTGCCCGATGGTACGCAGGCGTTTGTGAATCGTAGTTTTGTGAACAATGATTTGCAATTAGGCATCACACAAAATTTGGCTGCCACAGGTGGAACTTTTTCGTTGAGTACGGCTTTATCTCGAATTGATATATTGGGTACAAACAATAATACAACTTCTTATCTTTCGACTCCAATTTTTTTGAGTGTCAATCAACCACTTTTTCAGTTCAATAATTTATTGTGGGAAAAAAGAATACAGCCTTTGATTTTTCAAGAATCAGAAAAAAAATACAAAGAAGATTTAGAAGAAGTTTCTGTGAATACCACCGATTTTTTCTTTAGTTTATTAAATTCACAAATTATTTATCAAATGGCTTCGCGTAATAAATCTAACAATGACACCATTTATAAAATTGCAAAAGGGCGTTATGAAATGGGAAAAATTGCTGAAAATGAATTATTACAATTAGAATTAAGTGCGATGAATTCTGCTCAACAAATGTCGCAAGCCAATTTAGATTTACAAACCAATACGTTGGCTTTGCGTAATTTTTTGGGTGGAAGCAATGTCAGTACAGATATTAATTTAGAAATTCCGATGGATATTCCTGAATTTGAAATTGATGAAAATTTGGCAATCGCCCAAGCAAAACAAAATCGACAAGCATTTTTAGGATTTAGAAGGCGAGTTTTGGAGGCAGAGAGAGATGTAGCACAAGCCCGCAGAAATCAACAAGGCGTAAATATTGGCATAAATGGTTCGTTAGGTTTTACGCAAAGTGCAGCTAATTTAGACCAAGCATATCAAAATCCGAGAGACCAACAATTATTAAGTGTCAATTTGCGTGTACCTATTTTGGATTGGGGAAGGCAAAAAGCAAGAGTTCAAACGGCTTTGGCAAACGAAGAAGTAATTAAAGCCACTATTTCTCAAGAAGAATTAAATTTTGAACAAGAAATATTAGTAAAAACCAGACTTTTTAAAATTTTAAGAGATAGATTAAAAATAGGTTTGAAATCTGATGAAATCGCCCAAAAAAGATATGACATCACCCAAGCAAGATATTTAATTGGTAAAATTTCAATTACTGATTTAACGATTGCTTTAAATGAAAAAGACCAAGCAAAACGGGCGTATATTGAAGCGTTGCGTGTTTTTTGGCGTGGATATTATGAATTAAGACAACTTACTTTGTATGATTTTGAAAATAATTTACCGATTAAAAACTAATTTTTTTTGTTATTTTTTTTAAATTAAAATTTTTTATGTAAAATTATATTATTTTTAAAAATAACTTCCTAAATTTGCACCACAAATTAAAAATTTGTATTATAATTTAAGAAATTTAAACTTTTTTATAAAAAAATGGCGAAAATTAAAGTGGCTATTAACGGCTTTGGTCGTATTGGCAGAATTGCTTATCGTGTTTTATTGAATAAAGAAAATGTTGAAGTTGTTGCTATCAACGACCTTACAGATACAAAAACTTTAGCACATTTATTCAAATATGATTCTATTCATGGACGTTTTAATGGCACAGTTTCTCATGATGCTGAACATATCGTTATCAATGGCACAAAATTACGCATCTATGCAGAAAAAGACCCTTCAAAATTGCCTTGGGCTTCTTTAGGAGTTGATGTTGTATTAGAATCAACAGGAAGATTTGTTGATGAAGAAGGTGCAGGACAACACATCACTGCAGGTGCAAAAAAAGTAGTTATCTCTGCTCCAGCCAAAGGAAATATTCCAACGGTAGTTTTAGGAGTAAACGAAAACATATTGAACGGAAGTGAAAAAATTATTTCTAATGCGTCTTGTACTACTAATTGCTTAGCCCCGATGGCGAAAGTGTTAGAAGATGCATTTGGTATTGACAAAGGATATATCACTACTATTCACGCTTATACAGCTGACCAACGTATTCACGATTCACCACATTCTGATTTGCGTAGAGCAAGAGCAGGTGCGGTTTCTATTGTGCCTACCTCGACAGGTGCAGCCAAAGCAGTAGGTTTGGTATTGCCTCATTTGAAAGGAAAATTAGATGGCGTGGCTATGCGTGTGCCTGTAGCAGATGGTTCGATGACAGATTTAACAGTGATTTTGAAAAAAGAAACGACTGTTGAAGAAATCAATGCGGTGATGAAAAAAGCCTCTGAAACATATTTGAAAGGTATTTTAGAATATACAGAAGATGAAATCGTATCGGTAGATATTATTACAAATCCTCATTCTTGTATTTTTGATGCTAATTTAACTTCTGTAAACGGAAACTTAGCAAAAGTAGTTGGTTGGTATGATAATGAATATGGTTATTCAAGTCGTGTGGCTGATTTAATCGCATCTTTCAAATTCTAATCTTTATTTTTTAGAAAATATATAAAAAATACTATCAAATTTTTTTAAATGAATTTGATAGTATTTTTTTGTTTTCAATGATTTTTTTGATTTTGACACGATATTTCTTATAAATCATTGATTATCAAATATTTGATTTCGGGTAAATCCAACGATTGAATTTTATATTATTCTTCAAATAAATCTGGAGGCAATTCAAGAAATACATTTCAAAAAAAAATCTATTTTTCGCACAAATTTCCTAAGAAACATTATTGTATTGGCTCTATTATTAATTTTTCAACTCCTGAATTGCCAACCAAGCCATCAAACCTGCTCCAATTTCTAAAGATTTTTCATCAATATCAAATGTGGGCGTATGTACGCCAGAAATAATATTTTTGGCATCATTTCTTGTTCCTAAACGATAAAAACAACCATCAATTACTTGCGTATAATACGCAAAATCTTCGGCTGCTAACCATAAATCTAAATCTTTTACATTTTCTTCTCCCATATATTCTATCGCAAAATTTTTCAATCTTTGCGTAAGATTTTCATTATTTTTCAAAAAAGGATACCCGCGAACAATCGTAAATTCACAACTTCCGCCCATTGCCTCTGCGATTCCCTCGGCTATTTTTTTCATTTTTTGATGTGCTTCTGCTCTCCATTTTTCGTCATAAGTTCTAAATGTTCCTTCTAAATATACTTCATTAGGAATAATATTTGTTGCACCATTTGCAATTACTTTTCCAAAACTCAACACAGAAGGCATTTTTGGGCTAGCAATTCGGCTTACAATCTGTTGTAAAGCCACAATAATATGAGAAGTCATCAACACAGGGTCAATACAATTTTCGGGCATCGCCCCATGTCCGCCTTTGCCTATCACTCGTATATACAATTCATCACAACTTGCCATATACAGACCGCTTCGAAATCCAATCGTACCAACAGGCAGGTAAGGCATGACGTGTTGCCCAATAATACTCGTAGGTTTTGGAGTTTGATGTTGTGCGTCCAGAACGCCTTCTTTTATCATCAAAGAAGCACCGCCTGGTGATTTTTCTTCACCGGGTTGGAAAATTAGTTTGATTGTTCCCTCAAAATCTTCATTACATTCATTCAAAATTTTTGCTACGCCTAAGAGCGAAGCTGTATGTGCGTCATGTCCGCAAGCGTGCATAACGCCTTCATTTTTAGATTTATAAGCTACATTATTTGCTTCCAAAATAGGCAATGCATCAATATCAGCACGCAAAGCAATCGTTTTTTTAGTAGGATTTTTTCCTTTAATATAAGCGATTGTGCCTGTTTGAGCAATATTTGTATATTTTTCAACTCCAAATTTATCCAAAATAGAAGCTATAAATTGAGCCGTATTATATTCTTGAAAAGATAATTCAGGATTTTGATGAATATGTCTTCTTATGTCTATTATTTCTTCTAAATAATTTTGAGCAAGCGTTTGAATTTTTTGTTTTAACATTTGTTTTAATGCTTGTTTTAATGCTTGTTTTAATGCTTGTTTTATGCAAATTATTTTTTCAAAATCATTTTATAATGTTTAATATTTGCTTCTTCAAATATATCTCCGATGGTTTCAAAGTTAAACTTTTGATATAAACCAACCGCAGAAAGTTGTGCGTGCAAATAAATCATTGTTTCGTTCATGTCTGTCGAAGCATTGATGTCTTCTAAAACTGCCTTGACCAATGCTTGTCCTACGCCTTGATTTCTTCCTTCAGCTAAAACGGCAAATCTTTCTAATTTGATGCCTTTGTCTGTGAAACGCCATCTGGCTGTTCCGACTGGTTTTTGATTGAGTAATGCCAAAAAATGCTTTGATGTTTGTTCAAATTCATCATATTCTTCTTCTGGATTTACTTTTTGCTCTTCCACAAATACAATTTTTCTTATTTCAAATGCTTGTCCTAATTCTTTTTCGTTTGTAATATTTTGGATATAAATAACCATTTTTTTATTTTTAGTTTAATATTTTTGATAACAATTTAAAAGTAAGTCTATAATTTTGTTTAAAATCTGATTCATTCAACTCCTAACTTTTCAAAAAAAATTAGGAGTTAATATTTTCTATTTCTATCCTCTTGTTGTTCTCTGTTCGATTCTTTTTTCATATTTTTCACCTTGAAAAATACGTTGCACAAAAACGCCAGCAGTATGAATTTGATTAGGATCGAGTGTGCCTGCGGGAACTAATTCTTCGACTTCTGCAATCGTTATTTTTCCAGCCGTTGCCATCATCGGATTAAAATTTCGGGCTGTTCCTCTAAAAATTAAATTACCTGTTGTGTCGCCTTTCCATGCTTTTACGATAGAAAAATCTGCTTTTAACCAACTTTCTAACAAGTGCATTTTTCCATCAAATTCTCTTACTTCTTTGCCGTTTGCAATTTCTGTTCCGTAGCCTGCAGGCGTGAAAAATGCGGGAATTCCTGCTCCGCCTGCTCTTATTCGCTCCGCTAATGTGCCTTGTGGAATAAGTTCGACTTCTAATTCGCCTGACAAAAGTTGTCTTTCAAATTCTTTATTTTCTCCAACATAAGAAGAAATCATTTTTTTAACTTGTTTTGTTTTGAGCATCAATCCGATACCAAAATCATCTACGCCTGCATTATTAGAAATACAAGTTAAATTTTTTACGCCTTTTCTTAAAAGTGCTTGAATTGTATTTTCGGGTATTCCGCACAATCCAAATCCGCCTAACATCAAAGTTGCTCCCTCGAAAATATCGACAACGGCTACATCAGCATTTTCAACTACTTTATTTATCATTTTTAATTTTTTTGTGATTTTTTTAGGGTGATTTTTTTATTACATTCTTCCAATAATTGCATAGATTTTTCATCATCAGGAAAATTATCTAAGACAATATCTAAATCATCTGCGGCTTCATTATATTTTTTCATTTCGTAATAATTTAAAGCACGTTGATGATAAATAAATGGATTTTCATTGTCCAATGCTAATGCTTTTTTACATTCTTCTAAACTTTTATCATAATTTTTGAGATGGTATAAATAAGTGGCTTTATCCAAATAAAATTCTGATTCGTCATTATCCAAACTAATGGCTTTTTCAATATGTAAAAGGGCATTTTGATACTCTTTCAATTCACTTTCTGAATGGGCTAATTCTGCCCAATAATCTGCTATTTGAGGTTTTTCTTGGGTTGCTTTTTCGAATGTTTTTTTAGCATTTTGTAAATCATTTTGCTCCCGAAACAAAACGCCTTTCACATAATAAATTTGAGCTATATCTTTGTTTTTTGATAATTTTTCTGCCTTTTCTAAGTCTTTTAATGCTTTTTGATAATCTTGTTGCATGGCTCTTGCCATACCTCTTATCGTAAAAACTTTTGCATTCAAACTATCCAACATCATCGCTTCGTGTGTTTGTAACATTGCTTCAGGATACATTTGTTCAGCCAAATAAGATTCTGCTCTTTCCAGATAGGCCAACACACACACGCTATCAATTTTTGTTTTTTGTTTCTTATCCAAAAACAAAATTTTATTTGCTTCTCCCAATAAAATATTGTCTTCGATTTGTTTTGGTGTAACTTTATGCAATTCAGGTGTGAGATAAAGTGCGTCTAAATAATCTTTTTCTGCTTCTTTGATGTTATTTTTTTGGTGATAAATAATGGCTCTATCATACAACATATTATCTCTGCTAATATCATTTTTGGGAGTGAGAACCAAAGCTGAATCTATATCGTTTAAAGCCTCTTTATATTCTTTCATTTTGAATTTTGCTTTTGCTCTATAATGATAAATATCTGCGTCTTGTGGTTTGTAAGGCATTTCTAAATAATCTAATGCTTCTTTGTATTTTTTTTGAAACATCAATGCTTTTCCTGCTAATAAAAAATTATCCAACGAAAATGAAACGTCATTTTTTCTTAATTCTTCTGCCATTTTGATAGTTTCGTCATATTTTTTTTGTTGAAAATAAAATTCCATTTGTAGTTTTTTTGTTTCTTCATCTTTTGGATTTATTTTTAATAAATTATCAATATCACTTTTGGCTGCGTCAAAATTACTAATAGCCATAAAAGTTTTGGCTCTATAAAATAAAGCAATTTCATTATTTGTTTTTAATTTGGTGGCTTGATTTAAAAAAAATAAAGCATCATCATAAAAATCAGTAATATAATAAAAACTACCCAAATTATTTAACACATCAACATCAGTCGAATCAATTTGAAGTGCGTCCAAAAATTTGTCTTCTGCCTTTTCATATTGTTCATCTTCCAATAAAATTTGTCCTAATCCAATCAAAGGGTCAATTTTAGAAGGATACAAATGATTTAAAAGTTCATAATCTTTGACTGCATTTTCGATTTGATTGGTTTCTTGATAAAAAAAACCTCTGGCAAAAATAGCATCATAATAAGAAGGATTCAAACCAATGGCTTTATTAAGATTATCTAATGCTTCTTCATTTTTATCTTTTTCTAACAACTGAATTGCCTTTTGGTAATATTGTTCAGGTTCACTTTTTTTTTCTTGTGCTATTATCACAAAATTATGATGAAAAATAAAAAAGGATAAAAAAATAAATAACCTAAAAAAATAAATTTTTATATTGATATTCATATTAAAAGTAAAATTCCTTTATTTCAAAAGTGAATGAAATGATTGTTTGTGAAAATATGCCATAAATCAAAAACAAAGGTAAGTATTTTTTTTATTTATTCCAAAAAGGCAAAGCCAATTTTATAAAAAAATGACGTTTTGTTTATATTATATTTATCTAAATAAAAAAATGTGTCATTTTGTCATAAAAAATATGCCAAAAATCCATTGGCACATACATTGATTATTAGATAAATAAAAAAATAGAAATTTTTAAAACTAATATATTTAGAAAAAATGGGAAAAATAATCGGCATTGACTTAGGTACTACAAACTCTTGTGTTTCGGTAATGGAAGGAAACGAACCAAAAGTAATTCCTAATAGCGAAGGTAAAAATACAACTCCTTCTATTGTTGGATTTTTGGATAATGGACAAGGCGAACGAAAAGTAGGAGACCCCGCAAAACGTCAAGCTATTACCAATCCAAAAAATACAGTTGCTTCTATCAAACGTTTTATGGGCAAAAAATTTAGTGATGTAACGCACGAAATTGCTAATATGCCATATACCGTTGAAAGTGGAACAAACGCAACGCCAAGAGTAAGAATTGGAGATAGACAATATACACCTCAAGAAATTTCTGCTATGATTTTGCAAAAAATGAAACAAACAGCAGAAGATTATTTGGGAACAACAGTAACAGAAGCGGTAATTACGGTGCCTGCGTACTTTAATGATTCAGAACGCCAAGCAACCAAAGAAGCGGGTGCGATTGCAGGATTAGACGTAAAACGTATTATCAACGAACCAACAGCTGCTGCTTTAGCTTATGGATTAGATAAAAGAAATAAAGAAATGAAAATTGCCGTTTTTGATTTAGGTGGCGGTACTTTTGACGTTTCTATTTTAGAATTAGGTGATGGCGTTTTTGAAGTAAAATCAACCAACGGAGATGTGCATTTGGGCGGTGATAATTTTGATGAAAGAATTATTGCTTGGATGGCTGATGAATTTAAAAAAGACCATAACATTGATTTACGCAAAGACCCAATGGCTTTGCAACGTTTGAAAGATGCCGCTGAAAAAGCGAAAATTGAATTATCAAGTTCTTCTCAAACCGAAATCAATTTGCCTTATATTATGCCTATTGATGGCATTCCTCAACACTTAACCTTGAGTTTATCAAGAGCAAAATTTGAACAATTAGCAGATGATTTAATTCAACGTACACTTACTCCTTGTAAAAAAGCGTTAGAAGATGCAAAATTGAAAGCATCTGATATTGATGAAGTTATTTTGGTAGGTGGCTCGACTCGTATTCCTCGTATTCAAGAAGAAGTAGAAAAATTCTTTGGAAAAAAACCTTCAAAAGGCGTAAATCCTGATGAAGTAGTAGCAGTGGGTGCGGCTATTCAAGGAGGCGTTTTGACAGGAGAAGTAAAAGATGTGTTATTATTAGATGTTACGCCACTTTCGTTGGGTATCGAAACTTTGGGCGGAGTATTTACGAAATTGATTGAATCAAATACAACTATTCCAACTAAAAAATCTGAAACTTTTTCAACTGCACAAGACAATCAACCTTCGGTAGAATTGCACGTGTTGCAAGGCGAAAGACCAATGGCGAAAGATAATCGTACGATTGGTAGATTTAATTTGGAAGGAATTATGCCTGCACAAAGAGGCGTGCCACAAGTTGAGGTTACTTTTGATATTGATGCGAATGGTATTTTGAGCGTATCTGCTAAAGATAAAGGTACAGGAAAAGAACAAAAAATTAGAATTGAAGCATCTTCTGGCTTATCAAAAGAAGAAGTAGAAAGAATGAAACGTGATGCAGAAGCAAACGCAGATTCTGATAAAGTAGCCAAAGAACGTATCGAAAAATTAAATCAAGCGGATTCTATGATTTTCCAAACAGAAAAACAATTAGTAGAATTTGGTGATAAAATTAGCGAAACGCATAAAAGTAATATTCAAGATGCTTTAACTCACCTTAGAACTGCTCATCAATCTCAAGATATTGCGAGTATTGATAGTGCGATGGAAAAAATAAATGCTGCTTGGAATGCTGCTTCGTCTGAAATGTACGCACAATCAGGTGGAAATCCTGCTGATGGACAAGGACAAGACCCAAATCAACAAAAAGATAATGTTACTGATGTTGATTATGAAGAAGTAAGAAAATAAGCGATTATTATAAATATAAAAAAAGGGGCAAACTTAAAAAGTTTGTTCCTTTTTTATTTTGATATAAAACATTGATTAACAATGATTTATAGTTGGTAACAAAATTTATAGTAGTGTATATAGTAAAACTTATTGATATTCCATAATCGTTTTAAAATCTATTTCTTGAAAAGATAATATTTTTTTACCTTGATTATCTTGCAAAAATAAATCAGCATCTTTTTTGGTTTTAAAGGGAATAAAATCATTGCCCATCGGTCCTAAAATTTTACTTCCTACCACAAAAAATGTTTTTTTTGCGTCAATTTTAGTTTGTTCATAATAATCTTTGAGTGATAAATCTGCCTTTAATTTTTCTTTATCTCGCAAACAAACCAACAACAAACAACGAGGTGAACAAGTAATGGCTATTTTTTGTTTTTCTTTAATGACTCCAATCCATTGTTGATATTTTTGAGTATTCATACCACAATGAATACATTTACTATTTTTTAGATTATTTTTAGGATTATTACAACTTAAAAAAATTGATAATAGCATAAAAAAAACATAAAATTTTATATTTTTCATTCTACCATTCATCAGTGGTAAATAATTGATTTTCCATGCCATCAGAAGAAGCAGCCACAATATCGATGGCAGATTTCATATCAGATGCATCTGCATTGGCAGGAATTTTTGCCGTAAAAATAATAAAATATTCACTTCCTTCATACACAATTTCCCATGCTCCAATTTTCTTTTGAGCATTATCCATCAAAAGTTTTACTAATCTTGATTGGTCAGGAATATTTTTAGATTGATGAATAATCGAATAAATTTCACGCATTTCTAATTTATCATACGTACTCGTACTCGATTCTACGAAGATAGTTTGGGTACGTTTGCCAATAGGAACGGTAAATTTAAAAGTAGCGTCTTCGGGCTGTAATTCGTATTTGAAAGCCAATGTTTTTAGGTTTTCTGATACTCTGTTATCAAATTTTTGAGCAAATAAAGGAACTGTTAAAATAAATAATAAAAAGAAAATATATAATTTCATAATGAGTATTAAAGTAAATTTCTGTATCATATAACGAAAAAAATAATGAGTTATTTTATATGAAAGCGTAAAAAATATTTTTTTGGATTTTTTTTGGTGAAATACAAAAAAATGGTTATCTTTGTGTGCTAAAAAAATAAAAATTATTAAAATAAATCTATTAAAAAAAACTTCCTTTTTATGAAAAAAACAAATTTTTTCGTTGTGTTATTTTGCTTGATACATTGTGTTGTATCAGCCCAAACTGCCGTTATTGAAAATATAGGAGGCAAAGAAAAAAATTATGAATATAAAATTTTTGAAATAAAATCTATCAAAAATAGTAAAATTACGCCTCAACAATTAAAAACATTGAACCAAAAAATTAAAACCGATATTTTTTCAGCAATGGATATGGACGGAAAAGAAACATCAGTTGCTCAAATGTCTTTAAAACAAATCATTGATTATTTTGTCAATCACGCCAAAAAAGAAGTAAAAGAAAAGGGATATTTGATGGGATTAACCAACATTGATTATGAAATTATATTAAATGATAAAGGAATTTTATCGTTTATCAACAAAAATGAATTTATTGCTGCTCATCCAACTACCAATATGGAATATTTTTGTTTTGATTTAAAAACAGGAAAAAAAATAGAAAGCAATCAAAAACAAGAAGATATTTTTAGTTCTCCCAAACAAAAACAAGTTTTTATGCAAGGATTGAAAACAAAAATAGAAGCAAGAGGAAAAGAAAAAATGAAGGAATTGGACGCAGAAACCACTCCAGAATTAAGCGAAAGAATTAAATCTATTTCTTTAGAAAATGTAACATTTATGATTACGCCCAAAGGCATCGATTACATTTATTCTTATGATTTGCCACACGTGATGCAAGCCATCGAACCCGAAATAACTTACTCATTTAGTTGGCAAGAATTAGATAAATTTGTAAAAAAAGATGGAGTTTTAGCTCCTTTTTATAAGAAATAAAAAACAAAAAATATAAAATCTGTAAGATTTTGAATATTATTTTTAGTTGGAGTTTGTCAAGTCTTCGACATTGACAACTCCAACTCAAAAATTAAAAATTATTTTTAGTCAATATTGATAAATTTGAAAGGAATTTTTAGGCTATCTGCAATCGGGTGAATATCTGCTTTATCATCCTCTGAATAAATAGCCCAAATAATAGATGTACCTTTTATTTTTTCTATTACTTTTAATACTTCGAGTATTTTTCGGGTAGAAACTGTATTCATATATTCCAAATTCACTTTCAAAATGGTTTCTTTATTGGGTGCTTTTGCATATTCTAACCACCAAGCAATCACAGGTGCAAAAAATGCGTCTCCATCTTCAGGAATTGATTTTCCACCTATTTCATATTTTTTTTTTGCTGCATCAAGATATATATAAGGCGTATCTTTTGTAGCTGGTATAGCAATTATTTTCATTTATTTAGTGTTTAGGGTCTGAAAAATTAGTATTTATTTGCTATCAGGAAACCTCATTCTATATTCTACTTTCACGTTTCCTCTACTAATTCCGTTTAATTTAGATTTTAATAAAGTTTTTTTAAAGGACGAAAGATGGTCTGTAAATAAAACTCCTTCTATATGGTCATATTCGTGTTGAATAACCCTGGCAGTCATTTTATCAAACTCATCTGTATATTCTTTCCAATTTTCATCAAAATAATGAATTTTTATTTTTGGTTGTCTATATACATTTTCTCTTACATTTGGAATACTCAAACAACCTTCTTCAAAAACCCATTTTTCGCCTGTTTGTTCTAAAATAGTTGGGTTAATAAATACTCTTTTTATTCCCCACGATTCCTCTTCTTCCATTCTGGTTGAGTCAATTACAAACAATCGAATTCCCATACCAATTTGTGGTGCTGCCAATCCTACTCCATTTGCCTCGTACATAGTTTCATACATATCTTCTACGAGTTTTGGTAAATTAATTTCTGTATTTTTCTGGTCTATTTCAACGGATTTTTTCTTTAAAACCGTATCGCCATAAGCAACTATTGAATAAATCATTGTTTTTTTGTGTATTTTGTTGCAAAGTTAGTAATAAATTTCAAAAATGCCAAATCAAAAATAAAAAAAAGATATATTTTTAGATAAAAATGATACGGCTATCTCAAATTTATAGTAAAAATAAATACGTATTTAAAAAAAATAAATACAAATAAGGGAGCATATAAAAAATAAACTACCCACTCAAAAAAACTTATTTTTAGTTCCCTCACCGCTGGGGAGGGTTAGGGTGGGGCTTTTTAGTCAAATTATGCCCCACCCCAGCCCTCCCCAAAGGTGCGGGAGTTTTTTTTGGGTATAATATTTTCTACTTAGTCCCTAATATTAATTATCTGATTGAAAAATCACAATTTTTTGAGATATTAGCTCCAAAACCTCCTAAAATTTAGTTAACAAACTTGTTTTTTTAATATCAAAATTAGTCTAAAAATAATGTAGTAGGATATGTTTTTTTTCTTATTTTCAAAAAATAAAATCAATAAATATAATATTTTGTATTTTTTTCGTTTATCTATTGAATATTCTTTAAAATAATCAAAAAACATAATAAAAATATGAAAAATTTAGAAAAAGACTGGCTTACATTAAGTCCCATCGATTTTGAATACAAAAAATATGTATTGCTAGCGTATATGCAAGCCATTAAAAAGCAATTTTTACAAGTAGAATTATATCCTGCGATGGCTGATTTGGTTTCACATTATAACGAATTATTGACTATTCAACGCAATCAAGAAATTTTAAGAGAAAATTTTCCTACGCAATTAACTTTAGTTGATTTCGAAAATTGGCAATTATTGTATAAAAAAATGATTACCGACACAACTTTGATGACCGAAATAGAAAATATTATCAATTTTGCTATTCCACACATCAAAAATGCATTGACTGAAGGAAAAAGTATTTATGAACATATCGAAGAAAATATCGAATTGCAACCAATTGGTATTTTATCTTTGAATGATGACGCAGGTTTTTTGATTATTTATGAAGATAAAAAAACCGAAGCACAAATTTTTGAATATAAAATTACTATTTTTGAAAATGCAAATGAAAATTTTAGAGGAATACATACCCGTTTTTTAGAAACCGTTCCTAAAAATATCCATAATACTTTTGAAAATTTGAAAGTACAAATGATGAAAAAATATTCTGAAAAAAATCATTCTACTACTTATTTGGCTTATTCAAAACTTCAATGCCCTTTGGATAGCACTCTTTTGCCGATTGCTAAAAGACAATTAGTCAAATTTTTGACAAAGAAATAAAAAAATAAATTTGAAAAAAAATATAAAAATTATATAAAATTACACAAAAGTATATTATATAACTAATTTTTTCGTTATTTTTGTAGTCAAATTCTATTTAATTGATTTTTAATTATTTATTTTTATGAAAGAACTCACAAAAGCAGAAGAACAAATTATGCTTATCCTTTGGCAAAAAAGAAGAGCATTTGTAAAAGATATTATTGCAGAAATGCCCGAACCAAAACCTGCCTATAATACTACTTCAACTTTGGTTCGGATTTTAGAAGAAAAAGGTTTTATTTCCCATGAGGCGATTGACAAAAAAACATACATTTATTTTCCTTTGATAGAGCAAGATATTTATCAAAATTTCTTTTTAAAAAATTTTATGAGCAAATATTTTAGTGGTTCGCTTTCTAAATTGGCTTCGTTTTTTGTGAAAGAAAACAAAATTGAAGACAAAGAATTAGAAGAGATGAAAAAATTTGTAGAAGAAGAATTAAAAGATAAATAAAAAATGCAAAATATATATTTTACACCAGGACCGTCGGCTATTTTTCAAAGTGTTTATCAACATACAAAAGAAGCATTCGAACTACAAATCCATTCTATTTCGCATAGAAGCCAACAATTTAGAGAAATTTATCAACAATGTTATCAAGGACTAAAAAAATTATTGAATATTCCTGATAATATGGCAATCGTTTTTACAGCCTCCGCGACTGAAATTTGGGAGAGATTGATTTGGTCTTGTGTCGAAAATCATTCTTTACATTTGGTCAATGGTGCGTTCTCCAAAAAATTTTATCAAACCGCTCAACAATTACAAAAAAAACCATCTGTATATCAAAGTAATTTTGGTGAAGGTTTTGAGATTGATAAAATAAATATTGAAAAAAATATCGAATTATTGGCACTCACGCACAACGAAACAAGCACAGGCGTAAGTATGCCTGTTGCGGATATACACGCATTAGCCGAAAAAAATCAGCACGCAATTACTGCCTTAGATATGGTTTCGTCTGCTCCTTATCCGAATATTGATTTTACAAAAATTGATACAGCTTTTTTTTCTGTTCAAAAATCTTTTGGACTTCCTGCGGGTTTGGGCGTATGGATTGTGAACGAAAAATGCCTAAAAAAATCCGAAAATTTAGAGAAAAAAGGCTTATTAACAGGCACTTATCACACTTTAACGCAACTTTGGAAGTTTTTTGAAAAATTTGAAACGCCTGCCACTCCCAATGTTTTATCGATTTATTTATTGAATAAAGTAGTGGAAGATATGTTAAAAATTGGTATTGAAAATATCAGAACACAAACCGAACAAAAGGCAAAAAAATTATATGATATGTTAGAAAATCATCAACATTTGCAAGCATTTGTCAAAAATAAAAATCATCAATCACACACTGTGGTTGTGGCTGAAAGCAAAAATGGTGATGTTTCGAATATTTTAAGCGGTTTGAAACAAAAAAATATGATAGTTGGAAGTGGTTATGGTGATTTTAAAAATAATCATTTGAGAATCGCTAATTTTATCGCCAATGAAGAAAATCATATCGATATTTTAATCAAAGAACTTCAAAATTATTAAAAAAAAGTCCTAAGAAAATTTATGCTAAAAATGAAAATATTTTTTTGAAATATTTTTTTTTGAATTGCCTCCAGATTTACCTGGAGGATAATATAAAATTCAATTCTTGGCTTTAGCCGAAATTTTTATGTTTGTGAGATGGATATTTTTCTATATTTTTTGGTACTGTCCCAAATTCGTTGCAAAAAAAAGTATATCGTTGTACAGACGTTGCATGCAAGGTCTGTACTGTAACAAATGTTCCAAAATAAAAAAATTGCAACGAATTTGGGACAGCATCTATTTTTTTAAATAAAAGATTATTCATACTATAGAAAAAAATTAGCTCCGCAATAATTTCCTATGAACCAAAGAATTTTTGTATTTAAAACATTAATTAAAAATAGATACGACAAATTCCCGTAAGTATTTTTTATTCATTTAACCAAACACTAAAATTTAAAAGTATTGAAAAATGTCTTAATCATCTTTAAATAGCCTTTTTATGTTAAATTCAAAATGTCACTCATATTGAAATATATCAATAAATATTAAAAACAATAAAAGTAAAAGCAAACAAAAAACTAAATTTTTAAAACCATTTTATTCAACCAAAGGCAATTCTATAAAAAAACTTGTGCCTTCATCTTCTACGCTTTCAAACCAAATTCTACCTCCTGCATGTTCCATTCCACGTTTTGCAACTGCTAAACCAATGCCTGAGCCTGTAGATTTAGTTGTAAAATTGGGTGCAAATATTTTTTCTCCAATTTCATCAGAAATTCCAAAACCATTGTCTTTGACCGTAATTAAAATCAATCCTTCAGTTTCTGAATTTAAAGTGATGGTAATTTCAGGATTTCTATCGTCAGGCATTGCTTCGATAGCATTTTTAATAAGATTGACAAAAATTCGACCTACTAATTTTTCATCACCTCTTACAAAAAATTTTCCTTGAATAATATTAACACTTAAAGTTAAATTTTCTTGATTTTGATATAAATTAGACGTATTTCTAAGCGTTTGAGCAATTTCAAATCTTTCACTCAAAGGAATGGGCATTTTGGCAAAAGCAGAAAAAGAAGAAGCAATATCATCTAAAATTTCTACTTGATTTAACAAAGTTTCGACAGAACGTTCAAATAAATTTCGCACCGTATCGCCTTGGTCTTCCATACGCCTTTGCATCATCTGCAAACTCAATTTCATAGGCGTTAAAGGATTTTTAATTTCGTGGGCAACTTGTTGAGCAATTTCACGCCACGCATTTTCCTTTTGATTTCTTGCCAAATTTTCTTTTGAATTATCTAATTTTTTCAACATTTTATTATATTCATCTACAAAAACACCAATTTCATCTTTGGTATTCCATTCTAAAGGGTCAGAATAATTTTGAAAAGTTGTTTTACGAATTTGTTGAGTTACCAAACGCAAAGGCAACGTCAAAACCTGCGAAGCAAAATAAGAAATCACCAAAAAAACTAAAAATATTCCCGTAAAAATATTCAAAATAATAGATAAAATTCCCAAAGATTTTACTTGCAAATTGGTCTGTGCCTCAAAAAAAGGAATACTAATAATGCCATTCAACTGCACTTTATCACTGCTCACATATTTTATGGGCGCATACACAGATTGATACAACAAATTTCCTGCATTTTCTGACAAAACTACTATTTTATTGCGTTGATTTTTGATGGCACGCAAGGCTTTTGGATTGATATATTTTGATAAAATTTCATTTTCAAAAATGGCAGGACGACTCGAACTCAAAAACCTTCCTGTTTCATCAAATATATTTATATCTGCCTCCGCATATTGTGCCACACTTTGTAATTGTTGCGTAAAAATTTCTTTATCATTTTTTCCTTCTTTAAAATTTTGTAAAAAAGGAGCAATATTTCTCGCCAAACTTTCGGTTTGCAAAGCAAAAGTTTTTTCAAAATCTTCTTTATAAGTATTTTGTAAAATACTCCAAGTCGTTAAACTAACCGTAAATAAAGGTAGAAAAAAAGCAATATTAAGATAAATTTGAATACGGGTAGAAAATTTGGCGTATTGTCCATATTGCCCTCGAAATAAGGTAACAATAGCCAAAGATAAGAAAACAATCAGAATTAAACCTAAGAAAAAGAAAGAAAAATTGGAAAAATAATCATTGAAAGTAATGGCTGCTGCAGACACGACTACTCTTTTTTTCAGTCCGCCTGCGACTGCTAAATGTTGATAATTTTTATGAATAATTCCTTTTAAAAATAAATTTTCTTGTTTAAAAAGAGCCAACGAAAAATCTTTATCATAATTAAAATCGCCACTATTATAAATTAAAACACTGTCTTCATACAAAGCATAACTATAATTTTTTGCTTCTTTATTGGGTTGATAATTTTTTTCTACTAATAATTCAGGAAAAACATAATTCAAAGAAGTTCTTTTGAGTTTTAAATCAAAAATAATTTGAGCAACGGCTTGATTTTTTTGTTTGATTTCAATAAAACTAATGTATCTTTTCAAAACATTTACGCCACCTTTATCAATAAACCAAATATTTGGATTATGCGTAGAAAATAAAATATTTTTATAGTTTTTTTGATAGGTGGCAAAATTTCCTTCTGCCTCTGCCCAATTCGTCAAAATATTTCCGTTTTTTCCATCAAATATCAATACATTTACTTCGTATTTATTAAAATTATTTTGTAAATATTGTTTTTTAATGATTTCAGCCCATCTTTTATAATTTTGAGAAGTATCTGACAAAGCATTTTTTAAAATCGTATCTTTTTGAATATTTTTAATAATATCGTTCAAATTTTGCTCAGTAGGAGTATCGTTTTCGGGTAAAATTCGGGTAGCAAAATTTCGTTTTTCGTCTTTATTTTTTTGATGAATACAGTCCTGCAACGTATATACACACGCAACACTCGCCCACGCAGCCACGACAAACAAATAAATGGAAGCCATATAATTGAGTTTATAGAGTTGTCTGGGAAGTTTTTGAGTTAAAATCCAAAGAGAAATTAACAAATTTGTACCTATCCAAAAACCATATTTTCCACCCAAAAAACTCAACGACAACAAACCAATATTTAACAACCAAAAAATATAACTTTCAAAATTGAGTGTGTTCAAATGCCTTTCGTACAAAGACAAAATAGGACGCAACAATAAATGCCAAGCCATAAAAAAAACGATAGAACTCAAAGCAAATAAGCCTAAACCTAACAAAGTAATCGTAGAAAAATCTAAGTTTTTGGTGATGTCAATATTAATATTTTCAATCGTAAAAATTTGTCTTATTATCCATTCATAACCCAAAATATTGGTAATCAATAACAATAAAAAGACAGGAAACCACGTTCTTTCACAATAAAAACAGCCTTTCATCAATAGTAATTTTTGCCAAGTCCACGTTTTTCTATAATTTTTGAGTAAAAATATTAACAGAAAAAATATACTTATCAACACAAAAAAAGTATCTACAAACCAAGAAAAAACATCAAAATAAATAATGCTTGCATTGCCCACAAAATACCAAAATATCGAAAAAAATAATTTTTCTTCGTATATTTTTTTGGATAGATAAATATCTATGCCTACTAAAATCCACGCCAAGCCAATACAAATTCCTATCAATAAAATTTGTAACAAACTATATTTTGATAAAATTCCAGTGCTGATAATGCCAAATAAAAATTCTTTTTGTGGAGAATAAATATTGAGCATTGTATTTTTTTGAAAGCCTGAAATTTTATAATTATCGTATAAAAAAATATTTTTTTGTACGCCTGATTGTAAATATTGATTGTTAATTTTATAATTTCGAGTGAGTGGCAAAAGGCTAAAAATCTCAATAGAATCTTCTTCTGTAACGATAATATTTTTACAAATAATAAAATCGCCTTGTGATAAACGCCTAAAATTTGCTTTATAATTGCCTTTTACTTCTGGATATTCGGGTACGATATGATAATCAGTCCAATATCTTAACCTTCCATTTTGGAAAACAAAATAAGGATAAGTAGAAAAAAACTCTTTTGCTTGCAAAGTAATTACGCCTTGTTTGCGTATTTGAGGCAAAAAAACGCCAATTTCTTGATGTGTTTTTTCTATTTGATAATTGATATGATTTTTGAGCGATTGTATTTCATTTGTATTGATATTTTGGGTAGCAGAAAACAAAAAAAAATACAAAATGCTTGCTAAAAATAGTAAAAATATAGCAAAATAGCGTAAATAAGGATACAAAATCTTAAAATTTATTTGAATAATCATTTTTATCAAGGCAAATTTATATGATTTATTTGACAAAAAAAAGTCCAAAATAAAAAAAAATAAAATTTAGGTTAAAATTATTGCATTTTTTATCAGCTATTGAGGGACTAAATAAAAAATAATATACCTAAAAAAACTCCCTCACCTTCGGGGAGGGCTGGGGTCAGTGTTGTTAAATTCTTTTTTTTTAACAAATAAAATAGAAATTAACTTGTATAATATTCTGTAAAAAATCTATAATTTTTTGAAAATCTTATAGATTTGGCAAATTATATTTTGATTTGTAAAATAATTTACCTGACAAATATTAGAACTTAACAACACTGACCCTAACCCGCCCCAGCGGTGAGGGAACTAAAAATAAGTTTTTTTGAGTGGGTAATTTATTTTTTAGATGTTCCCTGAAGTAAAAAACCAGCAAATATTAAGAACTCCTGAAAGAATAGAAACACCATTGATAAATTTTTTAATAAGATCACTCCAAAAAATATCTATGCCAAAAGTATATTTGCGTGATTTATTTGACTCCAATTAATTTTTTTTTGAACTAAAAAACTACATCAACCAAAATGACTACAACGAGCCATATCTCTTACATTTGAGTATTCAGCACACAAAAAACAAATTTGCAAAACTATATATAATGTATTAATATTGCACCGAGTTAGTTCGGATTGTAAAAGGTCTAAGATTAATTTCAGGAGAATTTCTATCAAAAATTATCGAAATTTTTCCTAATTTTTTATCACTTTTTTTAATATCAAAAGTGGTAATTATGTTTATTAAAAATATAAATCAAAAAAAATGAACAAAAAAGTACTTGATTTTTTAGATGAATTAGCAGAAAATAATCATAAAACTTGGTTTGATGAAAATCGAAAAAAATATGAAATTTCTAAAAATATTTTCAAAAATTTTGTAGAAGAAATGATTAACGAAGTGAGTCAATTTGATGACAATATTAAATGTTTACTACCTCAAAATTGTATATTTAGAATCAATCGAGATGTACGATTTAGCAAAGATAAAAGTCCTTATAAAACTAATTTTGGTGCAAGTTTGCAAAAAGGTGGTAAAAAAACTTTGTGTGCAGGTTATTATCTGCATATCGAGGCAAATGGTGGTTCTTTTATTGCAGGCGGACTTTATACGCCACCGAATGATGTGCTTGCGAAAATAAGACAAGAAATTGATTATAATTTTTCTGACTTTGAAAATATCATTGAAAATCAAGCATTTAAAAAATGTTTTGGAGAATTGAGTGGAGAAAAATTGATAAAAGCTCCCAAAGGTTATGATACAGAAAATCCTGCGATTGAATTTTTAAAAATGAAAAGTTTGATTGCTTGGCATAAAATTCCTGATAATTCTATCATCGAAAACGATAATTTTTTGGAATATGTATTGAAAGTTTGCAAAACAATGAAACCTTTTTTAGATTTTATAAATGTGATTTTTGATGATGAAAAAGCATAAAAAAAGAAGTAAAAAGAAGTAATCATTTCAAAATAAAATACTTCCTTCGTGTTCTAAAAGCCATTTTTTACGCCAAAGTTCACCTGCATATCCTGTCAAATTTCCCTCTTTGCCTATAATTCGGTGGCAAGGCACAATAATTCCTATTTTATTTTTTCCATTCGCACTTGCTACTGCGCGAATGGTTTTTATATCAGTAAATTTTTTTGTAAATTCTGAATAAGTAAGCGTTTGTCCAAAAGTGGTTTTTGATAAATTTTCCCACACATTTTTTTGAAAATCTGTGCCAATTGCAGCCAATTTGATAGTAAAAACTTTCCTTTCATTCGCAAAATATTCTCTCAATTCGATAATAGTTTGTTGCAAAATAGGATTTTCTTGTTGATTTTCTTGTTCATTTTCGAAATGAATATCAGCAGGAACTTTAAATTGATTTTCAAATTTTACACTTTCTAATCCTAATTCGTTGGCTGTGATTTCCAAAATTCCAATCGGAGATGAAAAATAAGTAACTTTTTGCATAATTTTTTGTGTGTTTTTTGTATGTTTTTTTCGATATTTTGCGTATTTTTTTGTATAATTTTTAATAATTTGCAAATATATAAAATATTTCTCCCAATTGGTTTAAGTATTAAACGAAGTGTTACTTAAACCAGTTGGGGAGAAGAGAAAAATTTATTTTTTTTTGAGAAAAAATCTCAAAAAAAACAATAATTTATTTGTATTTTTATAAAAAACATTCTATTTTTGTGGAAAAATCTCATTATAATAAAAAAAATAAAATGATCATAGAATTTACGGTAGGCAATTTTCTTTCTTTTTATCAAAAAAAAACGATTAGTTTTGAAGCCAAACCAATTTCGGAATTAAAAGAAAATATTATGATTGCTGATAAACATAAACTACTACTTTCGTTGGTTATTTATGGTGCAAATTCAAGCGGTAAAAGTAATCTTATCGAAGCATTTCGAAGAATGAAACAAAATGTATTTCAATCTGTAAAATTAAATGATTCTGACGAGTTAGATTATAGTCCGTTTTTATTATCAGTTGAAAATGAATCAGCCCCTACATTTTTTGAGATTATTTTTCTTGATACCAATGAAAATACTAAATTTAGATATGGTTTTGAATATAATTTAAAAAAAATTATAAATGAATGGTTATATGTTAGTTATGGAAATAAAAAAGAAATTCCATTTTTTATTAGAACTGAAGAAGGTATTGCTGTGTCTGACAAATTTGTAGAAGGAAAAAATAAAGAAGAAATCACCAATGATAATAGACTTTTTATTTCTCTTTTATCACAGTTAAAAGGAGAAATTTCTCAAAAAATAATGAAATTATTTATGGAGTATAATGTTATCTCAGGAATTGGACACGATTCTTATCAATTATTTTCTTTGAATATGTTTGATAAAAAATCAGTAGGTTATGAAGAGTCCTTGTCATTTTTTCAAACTTTACAATTAGGTTTTGAAGATATTATTATTACAGAAAAAATATTTGACCAAAATAATAATTCCGATTCAATTATTCATCATATAAAACCAATATTGACCACAAAAACATTAAAAACTATTCATCATACATACAATAAAAAAGGAAAAATAATTGGCAAAATCAACTTTGATAAAGATAAAAATGAATCAGAAGGAACAAAAAAAATAATTGATTTATCGGGTCCTATTTTTGACACTTTATTTTATGGAAAATCATTGATTATTGATGAACTTGATGCCAAACTTCACCCTTTGATTACGACACATATTATTAGTTTGTTTAATAATCCAAAAACAAATCCTAAAAAAGCGCAACTTTTATTTGTTACTCACGATACTAATTTATTGAGTACAGAACTTTTTAGACGTGACCAAATTTGGTTTGCACAAAAAAATAAAGTTGAACAAACCGATTTATATTCTTTATACGATTTTAATATGCCCGATGGAAATAAAGTTCGCAATGATTCTAATTTGGAAAAAAATTATATGAGAGGACGATATGAAGCAATTCCTGTCATAATCAACTAAAAAATAAAATCAAAATGGCAAGAAAAATAAAATTAGACAAACAATTAACAAAAAAATTTTCACCAAAAAAATCACAACAAAAAAATAAGGAATTAGCCATCTATTTTCTAATTGTATGTGAAGGTGAAAAAACAGAACCTAACTATTTCAAAAGTTTCCCCAAAGAAATAGGAAAAATTATTTATCATCTCGAGTTTGGAGGTGGCAATATAGATACTATAAAAGTAGTGGATAAAGCCATCGAATTGAAAAATAATTCAAGGCAAAAATATGACAGAGTTTGGGCTGTTTTTGATAAAGATGATTTTCCTAATGAAAAATTTAATAATGCTATCAAAAAAGCAAAAGCAAACGAAATATTTTGTGCTTGGAGTAATGAAGCTTTTGAATTATGGTTTTTGTTACATTTCGAACTTCGTACAACGCCTATGAACAGAGAAGATTATAAAAAACAAATAGAAACCCATATTAACGAA
This sequence comes from Cytophagales bacterium, assembly GCA_013298075.1. GTDB lineage: Bacteria > Bacteroidota > Bacteroidia > Cytophagales > Microscillaceae > RDXZ01. Next base: position 28,759 of record JAAFJG010000026.1, on the reverse strand, counting down.
ATTATCAACAAGAAAAAAAAATTTCAATATCAAAAAAATAACGAAAAAATGTTTGAGATATTAGAAACGTATGGTAATCAAATGGAAGCAATTAGAAGAGCCAAAAAATTAGAGGAAGATTGTGAAGGAGAAAATTATGCTGATTTTAATCCTGCTACGCAAGTTTATAAATTGGTGGAAGAGTTATTGGGTAATTCTGATGTTTTGAAAAAAGAAATAGAAGATAAATTTGAAAGGGGAGAATAAAAATCATTTTTTTAAACATTTTCAAAAAAAAATATTTCAAATAATTTTTGCAATAAAGTTGCAAAAACACTACCTTTACAAAATAATGGGCTTAAAACTCTCAACTGGTTTAAGTATTAAGCCAAGCGTTACTTAAACTTATCACTTTTGAAGTTTTCTGACTTGGCTATTCGAATAATAGCAACTCCTACGACCTTAGAACGTTATTTATCTGAAAAAAGTTTGTTTATTTTTTGAGAGAATTTATTTTTAGAATACAAAATGAATATATAAATAGATTTATGGATACTAAAAATTATTCTGCAATAATTTCCTAAGAACCAAATTATTTTGTATGTTTTTTTAAATATTTTGCGTATTTTTTTATATAATTTTTAATATTTTGCAAATATATAAAAAATTATTTTTTATCAAAACTTTTTTAATAATTTTACGTATAAATAAGCTAATAAAGTATCCTTCACATTAATCTATTTTTAGTATGGCACATAAAGAATTATTGGAAAAAATTGGAAATTCAGACCGCTTAAAGACTGATATTTCTTTCAGAAATGGACTATTAGCAAATCCAAAAACAATCATAGAAAAAGAATTTGGTGGCAATCTGGACACAAACATAAAAATTCATATTCACGAAAATAATTTTCGCGAAATGCACATTATTTTAGTAAAAGCAGAAAATGTGATATTTGGTGATTCTCTTGATGAATCTGTAGAAAAAATGCTCGATGAAGCCATTCATAATGATTCGTTTAGAAAATTATTAATAGCCGACCCAAAAGGCACTTTGAATGCAAAATTACCTGATTATTTTGTTCCTGCTGATTTTAAATTATATTTTCACGAAAATACTGACAAAGAAATGCACGTTTTAATTCCTAATTTGGCAGAAAGCGAAGACGAATTAAGTGAAGCAGAATTGGAATCTGTAGTAGGTGGAAAAAAAGGAAAAGGACCTCACATTGGCAGAAAAAGAGGTGGCGGCGGACCTCGTTGTCGCTCTCAAAAAGGCTTATTCTAACAAAAAATATAACAAAATAGTCTGCACCAATATAAAGGTCAGACTATTTTTTTCGAATATTTATCTACTCCACAAAAAAATTACAAAATATTTTTTTTATTTTCTCACAATTTTTAATTATTTCACACAAAAAAACGTTTTATAGAATAAAACACTTTCAAATTTTATGAAACGATTATTTACATTTTTTACTTATATATATGTGTGCGTATTTTTTGTGATGAATTTAACAGCACAAGAAGCAGAAAATAATTTTGAGGAGGCAAAAAAATTGATGGAAAATGGAAACTACGGAAAAGCCCTCAAAAATTTGAATAAAGCTATCAAAATAAAACCACAATGGGCAGAGGCGTATCTCAAAAGAGGACAAGTGTATTATGAATTGAGCAAATATAAAGAAATGATAAAAGACTGCGAAACCGCTTTAGAATACGATAAAAACCTCGTTCAAGCCTATTTTAATCTCGGAATTGCTCAATATAATTTGAAAGATTATACTAAAGCCTTATCATATTTTAATACTTTTTTAGAAAAAATACCCAAAGATTCAGAAGCAATGGGCTGGCGTGGTATGTCTCATTTTTATCTTAAAAACAAAAAAATGGCGTGTAAAGATTGGGAAGAGGCAATTTATTTGGGTAATTCTTACGTAAAACCTTATTATAATAAAAATTGTCAAGAAGAAAATGCTTCTCAAATTAAAGAATAAAAAAATAATTTACTCACTTTATATTTAGAAATATGAACAAATATATAAAGCGTTGGCGTTAACGCCAACGCTTTATATAGATAGAGGTTTTTATTAGGTATAATATTTTTACTTATTTCCTAAAGTATTTATTTAAAAAAAATGAACGAAAAAATAATTCCTTATCAAAATTTTTATGATATAATTCAAGAAGAAATTTTGCCTGATATACAAGCGTGGAAAATTGATAAACGAATACTTTTTAAAGAAAATGACTATGAAAAAATAACGTATCATATTCCTTTATTGATAGATGAAATCATTGAAAATCAATCACTTGAAAATTATTTACGTCATATTTCTCCTTTTCCTCCTGATTATATTTTGCTTTTGATACAGGCGGGAAGTGCAGCTATTGGACATTATGAAGAAGGGAAATTAGTCAATCATAAAGTAATTAAAAAATATATGATTCGGGCTGCGCAAGGAAAAGCACAACTCAAACATTTGAATAGCAAAGGAAAATCAAAATTGGGTTCGAGGATTAGATTAGCACAAACCAAAGATTTTTTTGAAGAAATTAATGAGAAATTAGAAGAGTGGGAAGTTACAAATATTCCGTTTATTTTTCACAGTGCCTCGATTGATTGTTGGAATTTATTATTTGAATCAAAAATAAATTGTCCTTTTGATAAAAAAGATGAAAGATTAAAAAAAGTACCTTTATTGGTTTATACGCCAGATTTTGAAGAACTTTTACGAATAAATAAATTTATTTTATTTGCAAAAAAAGAAATAAAAGAAAAATTTTAGTGCAAAAACAAAAAAAAACTTACATATATTTGGAAGTCTCAAATTAAATGCCGTACTTTGCAAGGCAATTGAAAAATTGAATCTAAAACGTTTTGTTTAAAACACTTAAAAAAAAATTAAAATTATGAAATTTGTAAAAATTCTTGCTTTCGTAGCCGTTGCTACATTCTCTTTTACTGCTTGTGGTGGTGGTGAACATAAAAAAGAAAATACAGACACAACTAAAACTGACAAACCTGCTGACGCTAAACCTGCTGACGCTAAACCTGCTGACGATAAAGAAGCTAAACCTGCTGACGATAAAGAAAGTAAAGAAGGTAAAGATGCTAAGGAAGGTAAAGAAGCTAAACCTGCTGACGCTAAAGAAAGCAAAGAAGCTAAACCTGCTGAAACTAAAGAAGCTAAACCTGCTGAGAAAAAATAATTATTTTTTAGTGAGTTTTGAAAATACTAAAAACACAATCTAATTTAAGTCGATTGTGTTTTTTTATGTATTTCTCAAATTGATATTTTTTTATATTTTCAAAATAAATGGCTATTCATATTCATATAAAATTATCTGCATAATAATTTCCCAACGACCAAGAAAGAAAAATAAGTATCAACCAATCAAAATAAAAATTATTTTTTGTTTATTTGAATAAAAAGAAGTAGTTTTGCATAAAATTTTAATCTATTTTGTTTAAGAAAAAAGTATTTCAAAAAAAACAACGTATTTTAAAACAAAAACATCAAAAATATTGTAAGATAAGAAATAAATATTTATTTAGACACATAAAAATGGAAAATAACGAAAAAAAAGAAGAGCAAGAAGAACAAAAATTAGAGTTTGAATTTGTCAACCCGATTGATGCCAAAAAAGTAGCAGAAAATCCAGGATTGTTACCTTACGCACATACAGCAGGCGGAGCAGTCATCAGACCTACCGAGCAGGGCGTAATTAAAGGAAAAGCAATGTCTGCTATGGAACAACAAACTGACAAGCAAATGCGACAATTATATGACCAAATGCAAACGCTTTCGAAACAAGCAAAAGAAATCCAAGATAGAATCGAAATTTCAAAATATGTATATGAAGCAGAAATTCCATTTGAACCTGTGATTGGACATACTTATTTTTTATATCTACGTGAAAATGGAAAATATTTTTTGTCAATGGTTAATCCTGATGAATGGGGCAGAGGCAAAAAATTTGAGTATGTTTCGCAAGTAAGTTTGTTAGCAGACCATACTTGGGACGTATTAGAAACCAATTGGAGGTCTTAATTTTTATGAGATGAGTTTGAATTTTTATGATTTTTATATCTAAAAAGAAAAATTATGTATCATTCAATAAATATCAATGACACAAAAATTATTAACAGCAGACTTATAATGAAAATTATGTAAAAACGAATATGAAACATCAAATTATTACTAAGCAAGATAATTTACATAGTAATATAGTTGAGGGAATCAAGATAAATGGAATAGATTAAGCATAGATGCCAATAGTGCAATAATCTGGAGGCAACTCAAAAAAAATACATTAGAGCCACTTTTTTTAATTTATATAAAGCCAAGAAGATTAATTTAACATAACTTAATTCATCTTGCTGTTTGTTATTTTAACATAAAAAAAAGAGTTACTTTTTACAAAAGCAACTCTTTTTTATCTGTATCAAAATAATTAATGATATTTTTTGATTTCTCCTGATTTTACTTGTCGTAAATATTCTATTAAATCTCTACGAACTTCTGGCGCTAATAAATATAACCCTAAAATATTTGGAAAACACATCGCAAAAATCATCGCATCACTAAAGCCAAATACACTTTTTGCATTGATAGCAGAACCTATTACAATAAACACACAAAAAATAATTTTATAAGTAATGTCCATTATTTTTGTTTCGCCAAATAAATAAGTCCAACATTTTAAACCATAATAAGACCAAGAAATCATAGTCGAAATAGCAAATAACATCACTGCAATGGCCAAAATAGGCGGATACCAAGTCATCACAGATGAAAATGCTTGCGAAGTTAAACTCACACCATTGGCACTTACTTCCCATGCTCCATTGATAAGTTTTGGTTCGTTACCAATATATACACCTGTAATAACAATCACTAAAGCCGTCATCGTACAAATTACCACTGTATCAATAAAAGGTTCTAGTAAAGCAACAATTCCTTCGCTCACAGGATGGTCAGTGCGGGCAGCCGAGTGGGCAATAGAAGCCGAGCCAACTCCTGCTTCATTAGAAAAACAAGCACGTCTAAAACCCATAATCAGTACTCCTATCATACCACCATAAATCGCTTGCGAATTAAAAGCCCCATCTATAATCAAATGTATTGCTTTTGGAATTAGTGTAAAATTAGCGCCCAATACGATTAAACCTCCCCCTAAATAAATAATCACCATCAAAGGTACAATTTTATCAGTTACTTTTACAATAGATTTGATACCTCCCAAAATAACTAAGCCTACTAAAACTGCTAAAATACTTCCAAAAATCCAACCTTGTCCAAATAAAAAACTATCTTTTCCACCTGTTACGTTGATAAGTTGTTCGGTGGCTTGATTGACTTGTGCCATATTTCCACCACCAAAAGAGCCTCCAATACAAGCAATCGCAAAAAATACTGCTAAAAATTTCCCTAATATTCCTAAGTTTTGTTTTTTCAAACCTTGTTCTAAATAATACATTGGACCGCCTGAAACCGAGCCGTCTGCGTTATATTTACGATATTTTACGCCCAAAGTACATTCCACAAACTTAGAAGTCATACCTAATAGACCTGCTAAAATCATCCAAAATGTAGCCCCAGGTCCGCCTGCTGAAATAGCAATCGCTACTCCCCCAATATTTCCCACGCCTACAGTTCCTGAGAGTGCTGCGGTTAAAGCCTGAAAATGTGAAACTTCTCCTTTGCTATTGGGGTCATCATATTTTCCACTAACAATACCAATCGAATGTCTAAAACTTCTAAAATTGATAAAGCCCATATAAATTGTATAAAAACAAGCGCCCACAATCAACCAAACAATTACAAAAGGAATAGCAACATTTGGATTTTTTCCTGTTGGGTCTGTAAAAGTCCAAATATTAAAAAATACAACTGATTCGATGGCATCTGTGGCAGGCTTTACCCATTCATCTATTTGCTGGTCTATTGTTTTTTCTTTTGAGGGCGTTTTTTCTTGTGCAAATACAAACACTTGAAAACACAAAATTAGTAATGTAAATAATATTTTTTTCATTATGGAGAATACATTAAAGTAAAAAATTTGAAATTTGTCTGCAAAAATAAAAAAGATTTTTAATTTTTAATGTTTTTTTAAATAAATAAAAATTAAAATACACATAAATCAAAAAAATATGCTTAATTATTGGTTATTTGAATCAAAAACTTTGTTTTTTGTAGCAATAAGTAAAATTTTATTTGAAATTTTATTTTATTTTTTTATGATAAATAATTGATGTTGTCCCAAATTCGTTACAAGATATTTAAAATAAAACCCTTGTAGATATTTTTTTGAATATAAAAATAAATTTGAAACGAAATTGGGACAATATCCAATAATTAGAAAAATACAAGATATTCTTTTAGTAATTAAAAGTGTGAAAAATTATTTTGCAGCAAAATAACTACAATTATTAATTAATTAACTGTCATAAAATTAGAAATAAAATCTCTATTATTTATACTTACCATACAAAAAATTACAATAGTATTTATTTACTATCCATAAAAAAGCTATTTTTCTATCCAATATAAATTTTAATCTACTTTCCCTAAAAAAATAAAAAATTAAAACAAGGCAACTTTTTAGTATGTTTTTAGTCTAATAGAAAAAAATAATCATATTTTAAGAGTATTTTATTAGAAATATTATTAAAAATGCAAAAAATTAGAATAAATTCACTACCTTTGCACCTTAATTTAGAACTAGTTTAGTTTCAATAAATAATTAAGTGTCAAAGTGTTTTATGGAAAAACTCCGTATTTTATATGTAGCAAGTGAGGTTAGTCCTTTTTTACAAGCTACGCAAATTAGTGAATTTATACGTCACATTTCTCAAAATATGCAAGAGCGTGGGGCAGAGATTAGGATTATAGTACCAAGATTTGGACTAATTAACGAAAGAAAAAACAGATTACACGAAGTTGTTAGGCTTTCAGGCATCAATATTAGTGTAGGAGATGATGAAAAGCCATTGGTGATTAAGGTTGCATCGATTCCGAATGCAAAATTGCAAGTTTATTTTATTGATAATGAAGATTTTTTTCAAAGAAAAGCAGTTTTTTATAATGATAGCGTCAAAAATGAAGGTTTTTTTGAAGATAATGACGAAAGAGCCATATTTTTTTGTAAAAGTACTTTAGAAACGATTAAAAAGCTAGGTTGGGCACCCAGTATTATTCATTGTAACGATTGGATTTCGAGCTTAATTCCTTTGTATTTGAAAACAGGTTATAGAAAAGACCCCGTTTTTAGAAATACAAAGACAATATTTAGCGTATTTGCTAATTCTTTCTCACACGTATTCCCTGCGGATATGCCCGAAAAAGTAAAAATTATTGATGTAACTGATGATATGCTTTCGCCTTTGCAAACTTGTGATTATGAAGGTTTTATAAAATTAGCGATACAAAATGCTGATGCAGTTACCAAAGGAGAAACAAATTTAGATGAATTGACAGAAAGAATATTTAATGAACATAAAATCAAAAATGAACACATATTCGATGAGTTTTCTTATGACGACTACTATGGAATATATCAAACTTTAAACAATGAATTGGTTACAATCTCATAAAAAATCACTTTTTATTATTCTTTTTTCTGTATTTGTATTGTTTAGTTGTGAAAAAGCAACCGATATAGGCATTACTCTGGTGGATCAATTACCCACAGAAACTATTTATACAGAATTTCCCGTACAAGCTGCCACGATTGTAGGAAAAGATTTGCCTACAAATACAAGTATTACGCTTTTATGTGGACAATACAATGACCCTGCTTTTGGAAAAGTAACAAGCAAAGCATTTTTTCAAATTTCGCCCCCACCTAACGGAATTTCTTTGACAAAATTTGACAAAGATTTGATTTTTGATTCGTTAGCAATAGAGTTTCCTGTGTATAATTATTATGCGGATACAATGAGAGTGCAACGATTTAATTTGCATCGTTTGACTGATGTATTAGACCAAAACGTAGAATATACCAATAAATCAAACCTTGCTTATGACCCAATTCCTATTACTTCTTTGAGTACGAAAGGTGGAAGAATTTTAGCAGATGGTTTTATGCGTATGCCCATTCCAAATTCTACTTTTAAAACGGATATATTTAATTTAGCTAAAAATAGTAGTTCAAAAGACGATTTTTTAGCTGCGGTCAAAGGTTTAGTTTTAGTGCCAAATGTAACAGACAATGCAGCCGTGATGGGTTTTGAGGCTTCAAATAATCCGCAATTGGCATTCAATTTTAGTAGATTGATTATTTATTATACTGCGCCACAATCACAAACTGCTGCTCCAGATATATTAAATAAATATTCACAATCTTTATTTGTCAATGCAAGGTTTAATCAAATCACAAGCCTGAGAAATACAGGAACATTTTTAGATGATATGAATACGCCTTTGCAAACAAAATTATCTTCTGCGAGTAATAATCGTACATTTGTACAAGCAGGCGTAAATTATTTGACTAAATTATCGTTCCCAACTTTACAAAGTTTGCGTAATCAAGGAAATGTGGCTATCAATAGAGCAGAATTAGTGATTAAAATTGCACCCAATAGTGCCGATATTTATGGCACACCAAGAAGTATTGTATTGATACAAAGCAATAATACCAATGAATCGCTCACTTTTACCAATCAATTTGGGTCAGTGATACCTATTTATGCTTTTCCACAAGGTTCGCAATCGCCTGTGATTGGTTTTAATTCGCGTGATTTAGAATACAGAGTTTCTCTTACTTCTTATATTCAAAGTATTTATTCAGGCTCAAATCTAAATAATTCGTTGATTATAAGACCTTCAGTTACAGCTTGGGAAGTATCAAGAATGGTTATTTTGAATGATAATGGAAATCTTAATTTTCCTTATTCAACAAAATTAAGAGTTTTTTATACAAAATATAATTAAAAATAAAATTACTTAAAAAATTTATTTATGTGCGGAATCGTTGGTTATACAGGACATAAAAATGCCTATCCAATTATTATAGGCGGTTTGGAACGATTAGAATATCGAGGATATGATAGTTCAGGAATTGCTCTTTTGAATGGTGAATTGAATGTATATAAGAAAAAAGGCAAAGTTGCAGACTTAAAAAATTCTTTGATACACGAAAAATTAGATGGACATACAGGAATCGGACACACCAGATGGGCAACTCATGGCGAGCCAAACGACATCAATGCACACCCTCATTATTCGAATAATAGAGATTTAGTAATCGTTCATAACGGAATTATTGAAAACTATAATGTTATCAAACAAGACTTAATGAACAAAGGATACCAATTTGAAAGCCAAACTGATACCGAAGTGTTAGTTACTTTTATTGAGGATATTCAAAAAAATACGCAAACATCATTAGAAGAATCGGTAAGATTTGCTTTGCAAAGAGTGATTGGTGCGTATGCGATTGTGGTAATGTCAAAAAATTCTCCTAAAACTTTAATTGCTGCTCGAAAAGGAAGTCCGTTAGTGATTGGCGTAGGAAAAGATAAAGGCGAATATTTTATTGCCTCTGATGCTACTCCAATTATAGAATATACCAATGAAGTAATTTATTTAGATGATTTAGAAATTGCAGTCATTCGTGATGGCAATTTAACTATCAAAAATTTAGATTCTACTGTTAAAATTCCTTATATTCATACTTTAGAAATGACTCTCGAAGCAATAGAAAAAGGTGGTTATCCTTATTTTATGCTCAAAGAAATATTCGAACAACCAAAATCAGTTACCAATAGTTTGAGAGGACGAGTCAATGCAGACGAAGGAACTTTGACTTTGGGCGGTTTATCCGAATATATCAATAGACTTTTGACGGCTGATAGAATTATTATTTTAGGTTGTGGTACTTCTTGGCACGCAGGTTTGGTCGCAGAATATTTATTTGAGGAATATGCTCGTATTCCTGTCGAAGTAGAATACGCTTCTGAATTTCGATATAGAAATCCAATTATTAGAGAAAATGACGTGATTATTGCTATTTCTCAGTCAGGAGAAACGGCGGATACATTGGCAGCCATCGAATTAGCCAAATCAAAAGGAGCAAAAATCTTCGGAGTTTGTAATGTCGTGGGTGCGTCTATCCCGCGTATGACAGACGCAGGCGTTTATATACACGCCGGACCTGAAATTGGCGTGGCAAGTACAAAAGCATTTACAGGACAATTATCTGTTTTGACGATGATGGCTTTGATGATTGCACACAAAAAAGGCATTATAGCTGAAAGTGAATTTAGAGAAATTTTGACAGAATTAGAACTCATTCCTCAAAAGATTCAAAAAGCATTAGAAGTAAACGATAAAATTGAAAAAATTGCTGCTAAATTCAAAGATGCTACTAATTTTTTATATTTAGGACGTGGAAATAATTTTCCTGTGGCGTTAGAAGGTGCTTTAAAACTAAAAGAAATTTCTTATATTCACGCAGAAGGTTATCCTGCTGCTGAAATGAAACACGGACCGATTGCTTTGATTGATAAAGAAATGCCTGTAGTTTTTATTGCACCACAAGATGGAATTTATGAAAAAATTGTTTCTAATATTCAAGAAGTGAAAGCAAGAGCGGGAAAAGTAATTGCGATTGTAACTGAAGGTGAAAAATATATCAAAGAAATGGCAGATTATACGATAGAAATTCCTGCTACTCATCAAATGCTTACGCCACTTTTATCGGTTATTCCCTTGCAATTATTATCGTATCATATTGCGATAATGCGTGGTTGTGATGTAGATAAACCAAGAAATTTAGCAAAATCTGTTACCGTAGAATAAAAAAAATATAAGTTGAATATGGATTTTTTGATGTTTTTATATCAGATTATCCATATTTTTTTAAATAAAAATCCTAAAAATATGAAAGAAATTATTTTAAATGCGAATGCACCTACTCCCATCGGACCTTATAGTCAAGCCACTTTATTAGGCAATTTATTATTTGTTTCGGGACAAATTGCTTTAGATGATAAAGGAAATTTGCATCAAGAAAATATCGAAACAGAAACGCATCAAGTAATGAAAAATCTTGGTTTGATACTCAATCAAGCAGGTTTTTCTTTTGATGATGTTTTAAAATGTACTATTTTCTTAAAAAATTTCAATGATTTTCAAGCCGTTAATCAAGTATATGGTAGTTATTTTCACCTCAATCCACCTGCAAGAGAAACCGTAGAAGTAAGTCGTTTGCCTAAAGATGTCAATATTGAAATTTCGTGTATAGCAGGAAAATAAAATAGTAAAATCAATCAAAACAAATGAATATTGAAGAATACGCACTCCTACATACCACGCAGGGAAATGAATTATTACTCAAAATAAATCGTGAGACGCATCTCGAAGTCCTAAAACCTCGAATGTTATCAGGACATTTGCAAGGTCGATTATTGGCGATGATAAGTCAATTAATAAAACCAAATTATATTTTAGAAATTGGCTCTTTTACAGGATATTCTGCTTTATGTTTGGCTGAAGGTTTGCAAAAAGAGGGAGAATTGCATACAATAGAAGGCAATGAAGAATTGGCATCAAGACTTAAAAAATATTTTCAAGAAAGTAATTATGCTACTCAAATTCATTTGCACATCGGGCAAGCACAAAATATAATTACAAATATTGATAAAAAATGGGATTTGGTTTTTATTGATGCAGACAAAGAAAATTATTTGTTCTATTATGAAAAAATATTCCCCAAAATAAAAATAGGCGGAGTTATTTTGGCGGATAATGTTTGGTGGGACGGCAAATTGATAGATGAAAATGCCAAAGATAAAAAAACAAATGCGATTCGAATTTTTAATGAAACTATCAAAAATGATACTCGAGTAGAAAAAATATTTTTACCTTTGAGAGATGGACTTTTTTTGATACGAAAAATAAAAGAAATATAAAACTAAAACCAACAAAATAAAAAAAATGGTTCTTAGGAAATTTGTGCGAAAAATAGAAAATGGTTTTTTTGAAATGTATTTCTTGAATTGCCTCCAGATTTATCTGGAGGATAATATATAATTCAATCGTTGGCTTTAGCCAAAATCTCTATATTTTTCAAATTGATATTTTTCTATATTTTCAAAATAAATGGCTATTTATAGTAGAATAAAATTAAATCCGCAATAATTTCCTATGAACCAAAAAAATCAATCATCATTTACACTTTATATTTCAAAAAAAATGGAAACTTTCATCAGTGATTTATCAAATTTAGAGTTTCCTGTTCAGGATAAAGTACAAGGAACTTCTATCCAACAATCTATCTTAGCATTAATTCAAAAAGATTGTAAAACGTTTCAAGAAAATAGTTGTTTATCATCTGCCGAACTAAATATTTATAAAAGTAAATATATGGCTAATTATTTGATGAAAGAAATTGGAGAATTATCAGATTTAGAAAATATTGTTTTAAATTCATTCGAAAATAAAACAACATTGACCAATAAAATCGAGGACGAAAAAGAAAATACGCCTTCAACTTTTGGGCAAAGATTGGCTGATAAAGTAGCCACTTTTGGCGGAAGTTGGACGTTTATTATTACTTTTATGTCATTTTTATGGACTTGGATTTTGATAAATATTTTTGTATTCAATAATCAAGGTTTTGACCCATATCCTTTTATTTTGTTAAATTTGATTTTGTCCTGTATTGCGGCTTTGCAAGCACCTGTGATTATGATGAGCCAAAATAGACAAGAAGAAAAAGACAGAGAACGAGCAAAAAAAGATTATATGATTAACCTAAAATCAGAATTAGAAATCAGAATTTTACACGAAAAAATAGACCATCTTATCATCAATCAACAACAAGAACTCATCAAAATTCAAAAAGCACAAATGGAAATGATGAAAGATATATTCGAAAAGATAAAGTAAAAAAAATCTTTAAAAATACGCTTAAAAATATTTTTTAATCAAAAAAAATTGCTTTTCGAAATATTTATAATTAGATTTGCAAATCATTTTTTATTGATAGATTTTATAACATTCATCTTAAATTTCTACTATTATGATAAGTTGGGCAATATTTGCTTCAGGAAATGGCTCAAATGCTGAGGCTATTATTCAAAAATTTGAAGGCAAAGAGCGAGATGGCACAAATATTAAACTTGTGCTATGCAACAAAAAAGACGCATACGTATTAGAAAGAATGAAAAAATATCCACACATTCCTACTTTTGTTTTTGATAAAAAAGATTTATACGAAACGGATAGAGTTTGGGTTTTATTAAGAGAACATAAAATTTATTCTATTGCTTTGGCTGGTTTTAATTGGCTTTTGCCCGCAAATATTATTAATGCGTTGCCTTCGCGCAGAATTTTGAATTTGCACCCATCTTTATTGCCCAAATATGGCGGAAAAGGTATGTACGGAAGCCACGTACACGAAGCAGTATTGGCAAATAAAGAAAAAGAAAGTGGTATTACTATCCATTCCGTAGATGAAAAATATGATGAAGGTATGATTATTGAGCAAATCAAATGTGAAGTACTTGAAGACGATACCGTAGAAACTTTAGCAGCAAGAATACACGCATTGGAGCATATACATTATCCGCGTGTGATAGATGATGTATCTCGTCAACTCGGAATTTCGAGTATATTTACAAATATAGATAGTTTTGATTTTTATAATTCATCGGAAATTACTAATCCAAATGCGGGTGATTCCTCTCGTAAAAAGTTTAATTTTTAAAATAAAAAAGAAAAAATATCGTTATCAACATAAAAGAAATTACATCAATTAAGCAAAAAAATATGAAAAAAATAGTTTTTTTTAGTTTTATATTCTTGGTAACTTTATTAGGAGGTTGTTATTCAAAACCTGATTTTTCTAAAGTGCCTAATATTTCTTTTGTGGCTATTCAAAAATTTACAATTATCAATGCAATCACAACCGCAAAATCTGATAGTTTAATTATTACGCTAAAATTTCAAGATGGTGATGGCGATTTGGGACTTGACCAAGGAGATACTTTGGGACTTTTTAGAAATGGACAACTTTATTATTTTAATTATAAAGTAAGCGTTTTGGTTAAAAATGGTTCAGTTTTCAATCCTTTGCCTTTGCCTAATCCGAGTTTTACGTATGATGCACGTTTTCCACGTTTGGAAGATAGAGGTAGAAAAAATCCATTAGAGGGAACTTTGACTCGAAATATTAATTTTAGTCAATCTTCTTTTGCTGCGAATACAATTTTAAAATTTAAAATTAAAATCTATGACAGAGCATCAAATTTGAGTAATGAAATAGAAACATCTGAAATAACGGTGAAACAATTATAAAATAATTGGTAAAATAGATAAAATAAATAAACAAAAATGCACAGAAAATATTTCTCTGTGCATTTTTATTTTTATTCTAAATAACAAAATAAAACAGATTTTGAAACAAACTTGACAATAAAAATGTTTATCTTTGCAGGTGAATAATTTTTTTATTCATAAATTCTCACAATTTATTCCTCCAAAATCAGGAGGCTAAAAACAAAGGAGGCTAAAAATGGCTATTATGATAACTGACGAGTGCATTAACTGTGGCGCTTGCGAACCCGAATGTCCAAACACTGCTATTTATGAAGGTGGCGTAGATTGGACTTGGGCTGGTGGAACAAAACTAACCAGCATCACATTAGAAGACGGAAAAGATATTTCTGCTGTAGAAAAACAAGACCCTTATTCTGATGAATTTTATTATATCGTTTCAGGAAAATGTACGGAATGTATGGGTTTTCACGAAGAGCCACAATGTGCGGCGGTTTGTCCTGTTGATTGTTGTGTTGATGACCCTGATTATAGAGAATCAGAAGAAGAATTATTAGGCAAACAAGCTTGGTTACACGCTGTAGTTGCTTAGATATATTTACGAAAAAAGTTCTTTATTTTGCAATAAAGAACTTTTTTTATGAAAATTAAAATATTTTTATGCTTTTAAAGTAAATCCAAACACAGTTTCACGTTCAGAAGAATCTACATTTACGTTTCCGCCTTGTGCTTCTACCAATAATTTTACATAAACCAAACCCCAAGCCGAAGGTCGTCCTTCAGTAGAAGGAATTTTTCCAAACGTACTTTTTTGGCTATTCGTAGGAATATGTTTTCCTATATCAGTTTGCGAAATTTTGATAAATTCACCTTCTTTTTCTGCGATTGTTTCTGCTTCAATGATAATTTTACTATTTTTAGGAGCATAACGCAAAGCATTATCTAATAAATTTGTAAAAATATTCAAAGTAACGTCTGCTTGCATTTGTGCCAATAAATTTTCAGAAATACGATTTTCTGCTGTTAATTGTTTTTGTGCCAATAACTCAGAATAATTACTGATTGCTTTATCTGCAACTTCTTTCACAGGTTTTCTGCTCAAAGAAATAGCATTTTTTTGTCTTTCCCATTGTCCAACCGCCACAGTTGAGTTGATTAATGTACTCAAACGTTTTGCTTGTTGTCTTAAAAGTGGCACACTTGGATTTTCCATATCCGCAATAGCACTCATAGAAGCGACTTGTGGTTGCATTTCATTGCCTAATAATTGATAAAGCGTGTTTGTTTCCAATTTTGTTTCATCAATTTTTAAGAACGCTTGTGCCAATTCGTTTTCTTTTTTCTTTAAAATATCTTCTTTTTCTCTCAAAATAACTTCTTGACGATTTAGTTTTTCGTGCAAGTTTGTTGTATTATTTTTTTGAGAATCGCCTTTATTTTTACTTCTCCAATATCCAAAAATATACACGCCACTTGCTAACAATATACCACTCAAACCAAAAATCCAAGCATACATTGTTTGGCGTTGTTTGTCTAATACATCATCTTTGGTCAAATTTTCTTCGATTAAATAAGTAATTTGTTTATCTTTTTTATTTTTTTCGCGTCTTAAATGTTTAATTTCTGTTTCTTTTTGAATTAAAGTCATCGTTTCGATTTCTGTTGGGATTTCGGTATGCTTAATTTCATCAAGAATTTTCTTTTTTTCTTCGGTTGATAATTCGTTTTTGCTATTATTTTCAGTATTACTTTCGGTGATTTCTTTTTTGTTATTTTCTTTTTTTGTGTCGATTGATGCTGTCAATTTTTTTTCTGCTAATCCTTCGGTAGCCGTTTCATATTTTTTAAGATAAATTTGGTAGAAATTTGCATATTGTTCTGCATTTCTATCGTCATTTTTGAGTTTATAATTTCTTGCTAAGGCTGAAAATACATCACAGACTCCTCTCAGTGCTTCTACTTCTCCTATTTTATTGCCTGTATTTTGGTACAAATCAATAGCATTTAAGAAATAAGCCTTCGATAAATCATAATTTCCTAAATAATAATCGGCTTGTGCCATTCTTACGAGACTCAAAGTTTCTCCGTTTTTATTTTCGGTTTTTCCTGCTAATTTAAAAGCTTCATCAGCATATTTACGTGCTTCGCGTGGGTTTACTTCGTTCAATCTTTTCGAGAGTTCGTTCAAAACCTTTACTTTTTCGCTCACGTTTGTAGTAATAGATAGCGTCTGTTGTAGATTTGCAATTTGTGGGTCAGCCATTTGCCCATAAATTTCATTTCCTGACAACCACATAAAGAAGGCTACGCCACCAATAATTCGCCAATACTTTTTCATTTTTATTGAAGTAATAAGATTCGTAATATTATGTAACAAAAATAAAGCCTTTTTTTTAAAATAAAATGTTTTGTAAAATATATTTTAGAACAATTTGAAGAAAACCAATAAAATGGAAAGATTGGATAGCTATTTATTTTTCAAAGACTTTTCTAATAAATCAAAATAATTTTCGAATAAATCAATTTGTTTAATTTTATAATGATAAGCAATAATTTTCATTTTTCTTTGAATTACTTGCAAAAGCCCTGTTAATTGACTCCAAAGGACAAAAGCAGTTTCGATTGGGCGAATACTTACATCAATACTTTGGTCTAAAATACCTTTTTCGAGTTCATGAATCAACACACCAATCACTGCATTACCACTTTCTAAAGATTTTACTTGTTCGGGTTCTCTATCTTTTGTGGTGAATAAATCATTTTGATAATGTAAAATAGCATCAAAATAACCTGTGTGAATATGTGAAAATTTGATATAGGCTTGCGATATATTTTTTACGTTTTGAAAGCCTGTTTCTGCGGCGTTAATACTTTCTTTGAGTTGTCTTTTGAGTATAATAAAACCTTTGATAATAATAGAACGATATAAATCTTCTTTACTTTTAAAGTATAAATACAGTGTTCCTTTACTCAATTCAGCTTCTTGTGCGACTTGTTCCATAGAAGCATTTTCTATCCCTATTTTAAAAAAAATTCTTTCTGCGGCTTCAATAATTGCATTTCTACGTTCAATTTTTTCGCGTTCTTTTCTTTCTATAACACCCATATCTTTTTGTAAATAAGTTAGAATTCTGATGATGAATTAGTATTGGAACGCAAATGTAGTCAAAATAGTTCAGTATTACAAAAGTCTTTAAAAATAAAATATTTACTTTGGATTTTTTGAGAAGTATTTTTTTCCGAGAATATCATAAAAATTGATGAGAGAAATATCGAAATAACCAAAAATAAAAAACTACTCAAAGATTTTTTAATTTTTCTTTAAGTAGTTTTTGTTTTATTGAGAATAAAATAAAAAAACGAATAATACTAATAACCAGGATTTTGTACTAAATTAGAATTTACATTTATTTCTCTTAAAGGAATTGGTAAAACTGCTTTAGGAGAATTGTATGGAAAAGTGGTAGTAATCACAGTAGTTGTACCATTCAAAATAACAATATTTTGTTTTAATCTTTTCAAGTCGTGCAATCTATGTCCTTCAAAACATAACTCTACACGACGTTCTAATAAAATATTATTGAGAGTTACAGTAGCTAAATTAGTTAAACCTGCTCTGTTACGAATTCTATTAATATCAGCCAAAGGTGTTGCCCCTGTAGAAGTACTATTTCTAAAATTCGCTTCAGCACGAATTAAATACATTTCAGCCAAACGAATAATGTTATAATTTTTGACAGGACTTTTCCATTTTCCACACGCTTGTTCGCCCGGTTTATTTCCTGTTCCTACATAAAATAATTCAGTAAGTCTTGCGTCAGCCATAGTGTATAAAGCCAAATGCTCGGCTCTAATTTCGATATCACCTCGTCCTATACCATTTTGATTAGAATAAAAAGTAGCTAATCCTGAATTGGTTTGTCCTGCATTATTGACAGAAGTTTGTTGTATTTCAAATATTGCTTCTGGCGTATTGTTTCCATCAAACACAGCATTTACGGTGCTTCCTAATGTATAACTACCATTTGAGATAACATCATTTGCTTTTGCTAACGCTTGTGTATAGTTTCCTTGTTGTAAATATACACGTGCTAATAATGCTTTTGCGGCAAAAGAAGTGGCTCTGTTATTATTAGTTGCAGGTAATAATGACTCAGCATTTTGCAAATCTTGAATCACTTGTGCATATACTTCTGCTATTGAGTTTCTTGAAACTTTATTAAAATTATTCGCTACCAACATAAGAGGCACGCCCAGACCTGTATTTGTTCCTGCTGCGTCCCAAGGTTGTGCATATAATCTAACTAAATCAAAATGACATAATGCTCTCAAAAATAATAATTCACCTCTTGCCGTATTTTTATCAGTGGGGTTTGTAATTACATCAAGTTTTTCTAATACACTATTAGAAGCATTGATTGCTCTATAAGCGGTAATCCAAGTATTCGTTGCTATCCCATTATCAGATACCATATTTTTATTACGTAAGTCACGTTGTGCAAAAAATGTTCCTCTCCAATTAAAATCATCACTTGCGCCCATCAAATCAGAAGCCATTTGTATACTTTCACCATACAAAGTAGAACCTGCGATGATACCGTATACTCCAATGATTGCATTTTGCGCACCTTCTGGTGTATTAAATGCAATATCTACCGTAAAGCTTTGTTGTGGAACGGGTTCGTCTAATTTATAATTACATTTTGTAAATACAAATAAGAGAGTCAAAATTACTATATAAAAATTTATTTTTTTCATGTTTAAAATTAAGATTAAGTGTTAGAAACCAATGTTGATACCTGCTGTAATTGTCCTTGCTTGTGGTGGCGTATAAAAATCATTTCCCATAATAATATTAGAGCTTTGATTAGATGTTTGGGTAAATCCTGCACTTAACTCAGGATCCCAACCTTGAAAACCACTGGCTACTCTTGTCAATAAATTTTGTCCCATTAAATATAATCTTACAGAACTTAATTTAGATTTTTCTAACCAACTTTTTGGAAAGGTATAAGCCAATGTTACTGTTTTCAAACGCAAATAAGAGCCATCATATACATAACGAGATGACATACGCGTACCATTTGCATCACCAAATTTCGCTCGGGGAACATTAGTAATATCACCCGGATTTCTCCATCTACTTAATTGGTCTACAGTTTGGTTATCATAATCATCACCATTTGAAGACATAAAACTACCTGCCATATTATACACATTATTTCCTTGTACGAATTGAGCAAAGATAGTTAATTCTAAACCTTTATAACTAAAACTATTTGTTAAACCTCCAATAAAGTTTGGATTTGGATTACCGATTTGTTGTCTAAAAGCACTAGTGTAATTATTTGTTTTGCTACCATCTTGCGCATAATACAGCGCATCGCCATTCGCCGGATTAACTCCTGCATATTTTACACCATACATAATTCCGATAGCTTCTCCTTCTCTTGCTTCGTTGATGACTCTATTTCTATTACCCGGTGCAATGATTTGTCCGTTGGTAAAATCAACTCTGTTACGATTAAAAGAAATATTAAATGAAGTGTTCCATTTGAATTCACCTACTAAATTTTTTGATTTAATATCAATTTCAATTCCACGATTACTTATTCTGCCTAAGTTCTGAGTTTGAATCGTAAAACCAGAAGTAGAAGGAGTTTGTACGTTGAGTAATAAATCTCTTGTATTTTTTTGATAAAAATCTAGTGTTAAACTTAATCTATCATCAAACAAAGATACTTCTAAACCAGAATCAAACTGATAAGTAGTTTCCCATTTTAAATTGGCATTAGGAGCATTGGTAGGCAATGTTCCTGATGAAGAACCATAAGCATTCGTTCCATACAATCCTAGATAATCAAAATTACCTATCTCAGCATTTCCAGTTGCGCCATATCCTACACGCAATTTTAAAAAACTAATTTGTTTGATAGATTTGATAAAAGTTTCCTCTGAAGCAACCCAACCCAAAGAAGCAGCAGGATAAAATCCGTAACGAGTTTTGGGCGCAAATCTTGAAGACCCATCTAACCTTGCGCTAATAGATACTAAATATCTATCGTTAAATTTATAACTACCGCGTGCAAAATAAGATAAAAAATTAAAATTAGTTTTAAATGAACTTCCCGCAGTAATAGTGGCAGCACTTGCAATGGTTTTAAAATCATCACTGGCAAACACACGTCCTTCTACACCCGAAGATTCAAAATCACTTTGTTGATAACTTGTACCCAATAACGCATCTATTTGGTGCATTTTATTGATGTTTTTAGTATAACTTAAAGTATTAGTTAACGTATAATTAGTTACTAATGTTGTATTATAAGTACCAAGTCCTTGTGCTGCACCTATATTACCTGCTGTTCTTCTGCCATTATACGTTTCTTCTACCAAATACATTAAATCTAACCCTGCTTCGCTACGCAACGTCAAACCCGGAATAATTGTATAGACTCCATATATATTTGTCAAATTACGAAGCGTTACAGCCGTATTTTTTGCATCGGTTAATTCTGTGAGTGCATTGTAATAGAGAGTTCCTAAATTGGTTTTACCATCTGCGCCATAAGGAGTTTGGATATTTGGCATTGCCACTAACTGTAATTGATTGTTGAAGCCATTATCAGCAGCCGCTCTAAAATTTTTGCTACGTGCTAACATCAAACTTCCACCCATTTTAAATTTATCATTTACTTTGGTTTCTAATGATAATCTCGCACTCAAACGTTGAAAACGATTTCCTATGATAATCCCTTCACTATCATTATAACTTCCGCCCAAATAATAAGTTGTTTTTTCATTCCCACCAGAAGTACTTACATCTAATTGTTTGAATTTACCAGACCTAAATACTAAATTTTCCCAATTAGTATCTACATCAGGGTCTCTCCAAGTTGGGCTTAATACATTTAATCGATTTTCCACATCTACTTGAGAAAGTCCTGCGTTTCTTAAAGATTCGCCAAGTAATTCAACATATTGACTTCTATTTAAAAATCCTCTTCTGCGAGTTGCTTCACTAATTCCAGATGAAAAATTAACATTAAAAGTACTTTTTCCTGCTTTTCCTTTTTTAGTTGTGATTAAAATTACACCATTTGAACCACGTGAACCATAAATGGCTGCAGCTGCTGCATCTTTTAACACATCAATACTTTCAATATCATTTGGATTGATATCTGCCGTTGGATTAATACCTTCATCATTTGAATTGACTGAAGAAGACGTAATCAAAATACCATCAACTACATACAAAGGCTGATTTCCACCTGTCAAAGAAGAAGAACCACGAACACGAATATTAAAACCCTGTCCGACTTTTCCACTACCTGACGTGATTTGAACACCAGTAACTCGTCCTTGTAAGATTGATTCAAAACTTTGAGCAGGTACGTCTTTAATTTCGTCAGCTTTTACGCCAACAACCGCCCCTGTAACATCTCTTGAATCCACAGTAGCATATCCGATAACGACTGCTTCTGTTAAATTTTTAACATCAGATAATAATGTTATGTTGATAATACTTTGTGTCCCAACTAAAACCTCTTGAGACGTATAACCAACCGATTGAAAAACCAAAACAGAATTAGATTGTGAGGCTAATGAGTAATTGCCCTCAACATCTGTGGTTGTTCCTTGCGTAGTACCTTTGATAAATACACTTACTCCCGGCATTCCAGTTTTTATGTCATTATCAAGTACTTTTCCTGTGATAGATTGTGCCAGAGATATTCCTATCCCAAAACACACTAAAAATAAAGTTAGGTAAATTTTTTTTAACATAATTTAAGAATAATTTAAAAATTTTGCTATAATAAGCACTGCAAATCTAAGCTATTTTTCAAAAGAATAAAACATTTTTTTAAGAAAATAATTATTTTTTATTTTTTTTATAGAATATTTTAAATATTTATTGCACTTTTTAAAGATTTTAGTTGTAAAACTATTTTATTTTTATTTACTTTATATTTTTTTAATTTATAAATATAATTTTGTGTTTTATCAATTATAAAAGAATTTTATTTTGTATTTATTTATAAAAACAAATTATAATTTTGTATTTATAATCATTTTTCTATGTAATTTAAAATATTATTTTGTAACAATATAAATTATAATAAAAATTACTTTTTATGCTAACTTATATAATTGCAAACGTTTGAAATAAAATAAAAACCTATAAAATTTCTAAAACGAATAGAGTTCAGATAAAATTTTATCTTTCGCTTTCTTTCAAGAAAATCTGTTTTTTTATCCAACCTATAAAACAAAATAATACGTGTCAATTGAGTACTTTTCGAAGCAACTTATTCTCTGTTTATTTTTCTTTGGACTTTGGACAAGATATGTTAAAAAATAAGAAATGATAAAAATTTTCTGTAATTTTAAAAATGCAAAATTCCACTACTACAGAAAAGGAAGTTGTCAAGGTCTTTTAGGTTTACCACTTTTACGTGTGAAACCATTTACTAATCTTAGTATGAGTTTAGTCTAATGCTATTAACCTAAGCTGTTTTAAAATATGAGTGACATTTTGAATTTAACATAAAAAGGCTATTTAAAGATGATTAAGACATTTTTCAATACTTTTAAATTTTAGTATCTGGTTAAATGAATAAAAAATACTTACGAGAATTTGTCGTATTTATTTTTAATTAATGTTTTAAATACAAAAAATTCTTTTCTATTAAATTTAAGCCTTTATAGCCTTTACAACTATGTGACCCATAGTTGATAACTAATATAATATTTTTTTGCAAAGATAATAATTTTTTTGCAAAATATTTCGTTTTCACTTAGGTTAATAGCATTGGACTTCACTCAAATGGGTTAATCATTTTTTAAGATTTTAACCAAAAATTTAATCAAGACTCAACACAAAAAAATACTATTCATTCTGAAAAAAGCAAACTAAAACAAGTCAATTTTTTAGTGCTAAAAAAAATTAAATGAATTAAAAACAAATAAAATTACAAAATGTTAGTTTTATAAGATTTTAGCATTTAATTTTGTGCCTTAATTTCAATCATTAGTTATGAATATCACATTTTTATATATATTTAATTTCATTTATACACTCGGAGATGCAGGACATTTGGCTGTTATTATTGCTTTTGTGTCTGCTTTTGTGTCGGCTTTATCTTATGGTATGGCTCAATATTTAGAAAATAAACAAGAAACTTTACAACTCAAAAAATGGTATGTTTTAGGAAAAAATGCCTTTTTTTTACACGCTTTGGCGGTTTTGTCTATTGTTATTGTTCTTTTCGATATTATTTATAATCATCGTTATCAATATCATTATGCTTGGGATCACTCTTCTAATTTTTTGCAGGTGCAATATATGGTGGCGTGTTTTTGGGAAGGGCAAGAAGGTAGTTTTTTGTTGTGGTTATTTTGGCACGTTTGTTTGGGTTTTATTATTATAAGAAATAAATTTTGGGAAAAATCAGTGATGACAATTTTTATGTCTGTGCAATTTTTCTTAGCCTCTATGATTTTGGGCGTAATGTTTTTGGGTATAAAAGTAGGAAGTGATCCTTTTATATTATTGAAAGATGCGATGCCTGATTTGCCTATTTATAAAACAAATCCAAATTTTGTTCCCGAAGATGGAAGTGGTTTGAATGCTTTATTGCAAAATTATTGGATGGTTATTCACCCGCCGACTTTATTTTTAGGTTTTGCGACTTCCTTAGTGCCTTTTGCGTTTTGTATGGCTGGTTTATGGCTCAATAAAACAAAAGAATGGATACAACCTGCGCTAAAATGGTTGTTATTTTCTGCGGGAATTTTAGGTTTAGGCATTATGATGGGCGCATATTGGGCGTATGAAACCTTGAATTTTGGCGGATATTGGAATTGGGATCCTGTTGAAAATGCGGTGTATATTCCTTGGTTGGTAATGGTGGGAGCGATTCATACGTTAAATATGTATCAAAGAGAAAAAAGTTCATTAGCACTCAAAACCTCGATTATTTTGGTGGTTAGTTCTTTTATTTTGATATTATATTCTACATTTTTAACTCGAAGCGGCATTTTAGGCAATGCGTCAGTTCATTCATTCACAGATTTAGGACTTTCAGGACAATTATTGTTATATTTATTATTTTTTCTTTTTGGGGCAATAATTTTAATGATAGCAAAATGGAAAAAAGTTGATGGAAAAAAACAAGAAGTGGAAGTATATGGAGCAGATTTTTGGATTTTTTTAGGAGCAATGACTTTAGTATTGGCATCAATTCAAGTGTTGATGACTACTTCGATTCCTGTTTTTAATAAAATTTTAGAAGTTTTTTATATCAAATCAAATGTGGCTTTGCCTGCTGACCAAATTGCTCATTATACCAAATTTCAGTTATGGGCTGGTTTTTTTGTGGCACTTTTTGCAGGAACAGGGCAATTTTTTTGGTGGAAAAGAATCAATAAAGAAAATTTAATCAATATTTTTGCTATTCCTTTAATTCTTACTTTTTTGTTTGCAACTATTTTGATGTTAGTAACAGGAATGCAAAATTTTTCATTTATTATGTTATTAGTGGCTTGTATTTATGCTTTGATTAGTAACTCGACCATATTGATAATGATGTTACGTAGAAAACAAGCACATCTTTCGGGTGGTTCGATAGCACATTTGGGCGTGGCAATGATGTTGTTAGGAATTTTATTTTCTGCAGGATATTCTAATACCATTTCAAAAAATGTAACAGGGAAAATTTATAACAAAGATTGGAAAACCGAAGATAATTCGGATAATGTTTTATTGTGGTTAAATCAGCCCGCACCGATGAGCAATCGTTTTCAAATTACGTACAAAGGTGATTATGTCGAGGCAAAAAACTTTCCACATTTCATCAAAAAAACGTCTTTAATTGCTATCAATAATCAAGAAAGAATGGTTTTAGCCAAAGAAGATATTAGTTTTGAAGGCAAAACTTATTTTAAAAAAGGTGATAAAGTAGAAATATTTCCCGAAAATACTTTTTATAAAGTTGATTATAGAGATAAAAATTCAGGAAAAATATTTTCTTTGTATCCACGCGGGCAAGTCAATCCACAAATGGGCGGTTTGTTAGCATCGCCTGATATTTTCAAAGAATGGACGCAAGATTTATACACACACGTTTCTTCGATTCCAGATCCTACCAAAGAAAGAGGTTGGTCACCTGATGAAGAAAGAACAGCAAAAATAGGGGATACATTGATTTTAAACGATTATTTTGTCGTTTTTGAAAGCAAAAAACCTGTCGCTCCGCAAGAATTAAAACAAGAATTGAGGTTATTGGGAGAAGAAAAAGGCGAGTTTATGGGCGTGCAAGCAACTTTAAGAGTATTGAATAAAGATAATAAAACGATTTATCTTAAACCTGTATTTTTTGTAAAAAATGAATCAGAAGCAGGAAATTTACCTGATTTTACACCTGAATTTGGTATTAAAATCGCCCTTAAAAAAATAAGTCCTAATCCGCCAGATGCGAATGGACGTGATTTGAGCGAATTTCATTTTGTCATCAATACCACTCAAAAAGATTATATTATTATGAAAGCAGTCCAAAAACCATTGATAAATTTACTTTGGATAGGAACGATTGTAGTCATTATTGGTTTTATGATGGGAATGTTCAAAAAAGTAAAAAGTGGTGGCGAAACCAATGTTAATTTATCTAAAAAATTAAAAAAAGTGGTTTAAATAACTTTGATTTTTAAAATGAGAAAAATTTTAGCACACGGATAACGCGGATTGAGCAGATTAAAACGGATTTTTTTATCGATTTTTTAGTGTTTTTTATCAATTTTTGTTTTCCGTTTTAAAAAAAACTATTTCTTAAATTGCCTCCAGATTTATCTGGAGGTTATTTCAACAAAAAATATCTCAATGAAATATATTAATTTGTCGCCTATTATTATTTTTGCTTATAATCGACCTTTGCATCTCCAAAAAACGATAGAAAGTTTATCCAAAAATTATTTGGCAGCAGAAAGCGAAGTGTTTTTATATATTGATAATGCAAAAAAAGAAATAGACAAAGCAAAAGTGGAGGAAGTAAAACAATATGTAAAAAAAAATCTCGAAAATTCAATATTTTTCAAAAAAATAACGATTATTGAAAGAGAAAAAAATTGGGGTTTGGCTAATTCGATTATTGCAGGAGTATCAGAAATTATCAAAATATATAAAAAAGCAATTATTTTGGAAGATGATATGATTTGCACGCCTGATTTTTTAAATTTTATGAATGATGCGTTAGATTTTTATCAGGACGAAAAAAAAATATTTTCTATTTCAGGTTATACATTTCCGATTGTTATTCCATCAGATTACAAAAAAAATGTATTTATCAATCAAAGAACTTCTTCTTGGGGTTGGGCAACTTGGGAAGATAGATGGCAAAAAGCAGATTGGCAAATGAATGATTATCAATCATTTATCAAAAATAATATCGAAAAAAAACAATTCAAAGCCATTGGAGAAGATTTGATTTTGATGCTTAAAAAACAGCAAAATGGTTTGATAGATTCTTGGGCAATTCGTTGGATTTATACACATTTCAAACATAAAGGTTTTTGTGTATATCCAATTCATTCAAAAATTCAAAATATTGGCACAGATAATACAGGCACACATACGCCAGAAACGAAAAAATTTGACATAGAATTATCTGAAAAATCTTATCAATTTGTCAAAAATATAGAAGAAAATGAAGTTATCAAAAAAAATTTAAGTCTATTTTTTAAACCTGACTTATTAGTTAGAATAAAGTATTTTTTTAAATATGGTTATATTTGAAATTTGTATCCAATAAAAAAACTAAAAAAACGTTGTTAATTAGTCAAAAAAATCATTTCTATTCCTTCAAAAAAATGCTACTTTTTCGTTTTATTTTCAAATCTTTATATCAAATTTTATTCACCAAACAAGGTCGAACTTTTGCGTATTTGTTATTTTTTTATGGCAAAAAAAAACGTTATCAACCTTGTCAAATTCGTTTTCTACATTATTCATTTCATTTGCCAGACGCACAATCTTTTGTGTATCAATTCAAAGAAATTTTTTTAGAAGAATACTATCATTTTCAAACCGAAAAAAAAACGCCTTTGATTTATGATTGTGGTTCTAACGTTGGTTTAAGTATTTTATATTTCAAAAAAAAATATCCATTGGCACAAATAAAATGTTTTGAAGCTGATGAAAATATTGCTGATTATTTAGAAAAAAATTTAGCAAAAAATAAAGTAAATGACAATGTAATCATTCATAAAAAAGCAGTTTGGATTGATGAAAATGGAATAGAAATGAATTTAGAAGGTGCAGATGCAGGTTCTATCATAGGAAATGGAGAAAAAAAACTAATCAATTCGTTGCGTTTGAAAGATTTATTGGCACAAGAAACTGAAATTGATATGTTAAAAATGGATATTGAAGGAGCAGAAACACAAGTTATCAAAGATTGTGCAGATGAATTATATAAATGTAAAAATATTTTTATCGAATATCACGATTATCAAGGTTTGCCACAATCTCTGGCTGAAATTTTATCCATTTTAGAAAAAAATAATTTTCGCTATTTTATAAAAAATGAACAAACAAGAAAATTGCCTTTTATTTATACCAATCCAAAAAATGAAATGGATTTACAAGTCAATATTTTTGCAGTAAAAAAATAGGAATTTTAAAATTGATATGAAATAAAAAAACAAAAATATTCAACAAAAAAGATAAAAAAAGCATTAAATTTGTAAAATTATATAAATTTGATGGCGACTTTTTAATGAAGAAATAATAAAACAAACGTCTTTTTACAAAATTAAAAAGTCATTAGGGAGCATCTAAAAAATAAACTACCCACTCAAAAAAACCTACTTTTAGTTCCCTCACCGCTGGGGAGGCATCTAATATTTTTCATATTTTTGCATTAATAATAATGGCGGTTTTAAAACGACAAAGATTTTAGTGTGCATTAAAATGGATTTTTTCTTTTTTTATTGAATTTTTAGTGTTTTTTATCAATTTTTGTTTTCAATTTTAAAAATTCTATTCAATTTTTAGTTTGTTTTTCTATTTCGGTTAGTCTTCTTTCTGCAATTTTATAAAAATCTTTTTCTAATTCATATCCTATAAAATTTCTATCTTGTAATACACAAGCTACGCCAGTAGAACCACTTCTCATAAAAGGGTCTAAAATAGTTTGTTTTTCCCAAGATAGTAATTTCACTAAATGTTCCATGAGTTTTACAGGTTTTTTAGTAGGGTGGTTATTAAATTCGTCAGCTTTTTGGCGAACTTTTGCTTCAAAGAATATTTTTTCGTCCACATTTTTCATTTCTATATTTAGTTTTGAAGGTTGAATTTCGAAATATTTACTTTGAAAGCTGTGGAAAAAATATTTTATTTTGAAAAGTGGTTTTAAACTAGTTATTTTGCATAAAAAAGAATATATATGTCAAATCTATCCATATTTTCCCAAATTTTATTGGGTAAAATTCAGAAT